>JBGPJN010000039.1:0-16234 GCA_041485445.1 Dehalococcoidia bacterium
AGGCACGTACGCCACGGGCGGGGGCACGGATGCCACGGGCGGCGGCGGCGCCACGGGTGGTGGTGGCGGTGGTGGCGGGTTGGCCGCTACGGTTGGCGGCGGCGGCGCGGACTCCCTGGCTGCTGCTTGCGTGGCCGGCGGCGCCTCGGCGGCGGGCTTGGGGCCGGCGGCGTTCCGGCGGGAGAACCCGCCCTCGTTCAACGGCGAGTCCTCACGCATGAGCAGCGCCCGCAGGTCCACCAGCGTGCGCTTGACCTCTCCTTTGAGGACCTTGACCTCGTCCTCCAGTGACTCGATGCGCTTGTCGTTTTCCGCCATGCCGCCTTCTTAATGGGTAGGTGCCTTAGGGGGTGGTTGCCTATCGTAGAACTGGCCCTGGCAACAACTCCCCGAGAGGGCCGCTGCCAGGGCCAGGTCCATCAAGCGCGCTACTTCCCATCCAGGGGCTAAGCGCGGCCTGCGCCGGTGAATGGTATGCCAGGGCTGGGTCTGAGTTCCGGTCCCCGCAGGTTAGTTCAGGTTTTCCAGCAACGAGAAAGCTACCGGCGTGGTGCGCTGCAGGTACAGGGTGGCGCCGGTGGGCGGGATTACCTCCAGGCTAAACTGCGTGGTGGTGCCCAGGGCAGTGCCCAGTACGGACGTTAGCGTGGTGCCGGTGGGCGGAATGAGAATCTCAAAGATCTCGCCCGACTCCAGCAGGCTGTCGGAGTCGCCGGCGCCCACTAGGGTGGCGGTGAACGCGGCGGCAGTGACCAGGTTGTCCGTCTGGTTGGCATCGGTGTACTTGATGACGGTGCGGCCGGGAGTCAGGTCAATGGCCTCGCCGGCGGCGGCGTTGGCCACCTGGAACCGCAGTTGGGTGACGGTGCCGGAGGTGCCGGCGGTGGCCACCGCCAGCAGGGAGCCGCGCATCTCCAGGGTGCTGCGGGCTTGCTTGAGGCCGGCGTGGATAGTCTCCTTGGCCCGGTCAGTGGTGAACAGACCGGTGGACAGGGCGGCGAAGGCGAACACCGAGGAGACCACCACGAAGGCGATCAGCACGATGGCGGTTTCTAGACCGGTGATGCCTTGCTGGTCGCGCCACAGGGGGCGGACCCGCTTCAGGAATTGATCTGCCAGGTTGGACATTTCAGGTTCCTCCTTCAGGTAACTCTCTCTTTGGTGGGTTCTGGGTAGCCTGCTTTGGCGCTTGGATGTGTGTGCCGTAGCCGATGGTCACCCCCTTTACCGGCTTGTCCCCCGGCCATCTGGGGGGCCCGTCACATGCCGTCACCACATGACTACAGCCAGTGTAGATTGGTGTGAGGTTGGGGCACACAGGACGGCCACCTGAATTGACCCTTAAGGCGAGGGGGTGGGGAGGGTGGCGGCCCCCGGCCGCCCTTGGGTGCCAGGGGCCCGCGGCCGGGGTGCTGCCACCCGGCGGAGGGGAGCCGGTACTGGCAGTGGGGGACCGCGGGGCCGGCGCGCCGGTGGATCACGAGAGGCCGGAGGGCTAAAGGGCGCGGGAAATTACGGTTTCCCCCCTTGATCAGGAGGAGTTAGAGAGGGTTGAAGAGGCCCCCCCTAAACTATGGGAGGATAGGAGAGGTTGTTCCCCGCCGCCGGGCGAAAACCATCCCCTCCGGCATGCCGGAGTCTTCGACCTTGGTAAGGGGGAAGAGGTGCCCCTTTCTAGACACATTCTGAGAGGGGCCGTTGGGCGCCCGCGGGTGGGACCGGAGCCTTCCCAGGAGGGGATGACGGGGCTATGGTTTCCGGACCCGGGGCCAGGAGGCTAGGCGGGAGGGCGGCCCAGTCCTTCTAAGAAGGAGGCCACGTTGTCGGCGAACTCCTGCACCGTGGCGGCGGCCTTGCGCCGGATTAGCGGCTGGCCCAGCTCGCCCAACCGGCCCAGGAAGGTGGCGTCGGTGAGGATGACCAGCTCCGTCTGATCCGGGGCTTCGGCGGAGGGATGGGGATGCAGTTGCACCGTCAGGTCGGCCCGCACCGAGCCGCCCACCCGGCGCTCCTGGGCGTCCACCTGAAACCGGGCCTCCCCCTTTTCCCGGTCGCGGGCCAGCTGTTGGATGGTGCCGGTGAGGTTGAAGCTCATGGGGCCCACCCTAACTTGCATGACGGCCCGGTAGCGGTCCGGACCGTCGGGCGCGATCTCCTTGAGGCCGGGGATGCACGGGGCGATGCGGAGGACGTCCAGCAGCAGGTCAAAGGCGGCGTCCCGGCCCGCCGGCAACAGGCAGCGGTGCTCCAGCTTCATCGCTGGCCTTGGGGCTTGCCGGCGACGGCCAGGGCCTGGTTCAAGGCCCGGCGGGTGAGCACCTGGGCCATCTCCCGCTTGTAGCTGGCGGAGCCGCGGTAGTCGTCCAGGGGGTCCACCTCATCCGCCACCGCGGCGGCGCAGGCGCGGATGTGGTCCTCGGTCAGGGGCTGCCCCCGCAACCGGGCTTCGGCCTGGGTGGCATGCACTGGCGTCATGCCCACCGACCCCAGGGCGATGCGCACCTCCTGGCAGAGGTTGGCGCGTCCGGGGGTGACCACCACCGCCACCGAGATGGTGGCGTAGTCGTCGGCGGTGCGGGGCAGAAATTTTATAAAAGCCGTGCCGGCGTTGGGAGGGGGAGGCGGCACCAGGATACTGGTCAAAATCTCGCCGGGCCGCAGGGCGGTCTCAAAGTAGTCCACAAACAGCTGGTCCACCGGCAGCGTCCGCTGGCCCCCGGCGGAGGCCAGCACCACCGACGCCCCCAGCGCCATCAGCGCCGGCGGCGGGTCCTGGTTGGGGTCGCCATGCGCCAGGCCGCCGCCCACCGTGGCCATGTGCCGGATGCGGGGCGTGGCCACCTGCCGGTAGGCCTGGGCCAGCAGGGGTATCTGGCGCTGCACCACCAGGCTGGTCTCCACCTGCCGGTGGGTGCACAGGGCGCCGATGCGCAACGCGCCGTGGTAGTCTGCCGCGGGATCAATGGCCGCTAGGGCCGCCAGCCCCGGCGCCTTCCGCAGGCCGTCCAGACCGATGACGTGCCCCGGCTGGGCCAGCCGCTGCTTCATCTGGTTCACCAGGGCGGTGCCGCCGGCCATGAGGCGGGCGTCGTCGCCGTGGGCGGCCAGCAGGTCAAAGGCCTCCGCCAGGCTGGTGGGGCGGTGGAACTGGAAGTCGTTCATCCTTCCCCCCAGGGACTCAATCCGATTCTCCAAGTCTGGCCGTCGCCCCCTGCTTGCTCCCCAGGGCGTTCACCACCGACTCCAGTATCTTGTAGTAGCCGGTGCACCGGCACAGGTTGCCCATCATCCACTCTCGGACCTCCGCCTCGGTGGGGTGGGGGTTAATGTCCAGCAGGGCCTTGGCGGCCATCACCTGGCCGGGGGTGCAGATGCCGCACTGAAACCCGCCGTAATCAATGAAAGCCTGCTGCACCGGGTGGAGACGGCCATCCTGCGCCAGGCCTTCGATGGTGGTAATCTCCGCGCCGTCCACCGCCACCGCCAGGGTGATGCAGGAGGCGGCCATCTGCCCGTTGACCAGCACGGTGCAGGCGCCGCACACGCCCACGCTGCACCCTTCCTTGGTGCCGGTGAGGCCCAGGTCGTAGCGCAGGCAGTCCACCAACAGCCGGCGGGCCGGAATGTCCAGGTGGTGGTCGGCGCCGTTGACCCGCAATCGGACAGGCTGGTTCATGTCGCTCACCGCCATGATGTGATTGCTGCCCAAGTGGCTCCCTCTCCCCGTGGGAGAGGGCCGGGGTGAGGGCGGCCTGCCCCGGCTCCAGTTCGCCAGGAATGGTATACTACCTCCTAGCCCCTGACAAGGGGCGTTGCCGTTCCTGGCACGGGCCATCTCCCCAAGCCATTGCCCGCTGGTGCGACATGTCCAGCCCGCCATCGCCCGGTCCCCCGCTCCCTTCGCTCAATATTGTCACCGGGGCCTTTGGTTACACCGGCAAGTACATCGCCCGCCGGCTGCTGGGCCTGGGGCAACGGGTGCGGACCCTCACCGGCCACCCCGGCCACGGCGACCCCTCCAGCGGCCTGATTGAGGTGTTTCCCTATAACTTCGACCATCCTGCGGCGCTGGCCAAGAGCCTCCGCGGCGCGACCACCCTCTACAACACCTACTGGATCCGCTTCGTCCGGGGCGCAGTCACCTTCGACCGGGCGGTGGCCAACACCCAGACGCTGATCCAGGCCGCCCGGGAGGCGGGGGTCGGCAAGATCGTGCACGTCAGCATTACCAACCCCTCGGTGGATTCGCCGCTGCCCTACTTCCGGGGCAAGGCCGCGGTGGAGGAGCTGCTGATGGCTTCCGGCATCCCCTATGCCATCCTCCGTCCCACGGTGGTCTTTGGGGTGGAAGACGTGCTGCTGAACAACATCGCCTGGTGCCTGCGGAGGTTCCCCATCTTCCCGGTCGCCGGGCGGGGCGATCACCGGGTGCAGCCGGTGTTTGTGGACGATCTGGCGGCGCTGGCGGTGCAGGCAGCCCAGGGGGTAAGCAACACCCTGGCCGATGTGGCGGGCCCGGAGGTGTACACCTTCGATGAGCTGGTGCGGTTGATCGCCCGCGCGGTGGGCAGCCGCAGCAGGGTGGTCCACCTTCCCGCCGGGCTGGTGGCGCCGTCGGCCCGCCTGGTGGGCCTCCTGGTGCGGGACGTGGTGCTGACGCGGGACGAGCTGGCGGGGCTGAGGGCGAGCCTGCTGGTCTCCCGCCAGCCGTCTGCTGGGCAGACCGCCCTGACCTCGTTCAAGGGGTGGCTGGAGCAGCACGGGAGCCTGCTGGGGGTGCGGTACACCTCCGAGCTGCGCCGCCACTACCGGTAGCGCACCGGGTTGACCCCACGGTTCCCATTGGCCACGCCCCTTGACCAACCTGCACCCAAGCCCTAAAGTGCAAGTGCCCAGGGGTGGCAGCCCCACTCTCGAGAGGTGCGTGATGGCTTACTACTTGATGATGACCAAGTTGACCGAGCGGGGCCGCAAGGTTCTGCGGGAGCACCCGGAGCGGGTGCAGGAGGTCAACCGCGAGATCGAGGGGATGATGGACGGGGTGAAGGTGACCGCCCAGTGGTTTTTGCTGGGCCCCTACGACTTCGCCTCCATCATCCAGGCCCCGGACAACTGGAACATGAGCTTCATCGCCATGGAGATCGGCTCCCGGGGCACAGTGGAGACCCTGACCATGCCCGCCATGCGAGTGGAGGACTTTGTCTCCTTCATGAAGGCGGAGGACAAGGTGGCCCACATCCGCCACCAGCACGGCATCCTGGGCGACTGACGAGGGTACCTAATTAACCACAGAGAACGCAGAGATCGCTGAGATAATAGACAACCAACCATAAATTCTCTGCGTTCTCCGCGCTCTCTGCGGTGAACGCCCGTATGTCGCTCCAGGGCAAAGTAGCCATCGTCACCGGCGCCAGCCGGGGCATCGGCAAGGCCATCGCCCTGGGCCTGGCCCAGGCGGGGGCCGCCGTGGTGGTGGCCGCCCGGTCGGAAACGGAGCGCCCTGGAGCTCCCGGCACTATCCACGCCACCGTCGCCCAGATTGCCGCCCTGGGGGGCCACGCCCTGGCGGTGCGCTGCAACGTGCGGGAGGAAGAGAGCATCCGCGGCATGGCGCGGCAGGCCCTGGACGCCTTTGGCCGCGTTGACGTGCTGGTGAACAACGCCGGGGTGGCCAGCTACCGGCCCTTCCTGGAGGCCACCGTCAAGGAGTGGGACCTGGTCATGGACATTGACCTGCGCGCCCCATTCATCTGCTGCCAGGCGGTGGCGCCCGCCATGATCGCCCAGGGCGGGGGCAGCATCATCAACATCTCCTCCCACGCCGCTGACCACATCTTCTCCTCCACCCTGGGGGCCGACAGGGACGCCGGGGTGGCCCTCATCGGCCTGGCCTACGGCACCGCCAAGGCCGGGCTGGAGCGGTTTAGCTGGGGCCTGGCCGCCGAGCTGGGGCGGCACAACATCGCCGTCAACGTGCTCAAACCCCTGCGGCCGGTGCTTACGGAGGGCTTCCAGGCCCAGCGCCCCGACGCCGACTACTCCGGCTGGGCCACGCCTGCGGACATGGTGAAGGCGGCGGTGTTCCTGGCGGGGCAGGACGCCCGCGGCCTCAGCGGCGCGGTGGTGACCGCGGAGGAGTTGGTAAGAAGGCTGGGGTTGTAAGGTACGGGCCGCCGATGGTTCGACAAGCTCACCATGAGCGGAAACAAAGGCGGCTCATTACATCGGCTTACCTACAAGCGAGCAGATTTGGCCACCGCTCATCCTGAGCTTGTCGAAGGATGGGCGCAGAGGAGACTTGCCGGATGGCCTTCTACGTCTACATCTTGCGTTGCAATGATGGTTCATACTACACGGGCCACACCGACAACTTGGAGGCTCGGCTTGCTGCCCACCAAAGTGGCCAAATCCAAGGTTACACCCTTTCTCGTCGTCCTGTTCAACTGGTATTTGTAGAACAGTTTTCTTCAAGGCAAGAAGCCTTTGAGCGAGAGAGGCAAGTCAAGGGATGGTCCAGAGCAAAGAAAGAGGCTTTGATTGAAGGGGCTTGGACTCGTTTGACGGAGTTGGCTCGGCCCGCCCATGGTTCGACAAGCTCACCATGAGCGGCAACAAAATTGGTTCACCATGAGTGGAAAGGGATGATCCGCTCACGCAAAGCGGCTTCCGCTCCCGAGAGCAATCTGACCAAAATTTACTTCTGGTGTGAAGGAGGATGACGATGGCAGTAGACAAGTTCCGAGTAGGGGACCTCGTGTGCGGATATCCGAGCCACGGAAAGTTGTACGAAGGCAACGTCGGGATAGCTACAGAGGTTATTGTGGGTAGGGCACAAGACGAGCCTCATGTGAAGGTGCGGTTCCCCAATGGAGCCGAGGAAATACGCGACGTAGGCAGGATGCGGTATGCGGGCAAGCCGATGGACCGCACAGGGAGCGTCATCGTCAAATGGCTCGACGACCAACCCGGATATGTAGGTTTGCACCAAGAGTGGTCGGCCGAGATGTTCACTGAGACTGGGTGGGCTCTTGCCCGGGATCCGTGGGGACAGCCCCACTGGCTACCGCCCAGGGAACAATCCGGGGATATCCAGTACGTGTTCAGGCATTCGGACGAACGGCACGCAGTTGCCATGCAAACCGTGATGCAATCTAGCCCATAAGAGAGCTTACAATGGACCTCTCCCTCACCTCCCTGGAGCAGCCGCCGCAAAAGCGGGTGCGGCGGCTGGCCGAGGAGCAGATTGCCCCCATCGCCGCCGAGGCCGGGGAGCCGGGCGGGCGCATTGCGGCTCCGCTCCATCGGTTGTTCCCTCACCTGCTTCAGGCAGCTGAACACATTCTGCGAGGGCTTCGATGGTGAATCTGCGAAGACTGCCCAAATCCGGCCTGCGTCGGTTCAAGGAGTTGATTAAAGGCCCCGGCGGGAATTTCGAGAACTTTGTTCATGTCGAGTCCCGCCGGAGTCAGCTGTCGGTGCTGTTCGCCGGAGTTAACCCGGAGTCGTTCCAGGGGAAAAGCATCTTGGAGGTTGGCTGCGGTCACGGTCACCTTGGCGCCGAGCTGGAGCGCCGTGGAGCCAAAGTTATCTCTCTGGATGGCCGCCGGGAAAATATCCGACAGCTGCAGAAGAAATTCCCCGGCAGACCGGCCTACGTGTGCGACGTCTGCTCGCCGGAGGTGGAGAAGTTCGGTCCGGTGGACATTGTCTTCGCCTTTGGGCTCTTATACCACCTTCCAGATCCAGCCAAGTTCCTGGCCGCGTGTTCGCGCATGGCGGATACACTGCTTCTTGAGAGTGTGGTGGTCGACGTTCTAGAACCCGAATTGGTCTGGATCAAAGAAGGTCTTTTTTACGACCAATCAATCCACGGGAAGGGATGCCGGCCCAGTCCTTCATGGGTTGAGCGGGAGCTACGGTCCAATGGTTATTCTCAAGTTATCGACCTGTGTTCTGTAGAAGAAAATTGGAAAGAGATGACTGCGCCTGCCTACACCTGGCGCATTACCGGGTCCGGCGCCGGCAGGCGATTCGGCGATCCGGGTTACCGGAGAGCGTGGTTCGCATCCAAGAAGGAGCGACCGCTCGCTGGCGGGAAAATCGTATTGTGACCCATAAAACCTAGCGCCTTGACCATGCGGTCTGCCAAGAACACCGTCTTCTGATGCGGAGTGAAGATGGCGCCAAGGGGCATATAGCTCATACCGGTAGTTCCCCAATGAGGCGCTGAACCAGGAGGCGCATTTGGACTTTTCCTTCACCCCTCTGGAGCAGGAGCTGCAGAAAAAGGTCCGGCGGTTGGCTGAGGAGCAGATCGCCCCCATCGCCGCGGAGGCCGACGAGTCGGGCCGGGTGCACCGGGGGCTCATGGCCATCCTGGCCGGCGCCGGCCTGCTGCGCTACTGCGTGCCCCAGGAGTACGGCGGCTACGGCGTTAAAGTGGTGCGCCTGTGCATCATCCGAGAGGAGCTGGCCCGCGTCTCCGCCCAGGCCGACACCAACTTCATCATGCAGGGGCTGGGCAGCTACCCCATCACCCTGGGCGGCGCCCCGGAGCAGAAGGCCCGCTACCTGCCGCCGGTGGCCCGGGGCGAGGCCATCGCCGCCTTTGCCCTCACCGAGCCCGGCGGCGGCTCCGACATCCTGAACATGCAGACCACCGCCGTGCGCGACGGCGACGGGTGGGTGCTCAACGGGGTCAAGAAGTTCATCAGCCAGGCGGGAGACGCCAACACCTACGTGGTCTTTGCCAGGACCGACCCCGCCGGCGGCAGTCGGGGCCTCTCCGCCTTCGTGGTGGAGCAAGGCGCCTCGGGCTTTGACGACTCCCGGCGGCAGGACCTCATGGCGCCTCATCCCATCGGCGAGCCGCGCTTTCAGGACTGCCGCCTGCCCGCCGGCGCCCTGCTGGGCCAGCCGGGGCAGGGGCTGCGCCTGGCCCTGGGCACCCTGGACACCTTCCGCACCACCGTGGGGGCCGCCGCCGTGGGCATGGCCCAGGCCGCCTACGAGGCCGCGCTGCGCTACGCTAGGTCGCGCACCATGTTCGGCCAGGCTCTCAGCGACTTCCAGGCCACCCAGTTCAAGCTGGCCGACATGGCGGTGTCCCTGGACGCAGCCCGGCTGCTCACCTACCGCGCCGCCTGGCTCAAGGACTCGGGCAAGGAGAGCGTCATCAAGGAGGCGTCCTTCGCCAAGCTGTTTGCCACCGAGGCTGCCTGCCGCATCGTCAACGAGTCGCTACAGATTCACGGCGGCGTAGGGCTGGAGAAGGGGCACCCGGTGGAGCGCCTGTACCGGGAGGTGCGCGCCCTCACCATCTACGAGGGCACCTCGGAGATCCAGCGGCAGACCATTGCGCGGCAGTTGTTAAGGGAGGGGTAGTAGCGCCGGTCCGATAGTCTACCGCAGAGCACGCGGAGAGCGCAGAGATAGCAGGAAACCGATCTTGCCGAGCCTTGAAAAAATATTTCAATCGGTTGGAAGGAATTGGCGGCGCAAATCCCTCCTTGCCCCCCTTTCGCAAAGGGGGGTTGGGGGGATTTCGTCGGCCCAGTTAAGAGATTCATGCAAGGACCTATAGTTGCGGGGATTCGAAATGTTCGAAAGATGCTAGCCCGCCTCGAGTAGCGCTGTGATACAAGTACTTATGGCACGAGAGTCTTCAGCAGTTATCTCGGGCCCCCTCAGTCTTCCTGGAAGAACACAGTGGAACTTTCTTTCGGGAGAGATGTAAACGAGCCAACCGGTTGTTCCCTTCACCCTCAGGCCCTCGCCTTTAGTTTTGCTAAGGGCCGTCTGCAGTCCAGGATACGGGGTCCGCCCATCAAACCCCCGCACCACCAGCCCTGAGGAGGTTTTCAGTTGTTGTAGATTACCTGCTGTGGCTAGGGCGATAGCGATTAGGACTTTGGTATCGTTTGATGTCCCCTCAAGAGGCCCACATCGGCGTGGAATAGATTTTCTGACCTTTTGAGTGGTATCAGGTGGCTCTCCACGTTCAATATGCATTATCCCGTATCGGCTTGGCTGGATTAACACTATCTTGTTGTTGGGTTCAATCCTGTCGACGAAGATGCAGTCCCACCGTTCGGGCATAAGCAGTCCTTCAAATCACAACTTCAAGAAACCGGAGGCGCTCAGTCGCCATGGCGAGTCGGCTGATCGCAGACAGTGGCCGCGAACTCCAGACAATCGCTCACGTCCTTCCTGGTTACCTCCAAGTCTTCAACGGGGTCGTCGCCCACCGCCAGGTAGCGGAGGACCAGGGCTACGGGAATCCGGGTGCCTTTGATGCAGGGCTTGCCGGCCAGAATGTTGGGGTTTGAGCCGATGTGCGGATGTTGCTCTCCGGCGGCGGCGTAGATTGAGGCAATAGACACTTGTCCAGGGTCGGAGCTAAGTGAGGGCGCCTTGGCAGGCCCACGGGACCCTTGCTTCGGCTTTCTTCCCGAAAGGGGATCAATCATATGTGAACCGTCCTATTTCGGGCCAGGTCCGACAGGATGCTACGCAGTGGGGTCACCGAATTTGTGCGCTAGCTCAGACCACCCCAACTTGCCCTACTAGCTGGCCGACCTTACTGTATCACCTGTGTTGCCCCTAGGCAACGCAAGCCTAAATCCCAGATGTTCTAATCGTTGGCCGGCTACAGTCCGCCACCCCCTCCCTCAGCTCCCGGTACAGCGCCTCAAACCGGGCCAGCACTAGCGCCGCGTCGTGGGGCCGGATGTACTCCAGGCTCCGCTGCCCCATGCCCGGCCAGGCGTCCCGCCGGGCAAGCATCCGGCGCATCTTCTCCGCCAGGTCCTGGGCGGTCAGCGCAAACAGCAGGCCGTTCTCCCCGTCCTTGACCAGCTCGGGCAGGGCCACCGCGTTGGCCGCCAGCACCGGCAGCCCCGCGGCCATGGCCTCCATCACCGCCAGCCCCTGCAGCTCCGCCGCCCCCGCGCCCATGTAGACATCGGCCATGCTGTAGACCCACGCCAGGTCCTCCTCGGGCAGCGCGCCGGTGAACCGGGCCGTGCCGTCGTCCAGTCCCAGCCGCCGGGCCAGCCCCCGGAACTCGCCCTCGTCCCGGCCCTTGCCCACCAGCACCGTCTGCACCGGGGTCTGGCGGGCCACCTCGGCGGTGGCCCGGAGGATCAAGTGAACATTCTTGTCCCGCTCCAGCCGCCCCACCGACAGGAACACCGGCCGGTCCCGGCGGATGCCGTACTTCTGGTACAGGCCCTGGGGCGCCGCCCGCCGCCGGTACCGCGCCAGGTCAATGCCGTTGGAGATAATCACCGACCGGGCGGTCAGCCCCAGGTCCAGCAACATCTGTTGCCCCGCGTGGGAGGGCGCCGTCACGCAGTCCAGCCGGTTGTACACCCCCAGGCAGTCCCGCCACATGATGCGGGCCAGGGCGGGCCGCAGCGGGCCGGGGATGAACTCGAACAGGTTTTGGGGCATGAAGTGGTTGGTGCCCAGGATGGGGATGCCCTGCCTCCGGGCGATGCGCAGGCAGCTCTTGCCAAGGATAAAGTGGTTCTGGATGTGGATGACGTGGGGCTGGAACCGCCGGACGATCTCCGCCACCTTGCCCTGGACGCCCAGGGGCCACAGCATGCGAAAGTAGGGGTGGATGGGCCGCACCGGCAGCGACCGCAGGCGGTGAACCGTTACGCCGCCGCCGGAGCCGCCGGCTTCGACGGGCGGCTCCGCCTCCACCTGGTCACGGAACGCCGTGCCGGGGCCGATCACCGCCACCTGGTGCCCCCGGCCCGCCAGTCCGCGGGCCAGGCGCTGGGTGAACACCGCGGCGCCGTTGAGCTGGGGCGGGTAGGTGTCGTTGGCAATGAGGATGCGCAGCGGCTCCATGGGGCTGGCGGCTTACGGGTGACGGGTTGGGCCCTGGGGCGTGGCCGCGGTCGGTGCGGCTTCTGGCCGGTCAGCCCTGCCCCAGAACCGCCAGAAGCGGTTAACCGCCTGCCGGTAGAGCCAGGTCAGCAGGAGGAGCGCCACCGCGCCCCCGGCCAGTAGGTAGCCCGGGTGCCCGGTGTAGCGGAGGAGCTGGTGATACCCCTGGCCGGCGTAAAAGCCCAGGGCGGCCAGCAGCAGGGCGGTGACGGCGTTGATGGCCACATCCCAGGCAAGGTACCGGCGCGCCGGCACTCGCAGCGCCCCCATGACGGCGATGCCCGTGGGTCCCATGAGGGGCACCTCCTTCACCAGCAGCAGCCACGGTCCCACGTTGCGTCCGGCCAGGGGCGACCACCGCTCCAGCCGTTCCCGGGTGATGCCCAGGGGCCGGCCGTAACGCTCCAGGGCCGGGCGTCCACCCCAGTAGCCCAGATAGTAGTACAGGCAGTCGGGCAAGAGGTTGCCCAGGAAGGACAGGGCCACCACCCAGTAGATGCTGAAGTAGCCCAGGGCGGCGCCAAAGGCGCTGGCGATGGTCACCAGTGGCCCTTCCACCACCATGGCCACGAACATCAAGACGTAGCCGTGCCGGATGACCCACTCCAGGGCCTGGGCCAGGTTATCGCCGGCCAACGCCACTCCTCACTAAATCCCTCACTAAACTTCCAGGGGTGTATCCTCCCGGTTGGCCCATTCGCCCATGGAGGCGTCGTAGTTCTTGGTGTGGCCGTACCCCAGCAGCCGCAGGACAAACACACCGTGCGCCGCACGGATGCCGCCCTGTCAATAGGTATAGACGCGCTTCTCCGGGGTGATCCCCTTGTCCAGCAACATCTGCCGGATATCCGCCGCCGGCCTGAAGCGGTGGGTCTCTCGGTCCATCACGCTCAGGTACTCCAGGTGCACCGCCCCCGGCACGTGACCCACCCGCTTATTGCCCCGGCTGTTGGTGCCCTCAAACTCGGCGGTGCTGCGCACGTCCCAGACCACCGCGTCGTCCAGGCGGCAGTTGGCCTTCAGCTCGTCCGCTTTGGCCATGATGGACTGGTTGGGCCGGGGGTTGAAGGTCACCTGGCCCGAACCCCTGGGGCGGCCAAAGCTCACCGTACGCCCCTCGCTCACCCAGCGCCGCCAGCCGCCGTCCAGGATCTTGACGCTGGTGTGGCCGTAGTAGCTCAGCGCCCACCACAGGCGGGCGGCGTACAGGCTCAGGGAGTTGTCGTAGGCCACCACCAGGGTGTGGTCGCCGATGCCCAGCCCCTGGCACAGGGCGGCGAACTTGGCGGGCGGCAGGACGTGCAGGCGGCCGGTGTCCAGGTCCTTCTCGTAGTTGTCGGGCACCAGCGCCGCGCCGGGGATGTGGCCCCGGAGGTAGGCGGGTTCCACGTCGCAGTCCACGATGACCAGGTTGGCATCGTTGCGGTGGGTTTCCACCCAGGCAGCGTCCACCAGGTACTCCGGATGGTCAAACCCGCTTGGTGTTGTCATTGCTCCTCCCGTGGTCTCTTGACCTGCCATGGGCCAAGACGATGCTACTTCAGCAGGGCCGGGACGGGCACCAGCCGGCGGTGAATTGGGTCCACGGCCAGGCCGAATATCTCCAATCCAGTGGCGCCAAGAAGCGGGTCGGTGTCTTCCCCAGCAAAAACGACCAGTAGATCGAGCTCCTGACCTTCGAGGCGAATTCGGGCCTGTCCGATGGGATATTCCACCGTCCGGTTATCAGCCAGCTCGAACAGCCGGTAGCCTTCCCGCATCACGCCCAGCCGGTCTAGGGCGCTTGCTGGCATCGTAGTATAAGTCGATCCCGTATCCACCAGGGCGTCCACCGCCACAAACTGCCGCCCGGCCAGGTCGCCAACCTCGATTGGAACGGTGAAGGCGCCCACGTACGCTCCGCTGCTTTCCACCAAACCTAGCCCAATTGTAGGCTACCTCCATCTGCAGGGTCAATCTGGGATCATCGGTTCAGCTTGTCCCCTTCCCCTGGCACGGTTAGAATAGGGCCACTTCACCCAGGAGGTGATGCCCAAGTTCCGGTAGGTGGGCAAGCCAGAGCGTTCAGGAGGTTGGCAGGATGCGAAACGAGTTCACCGCCATCATTGAGCGGGATGGCCAATGGCACATCGCTTACTGTCTGGAAATTCCCGGCGCCAACGGCCGGGAAAGTCTAAAGAAGAGGCATTGAAGAGCCTCTCCGAAGCCATTTCCCTCATCCTGGAAGACCGGCGAGAAGATGAGAAGTCCGCGTAATGGGTAGGGGCGCACGGTGGTGCGGCCCTACATCAGGCAAAGAAATGGTTCGAGTTCAGTACGACCCTGACAAGCATCACCGCCAGTCCATTCGCCTGAAAGGTTATGACTATGCCCAGGCAGGGGCGTATTTCGTCAGGCTTTGCGCCCAGGAGCGGGCCTGTCTGTTTGGCGAGGTGGCGGATGGTGGGATGCGGGTGAATCCCTATGGGCAGGTGGTTCTAGAATGCTGGGATGATCTGGTAAACCATTATCCGCACATTGCGCTGGATGCCTTCGTGGTCATGCCCAATCATGTGCATGGAATTATCGCTCTTGCCGAGGACGTAGGGGCGGGTTTCAAACCCGCCCCTACAGGCCGCCGACCCCTATCGGAGATCGTGCGGGCGTTCAAGACTTTTTCGGCCCGCCGGATTAACCAAATGCGAAATACTCCAGGCACTCCCGTTTGACAGCGCAACTACTACGAACACGTGATCCGTGGCGAGACTGATCTGAACGCCATCCGCCAATACATCGTGGACAACCCGGCCAAATGGGACCAAGACCGGGAGAACCCAAGGTATCTGTCTGTGTAGGGGCGGGTTTCAAACCCGCCCCTACGGCGCACGCCCCTACAACATCTTCGCAAACGAGGTGCCGCCATGACCCAACATGAACGTATTGACCATCTCCTCCAGGACCGGGAGGAGATCCTGCCCCCGGCCTCGCTGGTGCGCCAGGCCAACCTCCAGGACTTCGAGGGCGAATGCCGTCGCGCCGCGGCGGACCCCGAGGGCTTCTGGGCCGGGGTGGCCAGGGAGCTGCACTGGTTCAAGCCGTGGCACAAGGTGTTCCAGTGGGACTACCCCAGCTTCCAGTGGTTCCTGGGCGCCCAGTGCAACATCACCGACAACTGCCTGGACCGCCACCTGACAACCCCGCGGCGCAACAAGGCGGCCTTCATCTGGCTGGGCGAGGACGGCGCTGAGCGGGTGCTCACCTACGCCCGCCTGGCCCAACTGGTCAACCGCTTCGCCAACGGCCTCAAGTCCCTGGGCGTGGGCAAGGGCGACCGGGTGGTCATCTACATGCCCCTGACGCCCGAGGGGGCCATCGCCATGCTGGCCTGCGCCCGCATCGGCGCGGTGCACAGCGTGGTGTACGCCGGGTTCAGCGTGGCCGCCCTGCGCGGCCGCATGGTGGATGCCCAGGCCAAGGTGCTGATTACCGCCGACTTCGGCTACCGCCGGGGCAAGCGGGTGGACCTGGGGGGCATCGCCGCCGAGGCGGTCAAGGGTCTGGACTTCCTGCAGCGCGTGGTGGTGTGGCGCCGGGAGGCCAAACCGCCCCTGGGCCCCAGGGAAGTGGACTTCGACGAGCTGGTGTCCCGGAGCAGCATCCAGTGCGCCCCGGAGGTGATGGACTCGGAGGACCCCCTGTACATCCTCTATACCAGCGGCACCACGGGCAAGCCCAAGGGGGTGCTCCACGTCCACGGCGGCTACATGGTGGGCACTTACTATTACTTCAAGACCTTCTGGGACATCAAGGAGCAGGACGTATTCTACTGCACCTCCGACCTGGGCTGGGCCGTGGGCCACAGCTACATCGTCTACGCCCCCCTGGTAGCTGGGGCCACCACCGTGTTCCGGGAGGGGGCCATCGATTACCCCCATCCCGGCGTCTTCTACCAGGTCATCGAGCAGCAGGGCGTCAACGTGGCGTTCACCTCCCCCACCGCGGTGCGGATGCTCATGCGCTACGGCGAGTCCCACCCCCAGAAGTACGACCTGCGCACTCTGAGGCTGCTCACCTGCGCCGGCGAGCCGCTGAACCCCGAGGCGTTGCGCTGGGCTTACCAGCACATCTGCGGCAGCGGAGAGTGGGGCCACGTGGTGGACAACTGGTGGCAGACGGAGACCGGCGGCCCCTGTCTGGGCACTCCGGCCACCATCCCCGTGCGGCCCGGCCGGGTGGGCAAGCCCTTGCCGGGGGCGGTGCTGGACATTGTGGACCGGGAGGGCCAGCCCATCACCGAGCCGGACCAGGGCGGCCTGCTGGTCATCCGCAAGCCCTTCCCCCACTTCTACCGCAC
>JBGPJN010000040.1:0-16006 GCA_041485445.1 Dehalococcoidia bacterium
GCCAGCTCCTGGGCGGTGCGGGTCTTGCCGATGCCCGGCTCCCCCACCAGCATGGCCAGCCGCCCCTGGCCGGAGAGGGCTTCTTCCAGGGCGGCCTTCAGCTCCCCCATCTCCCGCTGCCGGCCCACGAACACGCCGCCGGCCAAGCCCTCCAGGGCGTGAGCCTCTCCCGGCGCCGGGCTGGCTTCCGAAGGGACATCAGCCAGGTCAATGCTCTCCAGGGCGGCCAGCACGTCGGCGGCCGACTCCGGCCGCTGGGCCGGGTCCTTGGCCAGCAGCCGCAGGATCAAGGCTTCTAAGGGACGCGGGCATTGCCCGTTGTGCCAGGTGGGGGCCACCGGCGGCGTGTGGATGTGCTGGCCGATGATCGCCACCGCGTCGTCGCCCAGGAAAGGTGGCCTGCCGGTGACCATCTCGTACAGCATTGCCCCCAGGGAGTAGAGGTCGGCTCGCGGGGCCACCTCGCCCCCCATGGCCTGCTCCGGGGGCATGTAGTCCACGGTGCCCACCATCATTCCTTCCAGGGTCACGCGAGGACGGTCCAGGGGCAACGCCAGGCCGAAGTCGCCGATCTTGGCAATCCCATCGGAAGTGAGCCACACGTTGCCCGGCTTCAGGTCCCGGTGCACGATGCCCTTGCTGTGGGCGAACTGGAGGCCCCGGCAGACCTGGCCGGCGATCTCCACCGCCCGCTCCAAGGGGATCTTGCGTTCCGGCGCCTTCTTCACCAGGCCCTCCACGTCGCCGCCGGCCATGAGGGGAAGCACCATGAAGGGCTGGCCGCCTTCCTGCCCCAGGTCGTAGATGGGCATGATGTGAGGATGGTCGCCCAATCCGCCCATGACCCGTGCCTCCCGGGTGATGCGCTGGCGGGCGGCCTCGTCCAGGCCCTGGGTCTTGATGAGTGCGAAGGCCACGTCCCGGTCCAGGAGGGTGTCGTAGGCCAGGTAGACCTGCTTCTTGCCGCCTTCCCCCAGGAATTTCTTCACTTGGTAGCGGCCACCGGCGAAGGAGGTGGGGTGGGATGGGGTTGGCTGGGTGGCAGCAGTGGCTGAAGTGGCGGGCGTTGGAGTACCCACATTGGGTGCAATCGTCTGGAGCGGCGCGGCACAAGCCATGCAGAATCGAGCTGTGGGGGGAGATTCAGTACCGCAGGAAGGGCAAGTGCGCTGGATAACTGTAGCGCAGGACATGCAGAAGCGGGCACCTGCCGGATTCTCTTGGCCGCAGGATGGGCAGTTCATCCCTTGCCTCCTGAGAGTTGCGGGACGAGAGAAGAGGAATAGTACGGGTTGATTCTATCCCTGGGGCAGAGACTGTCAAGGCCGGCTTGTGGGTGAGAACGTGGCCGGCAAGGCGCTTACCGCCGCTGCAACGGGAATTATGGAGGGAAACCTGGTAGACCAAAAAGGCGCGGCAACTGTCACATTGGGCCAGTGACTAAATTTGGCGGCTCCAGAGGGATTAGGTTTCAGAGGGGGCAGTCAATCCTTGGATGATGCCTGGTTAGCCACGCTGCGGCTGGACCATCGCCCACGACGGCGCCTCCAGCCGTCATGGGCGCGGCCCCGCTTGTCGAGAACTGAACCCGCCCGGCGTCAGCACCGCGACTCGCGGCGCCACCGTCACAACACCTTGTAGCGCCAGGGCCTGGAGAGGGCACCCACCGCGCTTCGGTAGTAACCATCCATGAAGAACACCACCAGCAGCGGGACGTAGGCGATGGTGTTGTAGGCGAAATGCAGCCAGACCAGGTTGAAGAAGTTGCCCAGGATGCCCGGGGTCCCGTTCTTGCCCGTTTCAATAAACTGCACGATCTTGACGATATGCTCTACGAAGTGGTAGCCCTCGAAGAGTAGCGCGAAGGCCATCAGCCCGAAGGGCAGTGGGTAGCGGCGGATGAAATCCTTCTTGTAGAAGCCGCCGACCCAGAAGCACAGGCCCACCAGAAAGAGGAAGACGGCGTTGTAGCCCAGGTGGACCGGCTCAACATCCAGCCAGCTCCCCAGGATGCCAGCACCTTTGGGGTTGTTGAAAAAGCCGCTCCCGATGCCAACGTAACGCTGGACTATCTGGACCACGTGCTCCACCTCGTGGAAGCCTTGTAAAAGCACCAGGCACAGAAACGCCACCGCCGCCTGCCGTGACGGCAGCGGACGGCCGGGCTGGTCCCCCTGAGCACTACCGCTCCCTGCCAATGGGAGGCTGGGAGGGGTCGTCCCCCGCCGCGGAGCGGAAACGACCCCCGCATTGTCTCCCCCTTGGTAAGGGGGAGAGCTCGGTTTCTCGTAAATCATCTTACCTCATGGCGCCGTGAACGTGGCGACGGCTTCCAGAAAGTATTGTCCTGAAACAGGGAAGGTGACGCTGACCGTCGTCGAGGAGCTGGCCAAGGTTCCGGTCAACGCTGGGGCGTTGATCGGCCCAATGAATGTCCCGTCGGTCACCGGCTTGGCGGTTACCCGGACGGCGGCGTTCAGAGGCACCTGGGAGGCCGTCAGCTGGATGGCGACAGTCCCCGGGGTCGCTACCTCCAGGTCAACCCCGCCGTCAAATCCGGTGAGGCTGGTCGGCGGGTCCGCGCTGCCCACCTTGGTGATGCGCAGGGTGGCCGGGCTGGGGAGCAACACCAGCCCCAGCTGGGTCCTGCTCAGCGAACCAGTGGGAGGAATGGTGCCGGCGAAGGTGTCGGTGACGGCCTCCAGCCGGATCCGGCCCCCACCGCCAGCTCCACCGCCCCAGACGAAGGGGCTGCTGCCCCGTGCTCCTCCTGCGCCGCCTTGGGTGCTGAGCGTACCAGTTCCGGAGATCGCCTGCGCCATCAGCCGGATCGCGCCGCCGCTGCCTCCTCCTCCACCGAAATCGGCCCCTGCGCCGCCTTTGGCGAGGATTGAGCCGGCAACGTTGATGGTCCCGCCGGCGGCGATCAGAATGGCGCCGCCACCCCCTCCGCCGCCCGCCCCCGTCGTGCCCGGCGTTCCCTCCGTGCTAGTGGCCCCTCCGCCGCCGCCGGAACCGCCCAGCAGCGGTAGCAGGGTGTGGCTGCCATAGAGGCCTCCACCGGCCGAGCCGTTTTCCCCGCTGGCGCCAACGTTGCCGAAGCCGCCGCCGCCGCCGCCGCCAACGTTGCCGGCCCCCCCCACGCCGCCGCCCTTGCCGCCGCCGGGGCCAAGGGCGGCCCCGGCCCCTGGGCTGCTGACCAGGAATTCACCGTTGCCGCCCCTGAAGCCGCCCGGGCCTCCCTGGCCTCCAACGCCGGCGCTACTGCCACCGGGGCCGCCCTTGGCCCCGCTGACGTCGATGGCCCCGGCCACGTTGACATTGGTCTGGGCCAGGATGGTCACGGGCGTGTTCGTCTGGTTCCGGAGAAAGGTGAGCGTCATCAGCGCCGGCACTTCCACCGTGGAGAACTTCAGGATCCCGTCGGAGAACCCGCCGGCGGGCGTGCCCGGCAGCTGGGCCGTGTCCCCGCTGGGCAAGTAGGTAACCCGCCCGTCCTGCAGGTTGAGGGTGATGCCCGTGGTCCCGCCGGTAGGTGTGCTCGGCGGGAAGGGGCCGTTCTCCCCCTGGCTGCCGCTGTTGAACTGGGCCGGGCGGGCCACCACCGCCACGTTGGGCGCCGGGACTGCCATCGCCGGATCGGTTGGCGGACTGACCGCCGGCCCAGGTGGCGCATCAACGTCAGCGCCGGGAGCCCCGCCCGGACCAGCCCCGCTGGCGTCGGCATCGAACCGGGCCAGGGTGGCCGAAGCCCCCCCAATGGAAGTGAGCAACACCAGACACAGGGATAGGATGATGAATCGGAAACCTCGCATGGCTGTACCTCCCCTTTTGATGTGCATCCGTCGCCAGAGCTTGGACACTGAATTTAACTTCTACTCCATTGTGACGCCCATGGACAGGCCAGCGCCTAATCGGATGACCCTGATCCCCACCGGCGGGGCGATGGCCGGCCCCACGCCTTCGCCGGGCGGGAAGACCATGGCCCCCACGGTTGGGGCGAAGATATAGACCAGGCCTTCGGGGACGACCACGACCCCCACCGGCGGGGCGACGGCCGGCCCCACGCCTTCGCCGGGCGGGAAGACCATCTCCCCCACGGTTGGAGCGATGGTATAGACCAGGCCTTCGGGGACGACCCTGATGCCCACCGGCAGGGCGACGGCCGGCCCCACGCCTTCGCCGGGCGGGAAGACCATGGCTCCCACCGGCGGGGCGACGGCCAGGTCCGGGCCTTCGGCGGTTACGATGATCCTGACCCCCACCGGCAGGGAGACGGCCGGCCCCACGCCTTCGGGGGGCGGGAAGACCATGACGCCCACGGTTTGGGCGACGGCCAGGTCCGGACCGGGGGCGGTTACGATGGTCCTGACCCCCACCGGCGGGGAGACGGCCGGGCCCACGCCTCCGGGGGGCGGGAAGACCATGACGCCCACGGCTTTGGCCACCACGGCAATGTCGCAGATTTCGAGAGGGGCGCAGGTGTACGGCGGCCCCACCTGGATGGCGGTAGTAAGCGTCCCCCCCGCGACGGTGGTGGACACCGTGGTCGTGCCGATGCTCACCCCCGCAACGGGAATGTCCACGGAGACGGCGCCGGCCGGTATCGTCGCCGAGGCGGGCGCCGTGGCCACCGCGGTGTCGGCGCTGGACAGGGATACTGTGATCGGCGCCGTGGCCGGGTTCTCCAGTCTTACGGTCAGCATGGCGGCGCCGCCGGTCAGTACGGCGATGGCGCCGGGCGCCCAGAAGGAGATTGTGTAGGTGAAGCCGCCGGCGAGCCGGCCGCTCCCGTTGGCGTTGCTGGCCACTACGTCAACCTGCTGGCCCTGCACCCCCGCCGGGGTCCGGGCGGTCATGGCGCTCTCACTGACGAACACCACCTGGGTGGCGGGACTATTGCCGAAGGCGATGGTGGTGTCGGGGGTGAAATGGGACCCCTGGAGGGTCACCAGCGTGCCCCCCAGGGACGTGCCCCTGGCAGGCGACACGCTGCTAACCCTGGGCAGCGGCCCCTTCAAGGTGCGTTCCGCCACCCCAAAGGGGGTTGTGACGGTGAGCCTGGCGCCTGCCACGACGGTGAAGAGCGGGACCGTGAGGCATGCCTGAATGCTGGAATCGCTGGCCCGGACATCGCTGATCAGTATCTCGGGCCGGTTGATAGTCACCCCTGCTCCCAGGAGGTGAGCCCCGGTGATGGCGAGGCAGACGGTCTCGCCCACGTTCACGTTGTCCGGCGCCACGTTCTGGATGACCGGCGGCTGCAGGCAGTCGGCGCCGCGGGTGATGGCCAGCAGGTTGCCCGCGGCGTCGTACTGGTAGGTGGCGCACTGGTTCTGCGCCACGTCCACCATCCGCACCAACCGCCCCTGGTCGTCGTAGACGTAGACCAGCCCCGGCGACTGGGCGTGGAGCGCGCCAAGCCCCAGGGCCAGGGCAATGCCCGCTGCCAGGATCAGCGACAGGACTCTAAGTGATGACAACCTGTGCCAGTCCATTAGACCTCAAGAGTTTAGCGTCCGCACCTTGCTGGTGGTGGATGCGACCAGCTACTTTGAGCTATTCACTCAACCGCTTGGCCCCAACGCGCGTCATAGTAGTTTACTTACGCCCCGATTCTGGAGGCGGTTGCGGGTTGCAAATCGCATCCTGCCATTTTTGGCTGCCTGCATACTGTGTTCGGAGCGGCAATCCCAACTCCTTTCTTAATGTGTTCTCAAAATTGTCGACATTAACCATTCGGTCTGGACCAATGTCATCCACGCCGGTTGCCGCATGCCCCATCTCGTGCACCAAGAGCAAGATTAGAGACATTCTCTGGGGGCCTTTTTCAGTCCTAACTACAATGCAAGCATCCGGATCAATCACAATTTCCCTGTCCTGAATCTTCCCACCGACATTCCGGTGATGGTAGACGGATATTGGAACTCCCGACAATTTGGCTTTCGATTCTTCCGCCCGACTCGTCGCCCTAATTGTGATAATCTCCGGGCGATTTTCCAAATATTCGTAAAGAGCTCTACCAAATTTTGTCTTTTTCAAATCATCTAACGCGGGTTTGAGTCTTTCAGCCGGGTCGAAAATAGCTAGCCTTAATCCGAACGGATCAACGTGGCTGTTGGGGCTGTTGCCCACGTACGCGTAAGAATTCATCCCGCCGGCCAACCCAATGGGGTCCTCGCTGATGAACCGCGCCAGCTCCGGGCTGTAGTACCGGGCCCGGTTGTAGTACAGGCCCGTGCCGTCGTGCTCCCGCGCCGTGTACTGGAAGGGGTTGCCGCTGGGCGCGCCGGTGGCGGTGGTGTGGCCAAAGGCCTCGTAAGTGTAGGTGGTCTGGATAGCCCCGGCGGGACCGGTCAGGGCAATAATGCTGCCCAGGGCGTCGGACAGGTATTGCTCGGCTCCGCCGCGCACCAGCGGCTCGTCAACACCGGGGCCGTGCAGGTAGCTCACCGGGCCGCCCGGCCCCAGCTCCTGGATGATGTCCGCGCCGTCGTACTGGTACTGGGTGCGCTGGCCGTTGACCTCCTTGGCGGCACGCCTGCCCAGGGCGTCGTAGGTGAAGGAGGCGGTCACGCCGGGCCCGGAGACGCCCACCAATCGGTTGCGGGCGTCCCAGGTGTAGGTCGTCGCGCCCGCCGGGCCGGTGAGGGAGGTCAGGTTGCCGTTGGCGTCAAAGGTCATGGCCTGGTCGCCCAGCTCCCGCTGGCGGTTGGCGGCGTCGTAAGCGGCGCCGGTCACCGGGTCGGGCAGGACGGGACGGGCGAAGGAGCCGCCCGTGCCGGTGCGGCTGCCGGCGTCGTCATACCCGTAGGTCAGGTTGCCCAGGGGGCCGGCGGTGTTGCGGTAAACCAGCTCGGTGAGGCGCGAGGCGGCATCGTAGCGGTACTCGGTGGCGACGCCATTGGGCAGGGTCAGCCGGGTGCGGCGGCCTACGGCGTCGTACTGGAACTCCACCACCTGCGTCCCCTGAGCGATGCGGGCCAGCCGGGAGCTGGCGTCGTAGCTGTAGGTCACCGGGGCCTGGCCGGTGGCGGTCATCCGGGTGCGGCGGCCCAGGGCATCGTACTGGTACTCCACGGCGCCCAGGGCGGTGGTTTGGGCCACCAGCCGGTCCAGCCCGTCGAACCGGTTCAGCACCGTGCCGCCGGCGGAGTCCGTTACCTGCGATGGGCGGCCGGCGGCGTCGTAGACGAAGTCGGTGGTGGCGCCGTCGCCGTAGGTGACCTTGGTGGGCCGGTCCAGCGCATCGTAGATGGCGGTGGCGGCCTGCCCCTTGCGGTCGATGGAGCGGGTCAGGTTGCCCGCGGCGTCGTACTGGTAGGTCTCCGCGGCCCCCGCCGGGTCGGTGCGCCGGGTCACCCGGTCCATGACGTCGTAGACGTAGTTGGTGGCGTGGTCCAGGGCATCGGTCAGGCGCAGCAGATTGCCGTTGGGGTCGTAGGTCAGGGCGGCGTCCTCGCCTGCCGGGTCCGTAACCCCTGTGGTCTGCCCCAGGGCGCTGTAGGTGAAGCGGGAGGTGCGGCCCCGCGGGTCGGTCTGGGCGATGAGGCGCGACACCAGGTCGTAGCTCAGGCGCGCGGCATTGCCCAGGGGGTCCGTGGCCGAGGCCGGGTTGCCCTGGGCGTCGTAGGTGAACCGGGTCACGTCCCCCAGGGGATCGGTGGCGGACACGGGCTGGCCGACCCCGTTGTAGGCGATGCTGGTGACGTTCCCCAGTGGGTCGGTGACCCGGACCAGGTTGCCCCGGGCGTCGTAGGCAAAGGCAGCGACGTGGCCCAGGGCGTCGGTGAACCTGGTCAGGTGGTTAAAGACCGGCTCATACTCAGCGCGGCTGACGTTGCCCGCCGGGTCGGTGATGCTGGTCACGTTGGCGCGGGCATCGTAGGTGAATCGCGTGTGGCGACCCAGGGGATCGGTGACGCTCAGGAGCAGGTTGGTGTCGGTGGCCCGCTCAAACTTGGTCACCTGGCCCAGGGCGTTGGTTCGCTCCGTCGCCTGGCCGGTGCCGTTGAACCGGTACCGGGTGGAGTTGCCCCGGGTGTCCACCACGGTGGTGGCCAGCACCGTGCCGCCGGTGAAGCTGAAGCCCTGGGCCACAGTTTCGGAGCTCTCCTCGGTGGGGCAAGCCACACCGGTCAAAGCGGAGCAGTTTATGCCGGGGCGAGTCACGGTCGCCCCCTGGAGGTGGTAGCGGAACCGCCAGACGCTGCCGTCAGCCTCCGTCTGCTTCAGCACCCGGCCGCTGCCGGGGCTGTACTCGTTGCGGGAGAAGACGATGCCCTTGGCGTCGGTGATGGTCAGCATCCGGCCCGCCGCGTCGTAGGCGTAGCGGGTCACGCCGCCCGCGGGGTCAGTGACGGTTTCCAGACGCCCGCCGGCATACGTGTACCGCACGACGCGGCCCAGGGGGTCCCGCGCCTGGGTAATCAGGCCGGCGGTGATGGTGAACTCCAGCGCCCGGCCCGCCGGCTCCACCATGCGGGTGACGCGCCCCGCGCTATTGCGTTCGATGGCGATTCGGTTGCCGTTGGTGTCGCTCTGCTCGCTCAACAGAAGCATGCCGGCGACCAGGCCGGGCGCGAACCGCCAGGCGCTGCCGTCCTTGAAGCGCAGCCGGTAGCCGCCGGCTTCAGCCCGGAGCACCGCCCCGGCGAACACCGGGATGGTGGTGGTGATGTAGCTGCCATCGCCCTGGCGAACGAAGGCGATGCGGGAGTTGCCGGGCAGAATCAGCCGGCGCAAGGCATCGGTCTCCTCCTGGAGCACGATATCCACCGGCAGGGACCAACCCGGGCCAAACCCCAGCTGAAACCCCGCGATGCCGGCGAAGGGGTCAAGGGGGTTGTAGGTGCGGTGCACCGCCACCGGCAGCCGTCCCGGCAGCACCAGGTCAGTCTTCTCCACGATCATCTGGCCCAAGAACAGGTCCACCGGATCGCCGGCCTCGGCGCTGCCTCCGGGGGGACGGTTGGGCTGGCCTTGCTGCTGGCGCTGGAAGCAGACCAGGCCGCACACGCCGCAGAAGCGGGCTATGCCCACGCCGGGATCGGACACAATGGTGGTGCCATCTTGGCTGACGGTGCCCAGCCCCGCCAGCTTCCAGCCCGGTGTGGCGCCGGCAATGGGGGCGGCGTCGTAGCTCCAGATCTCCACCTTCTCGCCGGGGGCGGCGTCCTGGTCGTTGGGCAGCGACACCGGCAAGGGCGCCGAAGGTATGCCGCCCATGGCGGTGCCAAAGCTGATCTGGTACAGGGACCGGGTGGGGCCCGGCGGAGGCGGCACCGGAAGCGCGGCGGGGTCAACTTGGAATATAGCGATCTGGGTCTTGGGCGTTTTGTCCCAGCCGGTGATGGTCACGCCGGCGGGCAGGGTGACCGACAGCCCTGGATACCGAGGGTCGGTGACTACCTGCGCCTGGGCGGCGTTGTTGATGGGGGTGAAGGCTTCCGGCGGCGGCGGCGGGGTGATCTGCAACGGAGGCAGCCGCGTGGCCACGCTCTGTACCAGGGTGACGTTGACGGCGTAGATGGGGTAGTTGGCCTGCACCGGTGTGGCGTTGACCTCCAGGATCTGCGGGCCCGCCGGCAGGTCCAGGAGTTGGAAGCCGCCTCCCGCGTCGGTCTGGGTGGTCTTGCCTGCCAGGGCCAGCTTCACTCCGGCCAGCGGGGCGCCGTTGGTCAGGACGACCTGTCCCAACAGGGCGGTGCGGCCGCCGGCCTGGACCACCAGACTCCCCAACACCAATTTGGTCACGCTGGCGGCGTTGATTGTTGCAGCGCCGGCGATGGTCAACTGGACGGTGGCCGGCGCGGAGGCCTGGGAGGCGCTGATGGTGAGCACCGACGCCTGCCCGGCGGTGATCACATTCGGCGCGAAGGAGCCGGTGGCGCCGGGGGGCAGCCCCGCCACGGTTAGCGCGATGAGATCGGCAAACCCATCGGTGCCGCTGCTGGCCGAGACCCGATAGGTGGTGGAGTTGCCCTGGATCACCGTGGCCTCGCCAGGGGCCAATGTTAGGCAGAAATTGCCGCACTCCTCCAGACGCGTAATGGTGACCGTGGCCGAACCGGTGTTCCCCGCCCGGTCGGTGGCCTGGACCGTCACCTTATTGGGTCCCAGGATGAGGGCTACGTCGCAAGTGAAGGCTAAGCCGGCCACCGAAGCCGCCGCGCCGTCGCAGGTGACCCCGGCCACGCCGGTCTGCGCGTCAACGGCCGTGCCGGACACCGTAGCCTGCGGCGTGGTCACCGTCGCCCCATCCGCCGGGGAGGTGATGACCACCGCCGGCGGCACTGTGTCATCCCCAGGGACGACGAAGTACTTGTTGCGAATACCGACCAAGTACTGGGCGATGAACAGGGCGTCCGCAATGCTCTTCTGGTCCAGGGCGCCATCGTGCTGGGGGCTGGCCGCGTTGGGCGACTGCAGGCACTGGCTGGTCACCGCACCGGCGCAGGGTCAGCGCGGCAGTGGCCGGCACCGGGATGGGGTCGCCGGCCGCGCCGGCCAGGGAGACCACTTCCAGGTTCAGCGGGCAGGGCTGAAGGGCGCTGCCCACCAGGCGGGTGAGGGCATGGCCCAGGGCTGCCGGCGCGGGAACACCCGGACTGGCTGAGCCGCTGAACGTAGCCTCCCCAGCGTCGTTGTCGATGTCGATAGTGCCCGGGGTAATGGAGAAGTTCCCCGGCCGGAGCTCCAGCACTTGCAGGCAGGCGCCGTTGTAGGTGAGCTTGGCCTGGAAGGCGCCCAAGAGCACGTTGGCCGCGGCGCCGGTTCCCACGTCGGTGACGCCGGAGATGCTGACCTTCACCCCGGCGGCCCCGTCGGCGGGGTCTTGGTAAGGGAACAGCGCTGCCGCGGCGGTGAGGGCCGCCGGGGCCTGCCCGGGGGGCGCCGGGGGTACTGCGCCCTGCAGGGAGCTTGACGGATTGACCTGGAGTGACAGCAGCGCCAGCAGGAGGGACGCAGCCCCGAACGACGGGAAGCGACGCCACGCCAGAAGACCTAGCGGCGGCCGTCGCAGAAGTGACCTAATTTCGCCGAGACGGCGCAACCGCACCCCCATGTTGATCTGCTCCGAGGCCGGTGGCCAACAGTAACATGGGTAATGCGATGCGAGTCAATAGGAGAAAAGCGTCAAAATGGTGCCACACAGTGACCACCTGGGAGTGGAATGATCCGGGTCTGGATCCAAGGAGCTAGGCTGGCAACCTCGCCCTCCGGCGAGCCGACACGCTACTCAACGAGCGTACGCCCGCGCTAGAACCAAATCCCTCTGGAGCCGGTCAGATAGCGCCACTCGCCTTATCTGCCTTCGGATCGGCCTTTTTGGTTCTTTATTCCTAACATCGCCGGGAGCGTCCTCCCAGGACAGTTGAGTCACCCAACCTTCAAATCCGTTCCAGTAGGCGACCCTCCACGTCCTGACAAGTAAACCTGAGGGCCTCCAGGCCAAAAAGGCAACTGTCCCTAGCTATGAGCCATCTTTATGGCGCGGTGCATTAACCATAAATGTTCAACTGTTGTTACGAAAGTCGTGCCTCTTTTAGCGTTTTATTCTGATTGACACGATATTCCCGCAGTCGTATTATCGCCATGCGCTCCGGCTTTTGCCAGGACACCCTTTTCCACCGCCGTCTCAACTCTGGCGCCAGATTTGGAGAGGAGCAGAATCCTTGCCGGTCCGGGGGCGCTGAGTTAGTTCCGCAGACTGGGTCATCACCAGACTGCCAGCATATTATAGAGCCTTGCACTGGTTGCTAAACTGGGCACCCTACCCGCTCACCCTGAGCTTGTCGAAGGGTTGCAGGTGCATGGTTCGACAAGCTCACCACGAGCGGTTTAGGGATCAATGCAAGGCTCCGTAGGTACAGGGGAATGCTATGACACACCTCCGCGGATCCCTCGGGTACACGTACTCCAGAGTTGTCGCTCTAGCACTTGTGTTGCTCTTACCGGTGGCGGTGGGTTGCGGCGCCGCGGCCACGGCCACCCCGGCCGCCAAGCCCACCAATGCACCGGCCCCGGTAGCCGCACCCAAGGCCACCGCCGTCCCGGCCCCGGCGGTGGTCCCCCAGGCGCCGGTGGTTAACCCCGGCAAGGTGACCTTGATGGTGGGCGGCTTTGGCACTGAACGTTTTGACGGCGTCTATGGATCCCCGGGCAAGGAGTACCACAAAGCGTTTCATGGCTTCCTCGTCGCCTGGGACGCTAAGGATGGGAGGATGGTGCTCAGCCCCGGCATCGCCACCAAGTGGGAAATCTCGAGTGATGGCCTGACCTGGACTTTTACCATAAGGAAGGGGGTCAAGTTCCACGACGGGACGGAGGTGACGGCAGCGGATGTCTTGTGGAACTTCCAGCACACCATGGGCCCCGAGGCGAAGGGCTACAGCAAGAGTTCGCCCTCCATTGCCTACGCCTCCATAATGGAACGGATCGAGCAGACGGGGCCCGACCGGGTTAGTCTGACCTTCAAGATCCCCTCCCCGGAGTTCCCGAGTTACAGTTCCGAAAATGAGGGAGGAGTTACGGTAGGTGTCGTGTTGCCCAAGCGGGCGACAGTTAACGGTGAAGCCGAGGTGGCGGCCTACGACCGCAACCCCATCGGCGCCGGCATCCTGAAGCTAGTGAAGCAGGTCCCCCTGGAAGTGAAGCAGTTCGAGCGATTCGACGACCACTACTATCAGCCTAAAAACGGACTCCCCACCGATAAACGGCCGAATTTCAGGTTCCTGGACCTGCGGCTGGTTCCCGAGGAAGCTACCCGGGTGGCGGCTTTGCGGGCTGGAGAGGCGGACATCGCTCGCGCTAGCCTGGCGACACGCAAACAGATCGAGGCCGGAGGCGGGCGCGTGGTGTTCGGTCAAGAAGCGGTAGCGATCGAGGTCCAACAGTATGGGTGCTGGCTGCCCCAGTTCCCTTGCCACGATAAGAGGGTCCGCCAAGCCCTCAATTACGCGGTTGATAAAGAGTTGATGCGGGACAAGCTCTACGGCGGGCCTGAGGTCATGCAGATAAAGGGATGGGGTTCCTCCGTCACCCCCAGCACCATCGGGTACAAGCCCGGGCTGGACCCCTACCCCTACGATCCGGCCAAGGCCCGGCAACTGCTGGCCGACGCGGGCTATGCCGGTGGCAAGGGCTTCGGCAAGCTGGTCATCAACACCTATGAAGACTCGGTGGTTCCGTTCCTCCCTGATTCCGCGCAGCTGGCCGCCGATTTGTGGCGGCGGGAGCTGGGGCTGGACGTGGAGGTGAAGCTGGTGGATAAAGTTAAAATAACTCAGACCCGCACGCTCGCCATAGAGGACCTCCACGGACAGATGGTGTGGGTGGCCAACAACACCAGATTAGGTGCGATGGGCCAGACTCGGCATTACTACTTCGCCCCATACAAGGATGGACCACAAACGAAGCTGCATAACGACCCCGAGGTGTTTGCTCTGGTGGGGAAGGCCTTGGCCGAATTCGATCCGGCAGAGAGCGAGAGGGCCACCAATACCGCCTACATGCGGCTGCGGGAAGAGGCTTATGACGTTTCCATTGGGTACATCAACGCCCCCTGGGGCGTGGGGCCCCGCATCGTGAAGTGGGAGCCCTACCCGCTGGCCGAATACGCTTCGGCCCTGCACACCATTGTTCTCAAGTAGCGGCAGCACAAGGCCCACCGGGCCTGTGGCGGAGCCAGGCATCATCCCTGCCCCAGAGCCGGATTGGGAAGACGGACTGCACGCAAGAGTGTCCCCCATGACCGGGTCCGGTGAATAGTCACTCCCGATAGCTGCCACTGTGAGACGTTTCTACTACGGTTGGACGGTGGCGGGGGCGGCCTCGGCCATGGAGTTTGCCAACGCCGCTTCCGCCATCTCCATTCTGACCCTGTTCGTTGACCCCATGACCCGGGAGTTCGGCTGGAGCCGGACCCAGTTGGCCGCCGCCACCAGCCTGGGTGCGCTGTTGGGGGCGGCCCTGGCTCCCTTCACCGGCCTCCTGGTGGACCGCATGGGGGCGAGGCTGCTGCTGGCGGCGGGCGGGCTGGTAGTTGCCCTGAGCTGCTTCTATCTGGCCACCCTCCATACCCTGCCGGGCTTCTACCTGGGTTTCACCCTGGCCCGGGTGGCTGACCAGGGGGTGATCAAGCCCTCCGCCTCTCCCACGGTGGGCAATTGGTTCCGGAGATACCGCGGGCGGGCCGTAGGCCTGGTCTTCTTCGGCGGTTCGGCGGGCATCATCGTCCTGGCGCCGGCGGTCCAGGCGGTGAACAGTCAGTGGGGCTGGCGCGCCGCCTGGGTGATGCTGGGCGGGTTGATGTTGACGCTGGGAGTGGTCCCCTGCGCTTTACTTGTGCGGCGGAGGCCAGAGGACCTGGGCCTGACGGTGGACGGGGCTCCCATAAGTAGAGTGTCCACGAAACCCCTACAGGGCAGCGCCAGGTCTCCCAGGAACCTGGCCCCAACAGAAGAGCGGTGGACGCTAGGACAGGTGGTGCGGAGCCCCAGCTTCTGGCCGGTGCTGGTGTCCTTGCTGGTGGTGAGCACCGCCAGCTCGGGGGTCGGGCTGCACCTGGTGCCCCACCTGACCCAACAGGGGCTGAGCGCCGCTGCTGCGGTGGGGGCCATCAGCCTCCAGTCCGCCGCAGGAGCGGCGGCGACCCTGGTGTTTGGGCTGCTGGCCGAGCGGCTGCCCGCCCGGTGGCTGCTGGGCCTGGCCTACCTGCTAGCCGCTCTGAGTATGGTGCTGCTGGCCCGGGCCGATAGCATCTTCGAGACCTACATCTTCGCCGTTTGCCAGGGCGTGGCGTCCGGGGGAATCGGCACCCTGGCCCCCGTGCTGTGGGCCAGCTATTACGGGAGGAAGTCCATGGGGGCAGTCTACGGGCTCAGCCGCATGGCCCAGGTGACCGGCTTCGCCTTAGGCCCGCTGCTTTCGGGCCTGGTGTACGACACCACCGGCAGCTACCGGGGCGCCTTCCTCCCCTTCGCTGCCCTGGCGGCGGGCAGCGCACTGCTCCTCCTGTTGAGCCGCACCCCCGTCCGGCGAGGCGGGTAGGCCCACGGCGACGGCGATTCGTAGGGCGAATCTTAGTGCAAGAAATGGTATCTTGGGTTTGGATTTTTCGGGACGACGAATCTGGGATGATTCTGACCGTCAAATAATTTTTGTGCAGGAATCGGCCTTGCACAACAAGTGGCTTGAAAATGGCATTAGGCATTATTTGTGCAAAGCGGGGTCCACCTCAGTCTTTTGGCCTGCAAGGTAAACGCAGAACACCTCTGCCCTGATGCGAGGTAACATGGCTGCAAGACAGAAAAGGTGGGTCTACAGCCCCCCAAGGCCAGCCAAACCCAGGGTACCCGAGGCAACTAAGGCTCACGTGGAGGCAAAGGCAAGGGAGCTCATTGAGACCGTTCTAAAGCCTAAACGTATCAAGCCTCCTCGCGAAGATGCGCGCTATAACTATATGGTGGACATTTACGCCAAATGGTATCGTAACTATTTTTACTTCTGCTCCAAGTACCGCTCCCCCGGGCCAAACGCCATCTCGCCCTTTTTTGAGGCCAGGTTTGCTCGCCTGGAATACGTTGGCCCTGACCGCTACAGTCTCTCGTACATGAGACACACTGAGCAGTGGTTGGAGATTTATCGGGATCTGTCTCTGGAACAGTGTTTGGCAGCCGTCAGGGACGAACCTTTATTCCTGCTGCCGTGACACACAAGCTTGACACCCTCCGTAGCGGAGATAAAATCAGGCAGTAACTTCCCCCGTCACTAATGGGGGTGTCATGGCAACGGAACGGCTCAAGCGCCAGATCGACCGTCTTCTGGACCAGATCGAGACAGCCCTGGGGCAACGCGATTGGTCCAGAGTGTACGACCTTGCTTCGGACATCATCTCGTTGGATCCCACCAACACAGATGCCCAAGCCTTCCTGTCTGCCGCCGATCGTGCCTTGAACAGCACCAGGGGTACATTCACCCCTGTAGCTCACGCCGTCCAAGC
>JBGPJN010000041.1:0-15905 GCA_041485445.1 Dehalococcoidia bacterium
CTGGCGGTGGCGCCCCAGGAAAGCACACTCCTGGCCGACCGGGTCATGCTGGAGTATGAGCTGGGCGACTTTGACGTCGGTGAAGCCTACCTAGAACGGCTCCTGGAGACCATACCCCAGGCAGCGGCCAGGCCGGGCAACCAATACGCCGTGCCAGCTCAGGTTATACCATGGGTCGCCCGAATCACCGGCTTGCTGGACCGGCTGGACGTGGCGGAAGCGGCGGCCCAGACGGTTTTAGCGTCTCCCCTCGCCAATCCCTTGTATGTGCTATTTGCCAGGACTGGCCTGGGGCTGCTGGCCGTGCTGCGGGGCGACGTAGCAGCAGCCGCAGAACAGTACGTAGCCCTGGCGCCACGTCGGGGCTTGATGCTTTGGGTAACCTCCTCCGATCACTTGCTGGGCCTGTTGGCCCACACCAAGGGCGGCCTGGACCAGGCTGCGGAGCACTTCCAGGACACCCTGGCCTTCTGCTGCAGAGCGGGCTACCGCCCGGAGTTGGCCTGGAGCCTGTGCGACTACGCTGACCTGCTGTTGGCCCCTGCGACCACCGCTGCAGGGGCGAGGCATGCCTCGCCCCTACGGGACGGCGACCGCCAGAAGGCGATGTCCCTGCTGGACCAGGCACTGGCCATTTCCAAGGAACTGGGGATGCGACCCTTGACAGACCGCGTGCTCAGCCTCCGGGAGCGGGCGGAGGCCCAGCCAGCCAGAGGCCCGGCTCACCCCGATGGCCTGACCCAGCGGGAGGTGGAGGTGCTGCGCCTGGTCGCCATTGGTCAGAGCAACCGGGAGATCGCTGAGGCCCTCTTTATCAGCCTCAGCACAGCGGCTAACCATGTGGCCAACATCCTCAACAAGACCAATTCCGCCAACCGGACCGAGGCCGCTACCTATGCTTCCCGGCACGAGTTGGTTTAGCTTTGGCGTAGTTCCCTGCTGCTACGGACCGGTCATACCCTCTCCGATTTCCCAAACTAACTCTTAGTTATTTCCACCTATGCTTCGCGCCACCTCACCAGGCCTCTAGTGATTCTTGCCCACTCCAACTCCTCAAAAGACCCCAGAAAACCTCTTCCAAAAACGGTTAATTCTGTCGATGTGGCGCCAATCTTCCCGGGCTAACATACGGCTGCAGCAAGTTAGACGGAGGTGGCGAACATGAAGGCACCCGCGGTCAACCCCCAAGGCGCGACCTGGGATACCTTCCAGGAATCGAAGATCGGCGAGGCGGGATTGGACATCAAGGCACAGACCAGAGACGCAACGCTACGGAGATCCCAAGCACTGGGACACAGCGTCGGCGCCAGGTTCTTGCGAGTAGTGGTCCTGGGCGGTCTAGTGGTGGCCACGACTGCCCTGTATTTCTCGGTGAGTCAGGGCGACGCGGGCAACCAGCCTGCTAGCATCAAGCCACCCAGCCGAGAGGTCGCGGCTAGCATTGCCGAGGCCGTGGCGGAGCTGCCCTACGAGGAACTGATCAGGAACTTCTTCGGCATCGCCTTGGCGGTCCAAGCGCCGGCCCCCGAGCCCCGGACTAACCCGGAGTGGGAACGGTTCGCCCTACGGTCGGAGCTCATCAGGGATGACCAGGCGATGGGAGGCCCCTGGTAGTATGACGAGTTTGGGAACGTGGTCGAGTTTCCAGGGAAGGCAGCTACATACACGCCCGTGGCGGAACCGCCCCACAACGAGCTGACCAGGAACTATTTCCCCGGCATCGCTTGGTATGACAGCCAGATGGCGGGCAGCCCACACTCCCGCGAGTACATGTCGGCGTGGGTCGAGGGAGAACCCCTGGAGGACTATGACCCGGACGGGAAGCGGTTCAACATGCTGATGGGACCCCCGGCAGCCAGCGGCGTTTTGGGCGACCAGGTAGTGGTAGTATACGAGGGATTCGACCCTGCAGCGCGGATCGAGTTCATTGAAGACCCGGAAGAGATGTGGGTTTCTTGGCATTAGGTAGAATCGGCAATTAAGTGCGGCACTCAACTCGTTCCGTTTCATGTAAGTCTCCTCCCGTCCGCAAAGACTTACACACTACTACCCGGTACCCTTGGACTACCGCTCTAGCCCTGTACCAATTTCTAGCTGAATTGTCGATTAGACCTAGGAGGTATCACCGTGAGACATCGGCACCTGAGGACTCCCAAGCTAATGTCCCTAATTCCCCTGCTGGCGCTCCTCATCCTGGCAGCGGTGGCCTGCGGCGCCTCGGCAACGCCCACGTCCGCGCCACCCGCCGCCGCGCCGGCGCCCGTGACGGCGCCAACGGCCGCCGCCATCCCGGCCCTTCCCGCCGGCCTGCCGCCCACCAACAACCCGGTGCCCCTTGCCACCTCGGTGGCCGCGGCGGCGCCCTTACAGCGGGCCAAGGCCGGCGGCGCCGTCAACATGGGGGCCTACGCCGACCCCGAGACCTGGGACCCCCTGGGTGCGGCCTCCGTGTTCAGTGTGCAGGCCTTCTCCCAGCTCTTCAGCCAGATCGTGATGTACGACACCGCCGACACCAACAAGATTCGGGGCGACCTGGCCAAAAGCTGGGAGGTCACCAACGGCGGCCTGACCTACACCTTCCGCCTCAACGACAACATCAAGTGGCAGGACGGCAAGGACCTGACCGCCGAGGACGTGGTCTTCAGCATGGAGCGGTACATGAACCCCAAGGTCGCCGCGGGGCGGTCGGGGGCGTTCCGGGAGTACACCAAGAAGGTGGAAGAGGGCGGAGTGAAGCTGATTGACTCCAAGACGGTGGAGTTTAACCTGGCCTTCCCTTCCGGGGCCTTCCTCTCCTTTCTGGCGCTGGACTACGTGAAGGTGCTGCCCAAGCACCACCTGGCCGAGGTTGCCGAGTTGAAGCAGGCCGACCCAATTATTCAGCGCAAGGCCGGCTCCGGTCCCTTCCAGCTCACCGAGTACCAGCGGGGCAACTCCTTCAAGGTGGTCAAAAACAAGACTTACTTCAAGCCGGAGCGGCCCTACCTCGACGGCATCAACCACTACATCATCGTGGACAACAGCCGGCTCATTGCCGCCTTCAAGTCCAGCCAGCTGGACATGATGAGCAGCGGGTTCTCCGGCCTGGGCGTCACCGAGTATCTGCAAATGGAAAAGGACATGAAGGGGGCAATCAAGCTCCACGAGCTGCCCGGCTCCCGCAACTTGGGCCTGATGATGAACATCAAGAAGGGCCCCCTCCAGGATCCAAAGGTGCGTAAGGCCATCTACCTGGCCCTGGACCGGCAGGAGCTGATCCAGCTGCAGGAGGATGGGAAGGCCGGCCTGCCCACCATCTTCATGCCCGGCTTTGTCTCCACCGAGGCCGAGGCCCTGGCCTGGCCGGGGATACGGCCCAAGAACACGCCGGGCGGGCAGGAGGACTTGGCCGAGGCCAAACGGCTGATGACCGAGGCGGGTTACCCCAACGGGTTCACCACCACCTTCGATGTCCGGCAAACGAGCAACCTCCCCGACACGTGCTCGCTGGTCAAGCAGCAGCTGAAACGGACGCTGGGCATCGACGGGGAGGTGCGGACCCATGAGAGCGCCGCCGGCTACGCCCTCTTCGCCACCGCTCGGAAGGCGGAGGGGAACTGGTCCCTGGCCTGCCAGGGTGAGGCGATGACGGTGCTGGACCCCGACGCCGTTTTTGGCGGGGTTTACCGGGTGGGGGCTACCCGCAACTACCCCGACTGGACCCACCCGAAAATCGAGGACCTGTTCGAGCGGCAGAAGAATGAGCAAGACCCGGCCAAGCGCAGGGCGTTGCTGCTGGAGGCGGAGCCTTTCCTGCGCAGCTTTGACGACAACCATTGGGTAACCCTCTACTGGGGCAAGTACTTCTGGCCGGTGCACAGGGACATCCGGGGTTTCAACCCGCCCCAGACGCTGCAGTACGGGTTCACCCACGAGGACCTGTGGCTGGACCGGTGAGGGCCTATCTAACAGGTCACAACTGAGATGGGCGGAGAGAACCTTAGGGGCGTCCCGATACCATCGGGGCGCCCCTGCCTGGGGATCATCTGAGGGGAAACAGATTGTGGTCCAGAGGCGAGCGGGAGCGATAGAAAATGCGACAGTACGCGGCTAAACGGATCGGCCTGTTTTTCCCCACAGTGCTGCTGGTGACCATCATCGTTTTCGTGGTGATGCGCCTGGTGCCGGGAGACCCGGCCCTGGCCATCCTGGAAGGGAGCGGGGGCGGAGCCTACACTCAGCAGGACCTGGACAACCTGCGGGCCAAGCTGGGCACCGACCGGCCCATCGTCACGCAATACGGGGCATGGGTTGGCAACGCCCTGCGGGGCGACTTCGGCAACTCCCTGTGGTTCGAGGCCCCGGTGATGACCGAGCTGAAGGACCGCCTGCCTGTTAGCATCCAACTGGCAGTCATGTCCATCGTCCTGGCGGTGCTGGTGGCGGTGCCCCTGGGGGTCCTCTCCGCCAGCAAGCCCGACAGTTTAGTGGACTATGGCGCTCGGTTCTTCACTCTGGTGGGCATCGGCCTGCCCAACTTCTTCACTGCCATCCTGCTCACCATGCTTCTGGTGACGGTCTTTGGGTGGCTGCCCCCCTTGGGCTACGAGAATCTGTGGGAAGACCCGCTGGCCAACCTCAAGCAGATGATCTTTCCCGCCGTGGCCCTGGCGTTCTACGAGATGGCCTTCATCGCCCGGGTCACCCGCTCCGCCATGTTGGAGGTGCTGCGGGAGGACTACATGCGCACCGCCCGGTCCAAGGGCCTGCCGGAGCGGGAGGTGGTGTGGCGCCACGGCCTGAAGAACGCCTTCTTGCCCATCCTCACCATCTCCGGCTGGCAGTTTGGCCGCCTCTTCGGGGGCACCGTGGTCATCGAGACCATCTTCGTAGTGCCGGGCATTGGCCGGATCCTCATTGAGAGCATCTTCCAACGGGACTTCACTATGATCCAGGCCATCATCGTCATTGTGGGAGTGGCCATCCTGGCCATCAACCTGCTGGTGGACCTGCTCTGCGGCTGGCTGGACCCCCGCATTCGCTACGCTTAAGCCGGCGCCGTTTCAGAGGAGATGAGCCGTGCCGCTAGATAGGACTTCCCGGCCATCCCAGGTCGCAACTCAGGCCCGGCTGCGGGGCAGGCCGTCGCTGCCCAAATCCCTGACCAACTTTGCCAGGCGCAAGCCCTTGGGTGCGGCATCGGGGCTGGTCCTCCTGGGTCTGCTCCTGGTGGCGGTGCTGGCCCCCTGGATTGCGCCCCGAGACCCCCAGGAGACCAACGCGGCCTTCAAGTGGGCCAAGCCGGGCGGCGAGCTGCTGCTGGGCGGCGACCAGTTGGGGCGAGACGTGCTGAGCCGACTGATCCACGGCGCCCGCATCTCCTTGTACGTGGGCCTGGTCAGCGTGGGGGTCGGCATCACCGGGGGCACGCTGCTGGGGATTTTCAGCGCCTACCTGGGGGGCAAGTCGGACCTGGTGCTCCAGCGGCTGGTGGACGCCCTGATGGCCTTTCCTCCCATCATCCTGGCTCTGGGGCTGATGGCGGCCCGGGGCGCCTCCATCAATAACGTAGTCATAGCTCTGGTGGCGGTCCTTCTGCCCGGAGCAACGCGGGTGGTGCGGGCCCAAGCCCTGAGCATCAAGGAGCTGGACTACGTCCTGGCCGCACGGGCCATTGGCGCCAGCTCCTGGAGGATTATGCTGCGCCATATGTTGCCCAACGTGGCGGCCACCTGCATTGTCCTGAGCACCATCACCCTGGGTTACGCCATTGTGGTGGAGGCCACCCTCAGCTTCCTGGGAGTAGGCATTCCCCCCGATGTGCCCACCTGGGGCGGGATGTTGACTCTGGGGGCGACCAGGTACGTGGAAGTGGCCCCCTGGCTGGCCATCTTCCCCGGGGTGGCCATTGCCGTGGTGGTCTTTGCGGTCAACCTGCTGGGGGACGCCCTGCGGGACGTGCTGGACCCCAAGCTGAGGGGCCTGTAACGCAAGCCGCCTTCTCCCCCTTTCAAGGGAGAGAGACAGAGGGGGTGGCATATCCATCACCATGGGGAACGATCCCTTCTGTCGGCCACCTTCCGGGCAGGCTCTGTAGGCCCGGGTGCCGCGCCCAGCCCATCGCCACCAGCACCGCCAGATATGTAAGATCAGGGAGATCGACCTTCCCCCATGTCGCCGTCCACGTCTCCCAGATGGCCTCATCTCCGCGCTTGTCCTGCAAAATCGTCCCTTTATTGGCGAGGGTGGCACCAATCCTGCCCATCAAAGCCGGGACTTCTTACCCCATTATTTGCAGAACGGAGCGGGTAGAATTTGCCGAAGACCTTCCTGAATACAGGCACACGGGTGGCAACGGTGAAGGTTTGTTTCGAGGAGACCACCTTCTCCGTCGTGGTGCTGCTCAACGACCGGATTACTACAACGGCTGAAGGTGCGGGTCAAAGGCGGAAGCAAGGGATCCGCGATTTAAGGAGAGGGCCAACGAGTTGTCGTGGGTGTCGGAACTATGGGCCCACTGTAACCTGTTTCGACGAGAAATTGGTCACGTATTACCGCATCAGCTATGGTAGATGGTCGGGGCGAGTGGATTCGAACCACCGGCCTCCACGTCCCGAACGTGGCGCGCTAACCGCTGCGCTACGCCCCGACTTGCTGTCCTCCGCCCCCGGCGGGACCCTGGAAGTGCGCCTGCGGCCCGTTGGGCCAGGGCAGACGTGGGAAACAGCGAGGGTATTATACCTCAAGAACCGGCGGCGCGTCCGGCATTCCGGCAGGGGTCTGGACCGTCCGCCCCAAGAAACAGGGCGGGCGGCGGACCGTGAAGTCCGCCGGCCGCCCTGCCTGATCCCGGTGGGAGGCCCGTTGGAAAGATGGTGCTAACTGGGGCGCTTGCGCAGGCCCAGGAAGCCGCTGCGCTTGGGATTGGCCTGGCCGGGGACCATGCTCTTCACACCGCGGCTGATGGACCCGGTGTCGGTCATGGCCGACAACCAGGTGTCTTCCTTCAACCCGGTGGCGATCATGGTCAGGCTGATGGCGCCTTCCATGGTGTGGTCCACGGTCATGCCGAAGAAGATGTGAGCCTTGGCGTCTACGGCCTTCCGGATGATTTTGCCGGCTTCGTTGACGCCGCCCAACGTGACCTCATGGCCGCCCTTCACGGAGAAGAGCACGCCCTTGGCGCCGTTGATGGAGAGGTTCAGCAGGGGGTTGCTCAAGGCCTGCATCGCGGCGTCCACGGTGCCGTTCTTGCCCTTGCCCTCGCCGATGGCCATGATGGCGCCGCCGGGATGGCCCATGATGGTCTGGACGTCGGCGAAGTCCACGTTGATCTCGCCGGGCTCGTTGATGAGCTGCGAGATGCTCAAGATGCCCTGGGTAACCACCTCGTCGGCGGTCTTGAAGGCTTCCAGCATCTCAGCGTCGTGGCTCACGTACTGGAGCAGCCGGTCGTTGTGAATCACGATCAGGTTGCTCATGTAGGGGCGCAGCCGGCGGATGCCGGAGATGGCGTCGCCCATGCGCTTCTTGCCCTCAAAGCTGAAGGGGGTGGTGACCACGCCCACCACCAGGGCGCCCATCTCCTTGGCCAGGTGGGACACATAGGGGGCCGCGCCGGTGCCGGTGCCGCCGCCCATGCCGGCGGTGACGAATACCAGCTCGGCGTTCTTCAGAGCGTCCCGCAGTTCGGCGGCGGACTCTTCCGCGGCCTGCTCACCCAGCATGGGCCGTCCGCCTGCGCCCCAGCCCTTGGTGGACTTGGGACCCAGCTGGACCAACCGCAAGCCGTCGTGCTTGCCAGCCTGCTCCAGAGACTTGATGTCGGTGTTGCACATGACGTACTGGACGCCACGGACGCTGTTTTTCATCATGCGCCGGACGGTGTTGCATCCACCGCCGCCCACGCCCACTACTTTAATGCGGGCCGGGGCACGCTCCCACTCTTCGTCGGCGGCCGACTGTCCCAGGTTGACTTTTTCCTCGACAGCGCCGTTGCTCTGCTTCCGGGGTGCTTTGACTATAGTACCACTCATCGTGTTCCTCCAAAATCCTTCGCGTCGGGTAATGGTTTGCGTTGCCACTGGGTTGGTAACCAACTTAGGATTCCCGTGGGAGATTGGGTTGGGGCCGGTCCCAGATCAGTCGTGCCGCTTGGTCATTGCTCACCCTCCGAAATCCATTAACACTATGGTAGAGGTGTGGATATTTAGGGTCAACGAGTGTCGTATTGAATACCTATGGCTTCGGGTGTGCGTCGAGTTTGTTCGAAAATGGTGTGCGGCACGCGTCTCTCTCACCGGCGAGTACGGCCGGCGAGGCACCTTGACGCCAGGGAAGTCCGGTGTTAGAGTGCGACCCATTCCCCCGCTGGCACGCCCCTCGGTGGTCCGGAGTCTCCTCCCCATGACCGACCTTGCCCTGCGCCTGCTGGCTGGTGACCAACGTGTCCTATCCCAGGTGATGTCGGCGGTGGAACGGGGCGACCCCAACGCCGTCCAGGTGATGCAGGCCGTGGATGCCCACACCGGACGGGCCTACACCGTCGGCGTTACCGGACCCCCCGGAGCGGGCAAGAGCACCATTGTGGACCGCCTGGCCCAGCTGTTGCGCCAGACCGGCGCCACGGTGGGGATTATTGCGGCGGACCCTTCCAGCCCCTTCAGTGGCGGCGCGCTCCTGGGAGACCGAGTGCGAATGCAGCGCCACTACGTGGATGCCCAGGTGTTCATCCGCAGCGTGGCGACCCGGGGCCAGTCTGGCGGGCTGCCGAGGGCCATCAAGACCATGGTGCGCCTGCTGGACGCCGCGGGGAAAGAGGTGGTGCTGGTGGAAACGGTGGGCGTGGGACAAACGGAGCTGGGGATTATGGGAGTGGCCGACACGGTGCTGGTGACCCTGGTGCCCGAGTCCGGCGACGCTATCCAGACCCTCAAGGCTGGGGTGATGGAGATCGCCGATATCTACGTGATCAACAAATCAGACCGGGAGGGGGCCGACCAGCTGGCCAGCGCCATCACGGCCATGCAGGGCCTGGCGCCCCGGCAGGGCTGGACCCCGCCGGTGGTGCTGACCCAAGCCCACCGGGGAGAAGGCATCCCCGAGCTGTGGCAGAGGGTCCAGGAACACCGGCAGCACCTCACCCGGACTTCGGAGTTGGACCACCGTCGGCAGCGACGGCGGGTCCAGGAGTTTGACGAGATGGTGGAGGGTGAGCTGGGCCGGCGCTGGCGGGCTCGGCAGGCCCAGGACCCCCAGCTGATCGCCCTGCGGGAGCGGGTGGCCCGCAGAGAAGCGGAACCCTACTCGGCGGCGGTGCAACTGGTGGACTCTTCCCCCTTGACCCCAGGCTGACCATATCCAGTACCCAGGGAAGGACATATCGCTATCCCCGGCGGGCGGTGGGGCTTGCTCCGGGCGGCCGCGGGGAGTCTGTGGTGGCAGTGACTATGGCAGTGCTGGGCGTTGACCTGAGATCATCCCCAAACCACCCGAGCGCGCTGGTCGAGCTGGACGACGAAGGCAAGCTTAAGTTGCTGGCCGCCTTCAGCGACGACGAGGAGTTGCTGGAACTGGCCAGGACCCGTAAGCCCGCCCTCATTGCCATCGGCACGCCGCTGGGCCTGCCCCAGGGGCTGCAATGCCTGGAGTCGGTGTGCCAGTGCTGCGAGTCCAAGGGCCCCAGGAAACGCGGGCGGGTGGCGGAGCTGGAGTTGGCCCGCATGGGCATCAGCTGTTTTTTCACCAGCAAGGGGTCCATCACCCGCACCCTGGTCTACCGGGGGGTGGCCGTCAAGAAGCTGCTGACCAAGGCGGGCCACCGGGTCATTGAGACCTATCCCCACGCCACCAAGGTGATGCTCTTTGGGGACAAGGTGCCACCCAAAAGCAGCGCCCGGAGCCTGGCCTACCTGCGCGAGCGATTGCCCGCCCTGGTGCCTGGGCTGGCGCCCCGCGCGGCCAGCCTGGACAAGAACACCTGCGACGCGGTGCTCAACGCCTACACCGGCCTGCTCCACTGCCGGCAACTCACCCACGTGCTGGGGGACCCCCAGGAGGGGGAAGTGGTGGTGCCCCTCCAGGCGTGAGCGGGCCGGCTCACGGCCGCTGGCTGGGGGTTGTCCCGCCGCCGTTGCCAGGAAGCTGTGCCTGGTTGCCCATCCCCAGGAAGGGCGCCAGCATGGAGGTGAACTCCATGGGGAAGATGAACTTGGTGGAAGGGCTGGCCCCGATGGCCTTCAGGGTTTCAAAGTACTGCAGGCTCATGGTCTTGGCGTCTATGGTGTTGGCGATCTGGTAGATGCGCTCCAGGGCCGTGCTGAAACCCTCCGCCCGCAGGATGGTGGCCTGGCGGTCGCCCTCGGCGTTCAGGATGGAGGCCTGGCGGTTGCCCTCCGCTTGAAGGATGGCCGCCTGCTTTTCGCCCTCGGCCCGGTTAATCTGGGCCTGGCGCTGGCCCTCCGATTCGGTAATCTCGGCGGTCTTGATGGCCGCCGCGGACTTCTCCCGCTCCATGGCTGCCTTCACCCCAGGAGGCGGTTCAATCTCGTTAATCTCCACCTGGCGAACCTTGACCCCCCAGCGGCCGGTCACCTCGTCCAGGCGGATCTGCAGGGCATCCCGGATGCGCTCCCGCTCCGCCAGGGCCGCCGCCAGGGTGGTGGCGCCGATGACCGAGCGCAACGTGGCCACCGCCAGGTTCACCACGGCCACCTCAAAGTTCTGGACGTTCAACACCGCCCGTTCCGCCATCTCCTCCATCACCAGGAAGTAGATAACGAAGTCGATACCCACCACTACGTTGTCCGCGGTTATGTAACTCTGGGTGGGCACCCTGGTGACCCGCTCACGGATATCGACCTTGGTGCCGTTGTACAGTATGGGCACCAGAAAGTGAAAGCCGGGACGCCGGTTCTCCACAAAGGTGCCCAGCCGCTGAACCACCATGCGCTGGTACTGCTGAACCACGACCGGGCCGCTGGCCATCGCTGCCTCCCGCCCCCACGTCCACGGGGGCACATAACTAGACTAGGTTTTCCGGTCCTCTCGCCGCGCCACGGTCAGGACCAGGCCGTCAACCCTGGCCACCCTCACCGGCGCACCTTCGGCTATCACGGTACCATCCTCGCTCACCGCCGTCCAGGTTTCGCTGCCCAGCTGGACCACCCCCCGGGGCGCCAGCGCGGTGGTCACGGTGCCCGCGGAGCCCACCAGGAGGCCCGCCGGCGACTCAGGCCCTCCCCCCCGTGACTGGAGGATGACCCGCACCGTGTAGAGCATGGCCGCCCCCAGGACCACCGCCGTCCCGGCCAGCACCCACTTGCTCACCGCCACCCGGGGCAAGGTGGGAGACACGTCGCCAAACTGGGAGAACAGCAGCAGCCCTCCCGCCATAAAGCTGATGATAGCGCCCACCCCCAGCACGCCGAAGCCGGCAACCTGGGTTTCCAGCAACGCCAGGACCCCCGCCAGCACGATGAAGGCCACGCCCGCCCAGTTGACCGGCAGGTTGCCCAGGGCCAGGAAGGCCAGCAGCAGCAGAATGGCGCCCACCACTCCGGGGACGATGAGGCCGGGGTTGAACAGCTCGATGGCCAAGCCCAGGGTGCCCAGGGACAGCAGGATGAAGGCCACGTTGGGATTGGAGATGAAGTCCAGGAAGTACTCCAGCGGAGATTCGCCCACCCGCTCCGGGCTCAGCCCCCGGGTGACCAGGGTACGCGGCCCCGCGGGGGTGACGGCCACGCGTCCGTCCACCAGGGCCAGCAGGTCGGCCAGGTCCTCCGCCACCAGGTCCACCACCTTCAGGTCTACAGCCTCGCTGGCGGTGAAAGATACGGCCTGGCGCACCGTCTCCTCCAGCTTCTCCTGGTTCCGGCCCCGCTCCTGGGCGATGCTGCGGATCAGGGCGGCGGCGTCGTTGGTGGCCTTGCTGGCCAGGGTCTTGCCCAGGTCCTCGCCGGTGGAGGAAACGGGAGTGGCCGCGCCGATGTTAGTGCCCGGCGCCATGACCGCGAAGTGGGCGGCGGCGGTGATGAAGGTACCCGCCGACCCAGCCCGGGCTCCGCGCGGCGAAACGTATACCGCCACCGGCACCGGGGACTGGAGCAGCTCCGTGACGATCTCGCGGGTGGAGTCCAGCAACCCGCCCGGCGTGTCCAGCTCAATGATCACCAGGGCGGCCCGCTGCTCCCGGGCCTGGGCCAGGGTGCGGGCGATGAGGTCTCCCTTGACCGAGTTGATGACGCCGTGCACCCGCACCACCAGGACCTGGGAGTCCCCACCTTTGGCCGCCGCGTCGGGGGACACCGTGGCCAGGCCGGCCACGCCCAAGAGCGCCACCAAGGCGGCCAAGAGCAGCCGGAGGGCCGGGGAGCGCGCCAGTGGGATAAGCAAGCTGAGCCAGTCCTCCTGAACCACGTTAACTCAGGGGTTTCGGACAGGGTGATAGCTACATCATTGCCGACGGGGGCCAATCTGTCAACTTGGAGGGGCGGAGACCACCCCCTCTGTGTCTCCCCCTTGGTAAGATGCGTGATGCTAGTTGTGCGGCATCCAAATTCTACCGGTGTCGTTCTGAGCCGCAGCGAAGAATCTAAAGTAGCGGGCACAGCACTGTCGCAGATTCTTTAGATTCTTCGCCTTCGCTGCGCTGCGGCTCAGAATGACAGTTTCGTGGATATGGTTTGCTCCTCAGACTTTGAGAGTCTGACTAGCATCACGCATCTTGGTAAGGGGGAGAGGGTGTCATCTCAGTAAGGGTTCCTATCCTGCGGTCGCCTGGCGGAAGGCCGCCAGCACGCTGCGGGAGCTGGAGACCCAGCCGAAGATGCCGCCCTGGGCCTTGATCACGTCCAGGGTCGCCCGGTGCCGCCGGGGGTCGTAGGAGGCCATGCAGTCGCGCAGCACAATGCCGTCGTAGCCGCGGTCGTTGGCCGCGGAGATGGTGGTGCTGCAGCAGACGTCGGTGGTGACGCCGGCAAAGAGGATGCTCCGGATGTCCCGGCGGTGGAGCAGCTCGTCCAGGTTGGTGCGGTAGAAGGCGCACTTGCCCGGCTTGTCCACCACCGTCTCCCCCGGCAGCGGGGTCAGCTCGTCAATGATGGCGTGGCCCGGTTCGCCGCGCACCAGGATACGGCCCATGGGGCCGGGGTCGCCGATGCGGCGGCCCTGGGGCCAGCGCAGCAGCTTGGTTTGCGGGCAGTCGCTCAGGTCCGGCAGGTGGCCCTCCCGGGTGTGGACCACCAGCAGTCCCAGCCCGCGGGCGGCCTCCAACACCCGGCGGGTGGGCGGGATGGCCCGCTGCAGCAGCGACACGTCGTTGCCCAGGGACTCGCCGTAGCCGCCGGGGTAGAGAAAGTCTTTCTGCATGTCAATTACCACCAGGGCGGTCTGGGCCAGGTTGACGGTTACGGGAGACGGCTGGGCGTCAATAATCAACTCTTACACCTTTGCTCCTTATCGGCCTTTTCAGGAGTTCACCACGAATTCACCACAGAGCACACAGAGTGGATATCTGGACACCGGCCTTCGCCGGTGAGACGGGTAGAGTTCCCATTCCTTCCCACACCAAAGTGAGACACTCCCTAACCTATGGAGCCCTGCATAAATATCTGACTCGGTTGGAAAGCACTGCGGGTAAATCCCCCCAACCCCCCTTTGCAAAGGGGGGCGAGGGGGGATTTCGTCGGCCACAGTTAAAGTCTTTATGCAAGGCTCAGTAAAATCTCTGCGTTCTCTGTGCTCTCTGCGGTTATTGTCCGGTTTGCTTGGGTCAGCCCGCCAGGCCGCGCTCCAGGCCGGCGGCCAGGGACAGCAGCCGGGCGTCCTCCAGGGGGCCGGCCACCAGCTGGGCCCCCACCGGCAGGCCGGCGGCGGTGGCGCCGCAGGGCACCGAGATGGCCGGGAACCCGATGAAGCTCCAGGGGATACAGTTCATGGACAGCACCAGGAAGAACCGCTCCACCTCGTAGCTCTTGGGGGCGGGCACAAGGCAGGTGGGCATGAGCAGGGCGTCGAAGCGGCCCAGCAGCTCCCGCATCCGCTGGCGGAACTCCTCCCGGAACCGCTGGGCCTGGAGGTACACCACCGCCGGGACGCGGGCGGCCTCGTCCAGTTGCTCAAACACGGGCCGGGTATACAGGGAGGGGTCGGCGTTGAACCCACGATGGTAGTTGGCGGCCTCGCAGCGGCTCACCACCAGGCCCATGGAGTTGCAGCGGGAGAAGTCCTGGGTGTCCGGCGTCCCAACGGTCACCACTTCGACCCCCTGGCCGGCCAGCGCTTGCACGGCGCCGTTGAAGGCCCGCAGCACCTCCGGGTCAGCCCCGGCCAGGGCGGCGGCGGGCACCGCCACCCGCAGGCCCGCCAGGTCGCGCCGCAGGTGGCGGGTGTAGTCCCGGTCGCGGCCTGGGCCAGCCACCACGTTCAACAACACCGCGGCATCCTCCACCGTGGACGCCAGCAACCCCAGGTGGTCCAGGCTCCAGGAGAGGTTGATGATGCCCTGGGCGGGGGCCAGGCCGAAGGTGGGTTTGAGGCCCACCACGCCGCACAGGGCGGCGGGCACCCGGGTAGAGGCGCGGGTGTCGGTGCCCAGGGAGCCCAGGCTCATGCCGGTGACTACGCTGATGGCCGAGCCGCCGCTGGAGCCGCCGGGGTCGCGGGTGCCGTCCCACGGGTTGCGGCTCTGGGGCGTGGTAACGCCCAGGGCGAACTCGTGGGTCTGGGTCTTGCCGGTAATGATGGCCCCGGCCCGCCGCAGCTTGGCCACCGCGGGAGCATCCCGCCGGGCGACGTTGCCCGCCAGCACCCGGGAGCTGGCGGTGTTGGGCATGCCGGCCACGGCGATGACGTCCTTCACCGAGATGGGGATGCCGTGCAGCGGCCCGCGCACCGTGCCGGCCCGCCGCTCCCGGTCCAGGAGCTCCGCCTGGGCCAGCCACTGGTCCGCCGGCACCAGGTGGACGAAGGCGTTCAGCTCCCCGTTGCGGCGGGACACCGCCTCCAGGCACTGCCGGGCCAAGGCCACCGCCGTCAGCGAACCGGCGGCGAGGCAGCGCGCCGCCTGGGCCAGCCCCAACCCCTTCCCGGCAGCCGGCGCCGGGATACCGGGCAACTCCGGGGGGGCGGGACGCCGCCGCCGGGGCAGGTACCTGGTGGGCACCAGGAAGGCCGGAGCGCGGTCCGGGCCGTCGGCGGCGTAGGCCTCGATCTCTGCCATGGCGGCCCGGAAGCCGGCGCGGGTCAGGCTCACGTCCATCGGGTCTCCTGGTTGGGCCGATCCGTGCACCACTTTTGGGCATCCGCACTAGGCGGCAACTTCAACGTACTCAACGCGACTGGACGGACGGGGCACTGGCACGCCGTCTTCTCGGAGCCCCTCCAGATGGAAAGCGATGGCCTCCCGAATCTGCGTTTCCACTTCCTCAACGGTGCCCCCGGTGGCGACGCAGCCCGGCAGGTCTGGCACATAGGCCGAGTAGTTGTTAGCCGCTTCCTCAATAACTATTGCGTAGCGCATGCGAACCTCACTTCCCAAGGCCGGCCTGCTTCACGATGCTATTCACAGTGCCCGGCCCTAAATCGTCGCTGGGTTTACCCGGCACAGTCACACGACCAAGCTTGCTTTGATGTTTAAACTGGCGATGACTGCCCCGGGTGGCGACCAGGAACCAACCATCTTCCCGAAGCAAGCGTAGGACGTCCCTGACTTTCATAGGGACAGACTGGACTCTCCACGGAATCTTGGAAGCAGAATACGTCAAACTGTGCAGCCCAGCAACATGGGGGGGCTGGCGGCTAGTGTGTCAGTTCGATTTGACCGGCCGGTGACTGGCTTTATCCTTTCGTTGCCATTCAACCCACGCCACTAATCGATCCCATCTAGCTTTGGACAATGTGACTGTGTGGGGCTGGTTCGCCAC
>JBGPJN010000042.1:0-15903 GCA_041485445.1 Dehalococcoidia bacterium
CCCCGCTTGGTAATGCCCGCCGAGAAGTAGAGCAGCCCGGCAATCTGCTGCAGGCTGGGGAGTTGCGGGCCGGTTGGGGCGGGCGGCTCCCGTCCCATGAGCACGTCCAAGGCGGCCACGCCGCTGGAGGCGAGGTCCCTTGGCAGAGGCTGTCCCTCCAGGCCGGGGTAGAGCTTGAAGGGCCGCGGCTGGTTGTTCCAGTCCAGGGAGTGGCCGCCGCTATGCACGCTGCGCCAGGTGTGCTTGGTGCCGTTGTGGTAGTCCCAGGCGGCCTGGGTGTCACGGTTCAATCCCATCTTCTGGAAGGTCCTGTTTGCGCTATGGGTGAATCACTAGACCCGGTATGTCCGCGTAGTCCCTGCTGTTTCGGGTGATTAGAGTCAGGTCATACTCCAAAGCGGTGGCGGCAATTAGCAGGTCAATGGCCCGCTGGTTAACCCGCCTGCCCTGGACTCTCAGGAGCTCTCGTAGCCGGGCGCACCGCTGGGCGACTTCCAGAGAGACGGGAATGATGGGCACACTGCTCAAGAAACCTGCTAGGCTGGCCTCCACCTCCTTGGGCTGGGGACTCCGCAATATGCCCTGGTAGACCTCCATGTATGTCAGGATGCTGATGGCAATCCCTTCGTCTGCCAGGGATTCCAGCAACTGAAGGGACTCAGCGCCTCCGGCCAGGTAGTCAATTACCCAGTCCGAATCAATGAGGTAGGGCATGACCTAGCTGGCAGGTCTCCCCTGGCTATCTTGCTGCCGGGCTTCACGGATATCCCGCAAAAGTGTAGCAGAATCCACACCCTTCAATGCCCCCGCACTCTGGCGCAATGCCTCTTTCACCCGCATGGGATTGTACCCCTTCCAAATAGATGGCGACCTGGGCGCTTTTTTAAGTGGCGGCACCTATTAATCTCCTATTTTGACTGCAGATTCAACCGGTTCCCAATCGCGTCCCCGGGTCCGGTAGCAGCCAGATTTGCTTCACTCTCACGCAGCCCCCGAGGGACCCTGGTTCAGGCGGCCTGGGTGTCGCGGTTAGGCAAGGGGTTGCTTACCATCACCAATAACTAATACGGCTACCTGCTCGACGGCCTGAAACGCCTATATGTGACTCTCGACCCCTGGCCAAATATACCACTCATAAGTTTTGGCAAACCCATGAACAAACTGAGCAACCCACCGACGCAGACCAAGATGAACAGCACAACAATTAGCCACGCATCGCTGCTACTGAGTTCGTCAGTCTCAGAAAGTGAACTAAGATACTGCAAGTGAATAACAAACCACAGCGCCGAAGCAAGCGTTAGTCCCACTATGAAAAGACCGACCACGAGATTTGCGGTTTTTGTCCATCCTAGATGCCGTTCTGCCTGACAACCGACACAAACTGTCGCACCCGGATTCATCGTCGTCCTACAAAAACCGCATTGTTCGCCCGCTGCCGCCATGGGCTTCACCTCCTAATAGACCAATTGCTGATGGTGGGCTAACGCATTTCTCCAGCCTCCGCTGCAAAGGCCAGGGCAGCAAGAATTCCTGGCCGGGTCAACCTGGGGTGGGAACTAAGAATCTGCTCAATGCTTTCCCCCGCCGCCAGCTTCTCCAGGATGAGCTCGACGGTGATGCGCGTCCCCGCGACCACTGGCTTACCCATCATTATTGCGGGATCGGAGACTATAAGTTGGCCTTGCATGTGACCTCCCTATACCAAAGGGGAGAATAGGAGGGGTAGCACCACTCCCCCGGTAAGTCCCCGCTACGCTGCGCGAGACAACCCCCTCTGTATCTCCCCCTTCGTAAGGGGGAGAAGGACGGATACCGAGCCTTGCTTGGGAGGCGTCCCGTTCCTCCCCTTACCAAGGGGAGGTTAGAAGGGGTCGTCCTACCCCCCGGCAATGGCCGGCAGGAAGTGCAGCTCGCTGGTCTCCATCAACTGCTCCAGCAGGCCTAGCTGGCCCACCTCGCCGTCAATGGTCACCGCCAGGCCCGGCAGCAGGGAGTCCTCCTCGGGGTCGTACAGCCGCTCCTTGACGCCGGGGAACTCCCGCTCCAGGCTGTTGATCACCTGCCGCACCGTCGCGCCGGGCACCCGCACCACCTCCTTGCCGGCGGTGAGGGACTGCAGGGCCGTGGGTATGTACACCGTCGGCATGGCTGCTACCTGCCCCGGCTAGTCACTGCGCCCTGCTGCGCTTGCAGGGCCTCCAGCACCCGGCCGGGGTTCATGGGCAGGTTCTGGAACCGCACGCCGGTGGCCCGGTACAGGGCGTTGCACACCGCCGCCATGGGCGGGACGATGGACACCTCGCCCACGCCGCGCACGCCGTAGGGGTGGCCGGGGTTGGCGACCTCCACGATGACCGTGTTGATCATGGGCAGGTCCAGGCTGGTGGGCATGCGGTAGTCCAGGAAGCTGGAGTTCATCATCTGGCCCTGGTTGTTGTAGAAGTACTCCTCGTTCAGCGCCCAGCCGATGCCCTGCACCGCGCCGCCCTGGATCTGGCCCTCCACGTAGCTGGGGTGGACCGCCTTGCCGGCGTCCTGCACCGCGGTGTAGCGCAGGATGGTCACCTTGCCGGTGTCGGGGTCCACCTCCAGGTCCACCATGTGCACCGAGATAGACCCGCCCTGGCCGCGCGGGTTGATGCCGGCGCGGCCGCAGATGGGGCCGCCGGTGGGCACCTGGCGGGCGGCGATCTGCTTGAAGGTCAGCTTCAGCTCAGGGTCGGACTTGTGCTGGAGCACGCCGTCCTTGTAGTCCACCAGCTCTGGGGTCACCTCCCAGATCTTGGCCGCCCGCTCAATCATCTGGCGCTTCACGTCCTGGGCCGCCTCGTAGGCCGCCCAGCCGGTCTTGAAGGTCACGCTGCTGCCCCCGGTGTTGGAGGTGAAGCCGATGGACGCGGTGTCGCCAACTTGCGGGCGGATGTCCGTCACCGGGATGCCCAGCACCTCGGCGAACTGCTGGGAGATGGCCGCCCGCGACCCGCCGATGTCCGGCGAACCTTCGATGAGGTTGACCGACCCGTCGGAGTTGACCAGGGCCACCACGTTGGAGGGGCCGGTGTTGTTGGCCCAGAAGCCGCAGGCCACGCCCCGGCCCTGGTGCTTGCCGGTGAGGGGCGCCGACCAGTGGGGGTGGTCCTTGGCCGCCTGCAACGTCTCCACAAAGCCGATCTTGGGGAACACCGGCCCAGTGGCCCGCCGGGTGCCCTCCTTGGCGGCGTTGAGCAGCCGGAACTCCAGGGGGTCCATGCCCAGCTTCTCCGCCAGCTCGTCCATGGCCGGCTCCATGGCGAAGGCCGCCGCTGGGGAGCCGGGGGCGCGGTAGGCCGCCGACTTGGGGCGGTTGACCACCACGTCGGTGCCCTGGATGTAGGCGTTGGGGATGACGTAGGGCGCGAACATGCACTGGCAGGCGGCGGGCACCGGCGAGCCGGGGAAGGCCCCCGCTTCGTATACCAGGCGGGCCTCGGCGGCCACCAGGCGGCCGTCGCGCTTGGCCCCCAGCTTGACCTTGATGTGGGTGCCCGCGGTTGGCCCGGTGCCCTCAAAGACTTCGGTGCGGGACATGGTGACCTTCACCGGCGATCCGGACTTGCGGGCCAGCAACGCCGCCACCGGCTCCACGTACACCATGGTCTTGCCGCCAAAGCCGCCGCCGATTTCCATGGGGATGGCCTTCACCGCGGCGATGGGCACGCCCAGCAGCCGGGCGGTCTGGTCGCGGATTGTGAAGTGGCCCTGGCTGCTGGACCAGATGGTCAGGCTGCCGTCGCCGTGCCACATGGCGGTGCCGCTGTGGGGCTCGATGTACCCCTGGTGCACCGGCACGGTGTGGGTCTCCCGCTCCACGATGACGTCGGCCTCCTGGAAGCCCTTGGCCACGTCGCCGGACTTGAACTCAAACTGGTTGGCCACGTTGGTGCCCCGGGCCGGGTCGTGGTCGTCCAGGGTGCCGCCGGCGCGGATGGTGGGGGTGTGCAGGGTGGCCAGCCGCTCGTGCACCAGGGGCGCGCCCGGCTTCATGGCCTCTTCGGCGTTGAGCACCGGCGTCAGCACCTCGTACTGCACGTCGATCAGCTTCAGGGCCTCCTCGGCCACGTGGGCGTTGGCGGCAGCCACGGCGGCCACGGCGTGGCCCTTGTACAGCACCTTGTCCTTGGCCATGATGTTGTTGCTGAGGAAGCGCAGGTTCATCATGGCGCCCTCGGCCAGGTCCGAGGCGCGGGAGGACGGCTGGGGGAAGTCCGCGGCGGTGACCACCGCCTTCACCCCAGGCAGGGCCGCGGCCTTGGTGGTGTCGATGGACTTGATGCGGGCGTGGGCATGGGGGCTGCGCAGGATCTTGCCGTGGAGCAGGCCGGGCAGAATCATGTCGGCGCCGTAGCGGGCCTTGCCGGTGACCTTGTCGGCGCCGTCGTGGCGGATGGGGCGGGTGCCCACCACCTTGAACTCTTTGGTGGAAAGAACGATGTTGGGCTTGAAGTCCAGCATGTTGTGCAGCCTCCTTTTTATAGCTGTCAGCTATCAGCCTGTCAGCCGTCAGCTTCCCCTCACCCTGGGTGGGTGGTATCTGGGGTGCGGGCATATGATACCACACAGAGGGGCGTCCTTCCGCGGAAGGACCCCATCTGGGTCTGTCCCTAGGCAAGGGGGAGAACTTGGTCTCCCACACGCGCTCATGCCACGGAAGGCAGCAAGCCCAGCAGCGCCCGGGCCTGGGCCGGCGTGGCCGGCTCCCGGCCATGGGCGCGGGCCAAAGCCACCGCCCACTGCACGTACTCGGCGTTGGAGCTGGGCTGAGCCTTGTGGGGCAGGAAGGGGCTGTCCTCCAACCCCACCCGCAGGTGGGCGCCGGTGGCGATGGCCATGGCCCCGATGACGAAGGTCTGGTGGCCGCTGCTGTGGGCCAGCCAGGTGGCGTCGGGGTAGAAGTCGTGGATGGTGTCGGTGAGGAGGAAGTAGTTCTTGGGGGTGCCCGGCATCCCCTGGCGGCCATCCCCCCAGTGGGCTGAGGGCTCCACCAGGAAGTAGCGGCTGCTGCGGATCTTCCCCTCACGCATCAGCGTCACCGCGTTGTTCAGCATCCCCATGTCGTGCACCGCCGGCTCGGGAAAGGTGCCCCGACGGTAGCACGCCTCCAGGGTCGCCACGATGTCCTCATAGCTGTTGGGGGAGATGCTGGTGCGTCGGCTGCCATCCCCCTGGGTGGGCACCCACCGGACGCTCTGACCCAGGTTCAGAGACACCATCTCCACCGGGTCGGGCGTGTCCAGCAGGTAGCGGGTCACCGCATCTACGGGCACGCCGGCTTGACGGGCGGTGGTGTGGTTCAGCACCAGGTCGCACTGGGCGCGGATGAGGGTGTCGGTCTGGGCGTACCAGTCGGTGTCATAGCTGATGCCGCCCTGGGGCGTGCGGGCGTGGAAGTGGACGATGGACGCCCCGGCGTCGAAGCAGCGCACCGCCTCCTGGGACACCTCCTCGGGAGTCCAGGGCACGTTGGGGTTAGCCTCCCGGCCGCGGCCACCGTTTAGGCAGGCCTTGATGATGATGGTGTCCATGCGGCGCTACTTCTTGAAGGCGTTGACCGCGGTGACCAGGGCCGGCGTGCCGCCCATGAGAAAGGCCACGCCCACCGTCTCGGCGATCTCCGCCTCGGTGGCGCCCACGGCCCGGGCGCGGTTGGCGATGTTGTGGACGCCTTCCTCGTGGGCCAGCAGGGCGTCGCACAGCATGGTCATCAGCACCTTGACCTTGAGGGGCAGGGCGCCCTCCACCAGCACCTCGTTGCGGACCCCCATGATGCTCTGGTACAGGTCCGGGGCGCTCTTCTGCAGGGTGGCTTGCCAGGTGCCGGGGTTGGGCAGCGTAGTCATGGAGGGCCTCCTCAACTTTAGCTTGCGGGCGGGCGGTGGCCCGGCCTGCCCAAGATAATAGCGGCAGGTGGCGGCGGAGTCCATAGGGGGACGGACGATGCACCGCCGAGACGCAGAGAGCACGGAGGCGGACGGGGCTACGACTCCCCCTGTAGTCCTCCCTTGGTAAGGAAGGACATGGCCGGGGCCGTACCTCTCCCCCTTTGTTGAGGGGCAGATACAGAGGGGGTGGTCTGCGCCCCACGCGGCGCGGCTGGCGGCTAGTCTAGGGGCCGGCCCCGCCAGTACTGGGTGGTGGGCCCCAGGGGTGACCGCCGCGACGGCCAGACGGGCTGCCCGGTGGCCAGCTTGTAGACCGCGACCACCACCGCACCCGTCAGGAAGCCGCCTACGTGGGCAAAGAAGGCCACGCTCACCTGGTCGGACAGCCCCAGGGACCCCACGCCGTTGACCAGCTGGAGCAGGAACCAGGCCCCCAGCAGGAACATGGCGGGGACCTGCACCACGGTGATAATGAGGAACAACACCAGCACCCGGATGCGGTTGTAGGGGTAGAGCAGCAGGTATGCGCCCATCACTCCGGAAATGGCCCCGCTGGCGCCCACCAGGGGGACTTGCGACCCGCTGTCCATGAACCAGTGGGTCATGGTGGCCGCCGCCCCGGTGAACAGGTAGAAGGCCAGGTACTGGAGGTGGCCCAGCCGGTCCTCAATGTTGTCCCCAAAGACCCACAGGAAGAGCATGTTGCCCACGAAGTGCATCAGCCCGCCGTGGATGAACATGGCGGAGAAAATGGTGGCCCAGGTGGGGACCGGCGTCTGGATATCCACCGCTGAGAGGCCACGAGATAGCTGGGTGAAGGGCTGGCCGGAGGTCAGCTCCTGAGGAATGAAGCCCCACTGGTGGAAGAAGACGGAGATGCCAGCGCCGCCGCCGCCGAAGAGGAAGTCCAGTCCGCCCAGTTGCAGCTCGTAGAGAAACACCAGGGCATTGAGGCCGATGAGGGCCAGGTTAACCACCGGGAAGGACCGGCGCCGCACGTCGGAGTCAGAGATGGGGATCAACGGCGGACCGGTCCTACAAACCCTTGCATAAACCCTTTAACTGGGGCTGACAAAATCCCCCTGGCCCCCCTTTCGCATAGAGGGGTTGGGGGGTTAGCCCGCAAACACTTCCCACCTAATTTAGAAGCACTAACAGAACCGTGCCCCCCTCTCCCACAGGGAGAGGGCCGGGATGAGGGCGCCCCCCTAACCTGCAAGGGCCCTTTAGACGGGGCAGGGCCCAAGCAAGGGTGACCGGCAAGCCCTAGTGCTCCAAGTCCTTGGTGGCATGGACTATGATCTCCGCAGCGGTCTGAAACCGCACGCGGCCCAAGTTCAACATCATATGGTACAGGGATGGGTCGTTGGGCTGCACCTTGAAAAACTTGCGGAAGAAGGTGATTCTGGCCTGCTCCAACTGGTCGGCCTCGGCCTCCGCCGCCGGACGGGTTATGTGCTCCCGGTTCATCAGGGTCTGAACCCGCGCCTCCCGGGGTCCCAGCAGCCCCACGTGGATCACCCCGGGCTGGTCCGCCAGGATAAGGTTGGCCCCGCGGCCAATGATGACTACGTTGCCCGTCTTGGCCAGGTCCCGGATCACGGCGCTGGTGGCGTCAATGAACGCCTTGTCGTTGAGCCGCTGGGCCGCGGAGGCCGGGTCGCCGGCCAGCTCAGTGTAGGATTCCGCGGGCAGCATCTCCACCCCCCGGCCAAAGTAGGGCTCCCCGCTGACGCCGGACATGGCCGAGCGCTCCAGGACGGACTGGAGAAAGCGGGCCAGCCGCTCCCGAAAGGGCACCACCCGCTGCTCTTTCTCGATGAGGGCGCCCACCGGCGCCTTGACCAGCTTGGCTGCCTCCGCAAACACCATGCGGTCAACGTAGTTGATGTTGAGCATCTGGGCCACCATTTGCCCAATCTCGACGCCGCCGGTGCCGATTGGCCCGTTGACAGTAATGACCGGCATCTTTACCTCCCAGGTCGCCAAGTTGCGCCGCCCGCTCCGGCGCCGCGGCTAGGGGCCTATCCGAAAAACTCACCGCAGAGCACCCATCGGCAAGCTCAGGGCAGGTTTCGAGACCGCTCACACTGCGGCCAACCAATCGTAAGTTCTCGGCGTCCTCAGCGCTCTCTGCGGTTATTTTAAGACGCCCTCTAAGCACAGCTCGCCGGCCAACGGGCGCCACTCGCCCCCAAAACATCCACCCGCCGGGCCGGCCAGGCGCTAAACGGCGGGAGTGTCCACCAGCCGCGCCCGGCGGCGGGCGTACTCCTCCGACAGCAGTCCCAGGGCGGAGGAGTCGTACCAGCGGCCGTCCTTGCGGTGGGTGCCCCGCAGATGCCCCTCCAGCACGAAGCCCACGTGCTGGAACATCTGCAGTGCGGGGTGGTTGTACTCGGGCACGTCCGCCCACACCCGGTGGAGCTGGTAGGTCCAGAAGGCCTGGTCCAGCAGCTTGAGCAGGGCGGCCGTGCCGTAGTGGTGGCGCCACAGGTCCTTGCGGCCAATGATCAGGAACAGTTGGGCTTCCACCAGCGCCGGCTCAATGAGGAGCTGCCCTTCACCAATGTGCTCCCCGTCCCTGGTGTGGATGGCGACAATCCTTCGGTCCTCATTGTGGAAGACCTCGGCCCACTGTTGGTCCGAAGCGTGGACCAGGTCGCCGGGAAGGTAACCGATGTGCAGAGGCCGCCCGTCTTCCCCACGCCCGTACCAGGAGGAGTTGACCTCGTCGTCCTCCAGCCACTGGTTGAGACGCTGGACATCCTCGCGGGTCACCGGCGCTATGACCACTTCCGGGAGCATACTGCGCCTCCTTCAAGGAGGTGACGTTAGCGGCCCGTTAAAAGCCGGCGCCGCATCGCCCCGTGGCACAACCCGATTGTATCAGTAAGTCATTGAGGCAATCAAGCCACGGTACGCCGGAAACGCATGGCTTGACGGCCCGGCGACGATTCACGGCAAAGCCTTCCGATGTCGTGGCCGTTTACGTTCTACCAGCTGTCCCGTGTTCCGGTTGCTGGAGCCACACAATTGGGGGCGACGCATGCGTCGCCCCCAAGTTTTCGTCCACCGCCCCGAGCCTTTCGGCCTTCCTTATGTCGGCTCCACCGGCGTCATACCGTTACTGCCAGGGGGAAGGAGCGCCCCGTCCCCCCCTTTCCAAGAGGGAGATATAGAGGGGGCGGTCTGCCACCTGCCCTGCGCGGCTGTAGCGAGACGGGGGTACGACCCCCCGGTAGTCCCCCATCTGTAAGGGCTGACAGGGATATGTACGATATTTGCCACTTCCGAAACATAGAACTGTCATTCTGAGCCAGAGCGCAGCGGAGGCGAAGAATCTAAAATGGCGGAGGTAAGACTGGCTGTTCGATCCGTAGCTACTTCTGCCATTTTAGACCCTTCGCTCCGCTCAGGGCGACATTGGTTACCCCCGGGACCAAGACTGGTCCTAACACTTTACATACCCCTGTCAGCTCTGTAAGCGGGGACGGGGCCGTTCTTCTCCTCCTTACGAAGGAGGAGATACAGAGGGGGTGGTCTCTGCGCCGCAGCCGCCCGGCTGGCTCACAGCCCGCCCAGGCCGTCGGCGATGGCGGTAAGCACCCGCACCGACCAGGGGGTGAAGTGGGCCGGCTCCTTGGAGGCGACGCTGATTACACCCAGCATGTTGGCGCCGGCCTTGATGGGCAGGGACACCGCCGACCTGATGCCCTGGGTGACGGCGCTGGCCTCGGCGCTGGGGTGGGCAGGATAGTCGTTGGCCACCACCGGCTGCTTCATCTGAAAGGCCTTGCCGGCCAGACTCTTGTTGCTGGGCACCGTTGCCGGCCGGTCCCATTTGCCGGGACCCGACCAGGCGGCCAGTTGCATTACCTGTCCAGTGGCGCCGGGCACCCGCAGGGTGGCCAGATCGGCCTCGGCAATGCGCACCAGGGCTTGCAGCACGCTCTTGCATTTCTCCTCGAAGCTCCAGCCCTGGGCCAGAATGCGCGCCACCTCCAGCAGGGCGGCGCGCTGCTCGGATTCGCCCTTCATCTTGGCCTCCGCCTGGTGCTTGTACAGGGCGATCTCAATGGTGGTCCGCAGGTCCCGCTCGTCGAAGGGCTTCAGCAGGTACCCGAAGGGCTCCGTCAGGGCCGCCCGGCGGATCGTCTCGTCGTCGGACATGGCGGTGAGATAGACCACAGGGATGTTGAACTTCTTGCGAATCTGCTCGGCGGCCTGGACTCCGTCCATCTTCCCTTTGAGGCAGATGTCCATGAGCACCAGGTCCGGGTGAGATTTGCCGGCTTTTTCGATGGCTTCCTCGCCGGCGACGGCCGAGGCCGAGATATCGTAGCCCAGACCCTTCAGCCGGCGCTGAATATCCAGGGACACGATCGCGGCATCCTCCACCACCATAATGTTTGCCTTGGCCACAGCGCTGCCTCCTACTTACTCAAACCGATGACTCGGGCTTACCCAAACCGATTACTCGGGCCGGCTCTCTCGGACCCGGATCTCAGACCACACTGGGTCGGGGAAATGCGATGGTAATGTTGGTTCCCTGGGAGCGGTCCAGCTGTAGCTTGCCCTCCAGCTGGGCCGTTAGGATCTGCACCAACTGCATCCCCAGGGAGCCGCAGGTTTCAAAGTCCAACCCCGGCGGCTGCCCTACGCCATTGTCGCGGACGTTGAACCGCAGGGTCTTGTCGCCATTGGCGTGGAGTGAGACGCTCAACACCCCCGGCCGGCCGGCCGGAAAACCGTGCCGCAAGGAGTTGGTCAACAGCTCGTTCATAATCAGGCCGCAGGGCACCGCGGTGTCCACGTCCAACGAGAGCGGCTCCACGTCGGTCTCCAGCGTCACTCGCCCGGCGGCGTCATTGGAGCGGAGCAGGTCCTCCCCCAGGCTGGAGACAAAGCCGGGCATGTCGATCATGGCCAGGTTCTGGGACTGGTACAACCGTTCCGAGATCAGCGCAAAGGTGCGCACCCGGCCCTGGAAGTTCTGGAACAGGTGGCGCAGCGGACCCTCTGGGACATTGCCTTGCTGCAGGCTGACCAGGCTGGCGATGAGCTGCATGTTGTTCTTGACCCGGTGATGGGCCTCCTTCAGCAGGGAGTCCTTCTCCCGCAGGGACGCCGCCAGCCGGGCTTCCGACTGCCGCTGCTGCTCCAGCTGGGCGCGGGCCAGCACCAACTCCCGCCGGCTGCCTCGAAAGATGAGAATCCACATGGTCAGGAAGATGCCGGCGATGACGGCCGCCGCCACCCACAGGGCGGGCTTCACCTCCGGATGGTCGCTGACCGCGGCGGTCAGCTTCCACGCAAAGGGCCCGTACACCAGGCTGGCTGCGCCCACCACCCACGCGGCCACCAGCAACAGCAGGATGGACCCGGGGCGCCCTGTGGGCCAGCGGCGGAGGGCCGGCTGGGCCGCGTCGACGGGCTGAGGTTCGCCCGAAGTGCGCTGGGCCGCGTCCAACACGGCGCCCACCGCGGGGGCGGCCAAGGGGCGCTGGAGGGACCAGGGCTTGAAGCTGTCGTCTTCCCCAGATGAGTCCAGCCCAGGCTCCGGTGGCGTTGCGCTTTTCTGTTGAGTCTTCATGCTCCCGCTGGGGGTTTGCCTCTGAGTCAGGAGTTCCAGCGCCGGCGCCCTCGGGCCGGAAGTTGGGCTACTCAACTCAGAGTAACAGGAACGTGAGCAGTTGCCCCAGAGTGAAGCCGGTTCAGACCGCGGCCCAAACTACCCGGTTGCCCTGGGCGCAGGCACCTTTTTTTGGCCCCAGTGAGGGCTCCCCGGCATCCTGGAGGTGGGGTGTAATGGCGCAGGTTGAGCCGGTGCTCCGCCAATTTTCCCCTTGTGGGAGAGGGAGCGGCGCCCTCACCCCGGCCCATGAGTCATCCCGGATTTCAGGCAGACAGTGGGAAGGGGCAATGGGCGCATCCAGCGAGGAAACGCCGTGGGCTTAAGCACAAATAGCGGCGACATAGCTCTCGTCATTGCTATGAAAATAGCGTCGTTATGCTGCTTCAAGGGTGACTTTATTTTCATCCCCTCACGTGGCCTTCTCAAGGCCATCCGCGATTCCGGTTTTCGCCGGAATCCAATCACTTCGCCTAGACACGGGACATGGATTCAGGACTGTTGCCCTAGGTTCCGGCCTCCGCCGGAACGACGAATTTGACCCAAGGCGCGTTCCTGGACACCAAACTCCGGGATGGCGCATGGGGAGCAACGGCAACGGCTCCCCCCTCTCCCTGAGGGGGCCTTGCCTCAAAAGTATTGATTCCAACAGTCTGGTACGTTTTCCATCCATTTAATGTCGCCCTGAGCGTAGCGAAGGGTCTAAATTACTGGGATTTTAGATTCTTCGCGTCGCTCAGAACGACATTTGAGGCAACACCCCCTGAGAGAGGGGGTCAGGAGGTGAGGGCCGCGTGCGTGGCGCAAAATTAGAGAGGCGGAGCGACAGCTCCGCCTCTCTCTGGGACTCCGTTGAGCCGGGCCTGGGCGATCCCCCGATGGGCTGGTCCAGACCCCGGCACCAAACCGGGCGCTAGTAGCTGACCAGTGCCGAGGTCACCGCGTGCACCTGGTGCATCAGGTTGTCGAAGTTGGCGAAGGTCAAGGACTGGGGCCCGTCGCACTTGGCAATGTCCGGGTTGGGGTGCACCTCAATCAGCAGCCCGTGGGCGCCCGCGGCGATGGCCGCCAGGGCCACCGGGGTGACCAGGTACCACTTGCCCGTGCTGTGGCTGGGGTCGGCGATGATGGGCAGGTGGCTCAGACGCTTGATCACCGGAATGGCGGCTATGTCCATGGTGAACCGGGTGAAGTGCTCAAAGGCCCGGATGCCCCGCTCGCACAGCATCACCTTGGTGTTGCCGCCGGCCATCACGTACTCCGCCGCCAGCAACCACTCCTCGTATGAAGCGGCCAGGCCGCGTTTGACCATCACCGGCTTGTCAATCTCGCCCACCGCATCCAGCAGGTTGTAATTCTGCATGTTGCGCGCCCCGATCTGGAGCACGTCGGAGTACTGGGCCACAATGTCCACGTCGGCGGGGGTCATAACCTCCGTGATGATGGGTAGGCCGGTCTCCTCCTTGGCCATCTGGAGCAGCTTCAGCCCGTCCAGGCCCATGCCCCGGAAGCTGTAGGGGGAGCTGCGCGGCTTGTAGGCGCCGCCCCGCAGGATCTTGGCCCCGGCGTTCTTCACGCACCGGGCCGTGGCGATCATCTGCTCCTCGTCTTCCACCGAGCACGGCCCCGCCATGATCACCGGCTCCGGGCCGCCCACCATGACATCCCCCACCATCACCACCGAGTTCTCCGGGTGGAACTCCCGGCTGGCCAGCTTGTAGGGCTTGGTTACCCGGATTACCTCCACCACCCCGGGGAGCATCTCCATTTCATCTTTCAGGTCCGGCGGGATCGTCCCCAGCACACCCACCACCACCCGCTCCTGGCCCCGGAACGTCTGGGGCTTCAGGCCCTTGTCCGAGATTCGATTTTCCACCATGCGGAGCTGCTCCGCTGAGCTGTCTTTGTTCATCACGACTATCATTTCGGCACTCCCGTTTTTCTTCGCGCGCTAGGTTAGCCGCTAATTGCGGCTTAGAACCTGTATTCCCCACCCAATGTCAATAACGTATTCCGGCCCGAAGGCCGTAGAAGTAGTAATACCCAAACCGCCCGCGCGCGGAGAACATCACGTCGTCTCAATCCCCTGGAGCCGCAGGATTTCGGTGCCGTTCAGATACACGTTGACCAACTGCTCCGGCGCCTTGTCAGTGTTCCACAGTATAAGCACTCGGATACATCTCGGCAAGCTATCCGGCACGGCGATCTCCGAGGCGCACATCAAGGCGGTGTGGTTCCAGCCCAGCTGGCGGGCCGCTGCCGCCGGAAACCCGGCGTTGAGGTCCGGGCTCATTGTGAAGTAGGCCGCCGCCACGTCCCGCTCCTGGATCTGGTTGGCGTCAATCAGCCGGGTCAGCATCTCCCGCGTGGCGGCGTAAATCGCCCTGGCGGTGTTCTCCCCCGCGGTGGTGGCCCCCCGGAGCCCTCGGCAGACGGTCATCAGCCAATACCTCCCTTGGATGGCATAGAAGGCAACGGCTTGCCGGCCAGCTGGGCCACTAACCGGCCGGCCCGGGCCACCAACTGGTCGCGGGGGGATTCTAGCATCAGGCGTATCAAGGCGCTGCCCACCACCGCCGCCTGGGCCTGTTCGCCCACCGCCACCACGTGCTCCCGCCGGGAGATGCCAAACCCCAGCGCCAGGGGCAACGGCGTGTGGGCGCGCACCCGCTCCACCAGGTCCAGCCCCCGAAGGGAGACCTCCTCCCGGGCGCCGGTGACCCCGGTGAGACTGATGCAGTAGATAAACCCCGTGGCCGCAGCGCAGGCGGCCCGGATGCTGGCGTCGGTGCTGGTGGGGGCCAGCAGGGGGATGATGTGGATGCCCCGGGACCGGCACTGGTCCGCCAGGGGCGACATCTCCTCTTGGGGCAGGTCCACCACGATGATCCCGTCCACCCCCGCCGACTGCGCCTCCTGGGCAAACCGGGCCAGCCCGTAGTGGTGGATGGGGTTGTAGTAACCCATCAGCACCAGGGGGGTGTCCGGCACCCGGTCCCGGAGCTGGGCCGCCATGCCCAGGCAGTCCGCCAGGCTGATGCCCTGCTCCAGGGCCCGGAAGCTGGACTCCTGGATGACGGGCCCCTCGGCCAGGGGGTCGCTGAAGGGCACCCCCAGCTCAATGGCGTCGGCGCCCGCCGCCACCAGCGCCGGCACCAGCTCCAGGGTGGCCGCGCGGTCGGGGAAGCCGGCGGTGAGGAACAAGATGAGTCCGGGCCGTCCTTCCCGGCGGATGGCGGCGAACTTCTCCTTGATGCGGTCCCTGGTCACCCGCTTTTTATCTGGGCTTGGCACTGCTGAAGAAGCCTTTCTGCGCGTCTTCCATACTTACAGAGTCTTGCATGAATTGCTAGACTTTCACCCCCATCCTAACCTTCCCCCTTGATGGGGGAAGGTTAGGGTCTCCTCCCCCTCGACGGGGGAGAATTAAAGTGGGGGTGAAAAGCTCCACCCGGGCCTTTTGTCAAGAGCTCTTAGATACTTATGCAGGGTCGTTTCATTCTCCCCGAAGGTAGGGGCAGACCTATGTGTCTGCCCTTCGGCTGGAGGGTCAGGCCAGGGCGCACACGCAGGTGCGCCCCTACCGGCAGGCCGAGAATGAAACAACCCTGAACGTTTATATAGGGCGGCTCTGGTGAGATCAGCCGTCCTGTCCCCTGGCCCTCATCCCCCTAGCCCCCTTCTCCATTGGGAGAAGGGGGGACTGTTGCCATTGCTCCCTCTCCCAGTGGGAGAGGGCTGGGGTGAGGGCGTTGCCCCACACCAGGCCCTCATCCGGGGAGAATGAAGAGGCCCTAGAGATTTATGCCAGGGCCTTAACCTGGGGCCGCCAGCCACTCTATCCCACCTATAGCCCCTTGTCTAGACCCCATAGATGGTGGCCACCAGGGCGATGGTGTTCTGCCCGGCATGGGCGGCCACGCAGGGCCACAGCGAGCCGGTGCGGTGGTAAAGCCACGCGAACAGCAGGCCGGTGACAAACACCGGGGCCAGCAGGCCGGGCGCCAGGTGAAAGGCGCTGAAGATCAGGGCGCTGCCCACCATGGCCCCCAACGCGCCCCAGCAGCGGAGCAGTCCCCGGAGCACGAAGCCGCGGAAGAACACCTCCTCGGTGATGGGGGTCCAGACCGCCAGGGCCTGGAAGGTCAGGACCGCGCCCCAGCCGGGCAATACGATGTCGCGCGGGATTTCGGGAGGGAGCAGCGGCTGCCAGCCCAGCCACTTCACGGCCTGGGCGTAGCCCGCGGTGGAGGCCAGGCTGGCGGCCAGGACCCCCGCGGTCAGGACCGACGCCATGAGCCAGTGCTGGCGGGGGGCAACCAGCCCCAGGGCGGGCAGCAGGCCCTGGAC
>JBGPJN010000043.1:0-15801 GCA_041485445.1 Dehalococcoidia bacterium
AGGAGTTGCCCCCGTCCAGGCTCTTATACACACCATCCACCTCGATGCCGGCCCAGATGGTGCGGTGGTCCCGCGGGTCCACCACCATGTTGGTGGTGCGGGGGATGCCGATGGGGCACTGCATGTTGACGCCCATGGCCAGCTTCTGCCAGGACTTGCCGCCGTCCCGGGATCGGAAGGCCTCGGGCCTGGTGCCCACGAAGATGGTGTCCGAGTCCGTGGGGTCCACGGCCAGGGACCAGACCTGGATGCCGTCAATGGGCGACTCCACCCTGGCCCAGGTGGCGCCCCGGTCCTCGCTGCGGTAGACCCCCACGTCGGTGCCCACCAGGATGCGGTTGGGGTCGTCGGGGTACACGCACGACGCCCGCACGTTGCACTCCGTCGGCAGCGGAGTCCGGATGCGGTTCCACGTCCCGCCGCCGTCGGGACTCACCGACAGACCGCCGCCCACGGTGCCGACACAGATGGTGTAATCCTTCGCCATAGCCATCACCTCCTGCGGAAAGGGTTAAAGATCCCTCTCCTGGAATGGGGTAATCATAACCCCCAAACCGGGCAAATGCTATGGGCGGCGACGCGGACCCTGGGCGGTGCCTACAGCTCCTCTTTGCCGGTGCGGATGGTGTAGGCGGTCTCCACGGGCGTGACGAAGACCTTGCCGTCCCCCGGATAGCCCGAGAAGGCGGCGTCATGGATTACCTTGGTAATCTTCTCCACCTGGTCGTCGTTGACCACGATGAGCAACAGGGACTTGGCCAGCTCGTCATAGATGTGACTGCCCACCTGGATGCCCTGCTGCTTGCCCCGCCCCACCACGTCCCACTTGGTCAGGGCGGGAAACCCCGCTTTGGCCAGGGCGGCCCCCACCACCTCTTCCCGCTCGGGCCTTACAACTGCGCGCACCATCTTCATTGCTAAGAACCCTCCTCATTTTCCGGCGAGCCATATCCCGCCACGCGATTCACTTGAACCTGTTACGTCAGACCAGGGCCGGGACCATCAGCACCCGCGACTCCGCCTCCACATCCCGGGTGACCTTCTTCAGCACCTCCAGGTGCTTCAGCACCACCGGAATGACCTCCTCCAGCATGTCCACGGGGATCAGCTCCATAATCTTCTCGCCGGGCTTGGCGTCGGCGCCGGTGCGGCCGCCCACAAAGATGCTCACCGCGTCCACCACCTGCCCGTTGACCCGAGCCTTGGCCCCCTGGAAGCCCACGTCCGCCGCCTGGTGGTTGCCGCACCCGGCGGGGCACCCGGACCAGTGCATGGTGAGGGAAGGACTACCTGGGAACTTCTTGGCCAGGGCGTCGGCCAGGGCGATGCCGGTGGCCTTGGTCTCAATCAGGGCCAGATTGCAGTAGTCCACCCCGGTGCAGGTCACCAGTCCCCGGTGGAAGGGTGACGGCTGGGGAGAGAGCTCCTGCAGCAGCGGCTCCGCCAGCAGCGCCGTCAGCCGGGCCTCGGGCACGTTGACCAGAATGGCGTTCTTGGCGTTAGTCAGCCGCACGTGCCCGGTGCCGTACTCCTCGGCCAGGCGGGCCAGCCCGTGCATCTTATCGGCGGTGAGCCGGCCAGTGGGCACGCCCAAGCCCACCGCGAAGAGGCCGGGCTGCTTCTGCCGCTGGACGCCCAGGTGATCGGTATGGTTGGCATGACGGACATCCTCGCCGGCCCGATCCAGGGGGCGGCCCCACCGCTCCTCCAGCACCGCTCGGAACTTTTCCGGACCCCAAGCCTGCATGAGAAACGCCAGCCGGAGCTTGGTCCGCTGGTCCCGCGCCCCTTCGTCCCGAAACAGCAGGGTGATCTCGGCGGCCAGCCTCGCCGCATCTTGCGGCGTCACAAAGACATTCAGCGGCTTGGCCACGGTCATGCCGCCGGAGCCCATCTTGCCGCCGGCCACCACATTGAAGCCGGGCATGCCGTCGGACTGGCGTCGCGCCGGGGTCATGCCCACGTCCTGGGTTTCCGCGTGGCTGCAGTTCTCCAGACAGCCGGTGATGGTTACGTTGAACTTGCGGGGCAGGTTGGAGAACTCCTTATTGTTCAGGAACATGCTGGTGTACTCCACCCCCACGGGGGAGGCGTCCAGCAACTCCTCAGCGGTCAGCCCGGACAGCGGACAGCAGATGATGTTGCGGATGTTATCCAGCCCGGTCTGGAGGGACGTGAGGTCCACGTCCTGCAGACAGTGCATGATCTGGGGCACGTCGCGGATCTTGATGGCCCGCAACTGCACCTGCTGGCGGGTGGTCAGGTCCAGCACGCCGTTGCCCAGCCTTTCGGCGATCTCCGCCAGGGTGCCCAGCTGGGTGGCGGTGGCCTGCCCGTTGGTGATGCGGACGCGCATCATGAACAGTCCGGGCGTGGGCTTGCGGAAGAAGGTGCCGATCCACTTGAGCCGCTCCCGGTCGCCCGGCGTCAGAGTCTCCCAGCCGCCGTGCTGGGCAGCCAGGGCCTCAATGTCCTGAAGGATGTCCAGGCCGTCCTTCTCCGCCTTGATTTTCTCGATGGGGTTGTTGCCTGGCTTCATCGGCGGGCCTCCACTATGCCTGCAGGTAGGGGACCATCACAATCCGCCCGGTGGCCGACGCGACGGGCGCCGGCATGGACCAGGCGTTGCGCCATCCCCGCTGGGCGAACACCAGCACCCGGAGCAGGACCAGGGCCGAGAAGGCGATGGCCGCCAGCACCAGCAGTCCCGGTCCAAAAGAGCCGGCGGCCTCTTTGGTGTTGCCCAGCAAGTTGGGGAGGAGGAACCCGCCCAGACCCCCAAAGGCGCCCACCACGCCGGTGGCCAGACCGATATCCGCCGAGAACCGCTGGGGCACCAGCTGGAACACCGCCCCGTTGCCCATGCCCAGGCAGGCCATTCCCAATACCACCAGGGCCATCATCAGCGCCAGGGCGGGCAGCAGGCTGGCCGCGGCGTAGACCAGGCCGATGCCCAGAAGCAGCATCGACAGCAACCCCACCCCACCTACCCGGTCGGCCAGGTAGCCGCCGGCCGGGCGCAGGACGCTGCCCACCACGGCGGCCAGCGCAGTGAGATAGCCGGCGGTGACCGGGCTCACCTGGTACTGGTCCCGCAGGAATAGGGGCAGGAAGCTGCTCAGCCCCACATAGCCGCCAAAGGTCACGCTGTAGAACAGGCAGAACCACCACAGGTCGCCCTGTTTCAGGGCCGCGGCCCGGCCGCCCAGGGACGCCGGTCGCTGCTGGGCCGGCGCCGGGTTGTCCTTGGCCATCAGCACAAAGGCCACCAGGACTACGGCCAGGGGCAGCATGGCCAGGGCCAGCACGGTGTTCCAACCATATATGCCGGCCAGCTTGGGAGCCAGCAGGTTGGCGATGACGGTGCCGCTGTTGCCGGCGGCGGCGATGCCCATAACCAGGCCCTGGCGTTCCGCGGGATACCAGCGGCTGGCCAGGGGGAGCGCCACCGCAAAGGAGGCGCCCGCCGCCCCCAGCAGCAGCCCGATGGCCAGCAACCTGGGGAGGCTATCGGCCATCTGCCAGCCCAGAGTAAGCGGCACAAACAGAAAGACCAGCAACGCCGCGCCGGTGCGCCTGCCCCCCCAACGGTCGCTGAGCAGGCCCAGGGGTACGCGCAGCAGTGCGCCGCTGAGGATGGGCACTGCCACCATCAGCCCCTTCTGGCCTGGGCTGAGGCCCACACTCTCGGCGATGTAGATGCCCAGGGCGCCCAGCAGCACCCAGAGCATGAAGCTCACGTCAAAGTGAAGGAAGGAGGCGATTAACGTTGGCCGGTGTCCCTCGGTCATACGTCCCTAAATCTCCAGCGTGCTGTCGCCGTCGCCCATCCGGCCCACTACCACCCCTGCCAACTCCTGCCCAGCCGCGCCCAGCACCGCGGTGCGGCTCTGGCCCAGCAACCGCTTGATCCCCACCGGGTCTTTGCGGTAGGCCCGCACCATGTGCACCCACTTGACGCTCTTGTAGCCCTGCAGGAAGGGCACCAGCAGACGCACTGGACCGCCGTACTCCCGGGGCAGGGGTTCGCCCGCCAACCCAAAGGCCAGCAGCACCCGGGGGTCCCGCGCCATGGTGCGGGGCAAGCCCTCAAAGTACAGCCCGTCGGCGGAGTGGAAGGCGAAGTACCCGCCCTCGGGCGCATCAATGTCCAGGGCGTCCAGCACGTCCACCAGCCGCACCCCCGTCATTTCGGGCTCCTCCGACCAGTTGAAAATCTGGCACACCAGAGGGACCCGCTCGTGGACGCGGGGCAGTTTCAGCAACTGGGGGCCGGTCAATACCCGGCGCTGGCTGTTCACGTCGGTGAAGGTGATGCGCCAGTCCTCCAGATAGGTTGCCGCCGGCATGGGGAACAGCGACAGCACCGGCAGCGGGTCGGCCTCAAAGTCCATCACCGCGAACTGGTCCTTGAACTTGGGATAGTTGACGCCTTCCCGAACCGCCATCTCTGCCTACTCCCGTCGCCGGTATATAAAAGTCCTTGGCAAGTCCCGGTCAGGGCTTCAGGCTTCGTCCACCGGGCAAACAAAGATCTTGCCGTCGCCGTGGTTGCCCGTCTGGTTCACCTGGATCAGGGTGCGCACCGTCTGATCCACCTGCTCGTCGGGCACCAGCCAGGAGACCAGGCGCTTGGATAGGAACGCCATGCCCGATTGCTGCTCGCCCTGGGCCCGGCGCAGGTACTGGAGCCCTTGCTGGCGACCCCGGCCCATCACCCGCACGTGGGCCGTTTCTGGAACGCCCAGCTTGCGCAAGGCCTCCAGAGTAGCCTCGCGGCGTTCGGGGCGGACCACCGCCATAATCTCCTTCACGACTACTCCCTCCCAAGGCCAGCTCCCGGAGCGGGTTTGGCGGTTGACGATTCCAAACCAGGCTGGCTTGAGGATTTTCCAACACTATTTATTGTGGGAAAGACATGTTTCTAGGACATTGCCGGAATGTAACGACGGTGTTAACAGCTTATTACGGCGGTGTGAACAGTGCCGGCCCTGGGGCACCCTTGCGCTTACCGCCAGAAGCGGCACATATCGGCATGCCAATCCCTGAGAGCCGGTTTGACACTTCGCTCACCGAGCCCATGGACCAGTAAGCACACCAAATCCGGATTTTCCGGGCGGCTTTGGCCAATGGCGCCCCATCAAGTCTGAGCAGTTGCGGCGTCACGACGGTGTTGTCAGGGCCGGTGGCCGGTGCCATAATAGCCTGCACCAATCGGCCTGTGCCCACCGATGCCAATGCCGGGCAAAGTTGTCTCCGGCCCACCTTGATTCAGGCGGTCCCAAAATGAAACTGTCGTGTCTCCAGGAAAACCTCAGCCGCGGGCTGGCCGTCGTGGGCCGCGCCGTGGCCACCCGCACTACCCTGCCCGTGACGCAGAACGTGCTGCTTAGCGCCCACCAGTCCATGCTCAAGCTCTCGGCCACCAATCTGGAGATCGCCATCACCACCTGGGTGGGGGGAATGATCGAGGAGGAAGGGGACATTACCGTGCCCGCCCGCCTGCTTACCGAGTTCGTCAACTCGCTGCCCAGTGAGCGCATTGACCTGGAGCTGGCGCCAGGCGGGGGAGAGTTGGTGCTGCGCTGCGCGCGGGCCCAGGCCCGAATACACGGCACCGACGCCAACGAGTTCCCACCCATACCCAACGTGGCCGAGGGCATCCACGCCAAGATAGCGCCCGCCGTCCTGCGGGCCGCCATCGGACGGGTCACCTTTGCCGCTGCCACGGAAGAGTCTCGCCCCGTGCTCACGGGGGTGGAGCTGAAGCTAACGGGCGGACGGTTCACCCTGGCGGCGGCCGACGGCTTCCGCCTGGCCGTGCAGCAGGGCCCGCTGCTCCAGCCGGTGGCCACGGAGACCCGCGTGGTGATCCCGGCCAAGACCCTGAACGAGCTGAACCGGCTGCTGGGGGACGAGTCCGAGCCGGTGGAGATTACCATGACCCCCGCCCGCGGCCAGGTGCTGTTCAAGCTGGACCGGGTGGAGCTGGTGTCCCAGCTTTTGCAGGGGGCGTTCCCCAACTACGAGCAGCTGGTCCCCCAGAAGTACCAGACTCGCACCCTGTTTGACCTGACCACCCTGCTGCGCGCCACCCGCACCGCGGCCATCTTCGCCCGGGACGGCAGCAACATCATCCGGCTGCAGATGGTGCCCGCCGGCGAGGGCGAGGCCCATCCCAAGGCCATCATATCGGCGCGGTCGGAGGAGGTGGGGGAGCACCGCGACGAGGTGGATGCCGAGGCGATGGAAGGGGCCGAGTCCAAGATCGCCTTCAACAGCCGCTACTTGATGGACGTGCTGGGAGTGTTGGACGCGGGGGTGCTGGCGCTGGAGACCACCACGGCCTCCAGCCCGGGGGTGTTCCGGCCCACCAACTCCGACGACTACCTGCACGTGGTCATGCCGATGTTTGTTCAATGGTGAGTATATCTAACTCAGATTCGTTCACCACAACGCCTTGTACGCGCACTGACGCTTCGGTCGCGACAGCCTTGATTTCCAGCGCCTGCAGCGCCAACCGTTGTTCGTCGAAGCCTAAGGCCGCCACCCTCTGGCGAACCTGATCGCAGAAGGCCATGAGGTTGCCTTCTACTCGGTCCAGGTCCTTTACCGCCCCCACCTGCGCCTCAAGCCGGGACAACTCCGCCTCATTGCCCTGGCGCTGGACCTTCAATGGCTCCGCGTGGGCCCCGCGTGCTGTCGAATGTAGTTGTCGTCAATCTCGCCCAGGGCGTAGAGTTTGACCAGTCGCCGCTCCTGGTCTTTGACAGCACTGATCTCCCGCCGGCCCTCCATCCCGCCCGAGTCCCTCGGCTGAAGGACTGAAGGCGTCCCTCCTCATCGCCCTCTACTCGGTGCGCAGTGAGCGTTTCTTCTGCGAACAACTGGAGTACAACCTGCTGTTCCGCTGGTTCCTGGACATGAGTCTCGTGGAATCCAGCTTCGATCCCACGGTGTTTACTAAGAACCGGGAGCGCCTCCTCCGGCACCGGGTGGGGCAGGCACTCTTTGAGGAGGTGGTGGTCGCGGCCGATGCCCGCGGGCTGCTGTCCGACAAACACTTCACCGTGGAAGACTCGCCGATAGAGGCGGCCGCCAGCTTCAAGAGCTTCCAGCGGCGGTGTGGGGATCCCCCCAAGACTACCGACGATGACCCGGGCAATCCGTCGGTGGACTTTCATGGGGAGAAGCGCAGTCCTTCAGCGGAAGGACCACCCACCAGAGTACGACGGACGGCGAAGCGCGGCTGATCGGGTCGAGGAAATCTTCGGGTGGACGAAAACGGTGGGCGGCTTCCGCCGGACCCGCCACCACGGGGTGGACCGCACTGGGCTGGCGGGCTACCTGGTCGCCGCCGCCTACAACCTGGTACGGATGGCAAAGCTACTTCTCCGGCGCAAGGACGCTGCGGTTGCTCCGGCCGCGTGACCTGCCCAGGGGGTAGCCCCGACTCGTCGGGGCCCCCAAGGGGCTAGACGAGAAGGGCAAACCCCTCCAAAATGGTCCACCATAGGGCCGTAGGACCCTATTTACCAAGTGCCGGCGTCTCGGACGAGGGTTCAAATGATTCACCCAACCTATTCTTCAGCAGCCTGGTAGCCCGCGCGGCGCGCAGGTCCTGCAATCCTTCAAAGTGTCGCCGCAAGCTGAGCAGAGGGTCTTGCTCCATCTCAATCCCACCTTCTTACCCCCAGATGGAGCTACTCTACTCATTGCCTCCCCTGCCTTCGTTGTTAAGCAGGACCGCTAATATGCGATTGCCCTGCCGATGCAAAGAGAAATTGACGCGTCGCGCTGGCATCTCTAAACTTACGCAGGATGCCACCACGTGCAGAAAGCCACCACGTTGAGGAGAATGAGTCGTGTCAAACAAGATTCGCCTGGGGTTTGTGGGAGCCAACGTTCAATCAACCTGGGCATCCCAGTCGCACTTCCCGGCGCTATTGGCCAGTCCGGATGTCGAGCTTACCGCAGTCTGCACCACCAGGCCTGAAAGCGCGGAAGAGGCGCGGCAAGCATTTGGAGCGAAATTGGCCTTCCACGATTTCCGGGCAATGGTGGCTTCCCCAGAGATTGATGCGGTGGCCGTGGTCGTGCGGGTGCCATCGCACTATGCGCCAACTAAGGCCGCCATCGAAGCCGGCAAGCACGTCTACACCGAGTGGCCACTGGGCCGGACTACCGCCGAGGCCGAAGGACTGGCAACGCTTGCTCGGGCCAAAGGGGTGCAGACCGCCGTTGGCCTGCAATCGCGGGTCAGCCCCGCATTGCTATATGTCAAGGAACTGATCGAGACTGGCTATGTGGGCAAGGTGCTGTCTTGTCACGTCACCACTATGCGTGACGGCGCGTTGGAACGCCATTCCAGCCGCACCTGGCAGCGCGATGCCAGCTTAGGCGCCAACACCCTGACCATCGCCAACGGCCACGTCATCGACGCTTTGCGCTTCGTGGCAGGTAACTTCACACGGGTCGCGTGCATGGTCACGACTCAGACACAGCAATGGTACCAGACCGATACCCAGCAATTCGTGGATGTCACCTCCCCGGACAATGTGCGAGTCTGCGGACAGCTGGAGAGCGGCGCGGCGGCTTCGGTCCATGTGGGAGCTGTCCCATGGGCCGGCAGCGGCTTTCGCATGGAGATCTACGGGCGGGAAGGCACGCTGGTCACCACCGGGAGCGTCTCGTCTCAGCGCGGTGAGATGCTACGCGTGCAAGGCGCACAGAAAAGCCACGCATTAAAGGACCTGGCCATACCCGAGCGTTTTGTTTTTGTCCCGGCCGACTTCCCCCGCGGTGATCCGTTCAACGTCGGGCAGATGTATGCCCTGTTCGCCGAAGCGATCCGGACCGGCCAGAGCCGTCTGCCGACGTTCGATATGGCGGTTGACCTGCATCGCTTTGTTGATACACTCAAAAAAGCGTCGGATGCCGGCCGTGAACTGCGTGTCGACTGAGGCGACTCTTCGGCAAAAACGGGACACGAAACATTTACGCGGTCCCGACCATAGTGCAGAGAAATCACATTGGAATCGAGGCCGATGGTCTTGCCCCGGGTTAGCCCGGGTTAGAAGGTAGCCAGGGGGGTCACCGGGCACCCGGTGGCCGTGGGAAAGTTCAAAGCGGCCACCGTAAACATGAAGTCCCAGCGTCCCAGGGCCTGGCACTGAGCCGCCAGCGGGTCAAAGTCGGCGGCGTCGATCAGCCACAGGCCCATGGCCACAATGCCCACCTGGTGGATGGGTATGTCCAGGGAGTTGTACCCACTGGGACTCACATCATGGGAAGCGTCTGCGGCCAGTAGGGAAACGCCACGCTCCCTTAGCCAGGGCAGAGTCTGGGCGTGCAACCCGGGACGTCCGGCGGCCCGCGCCACCGGTCCGTGGGCCAGCCGGCGCTTGTACCAGCCCAGGCGCAGGCAGAGGGCGTCGCCCTCTTCCACTCTAATTCCCTGGGCCGACTCAGCGGCCTCCAGGTCTTCCACGAACACCGGCTCCCCCGCCTCCAGCCATTCCTGGCGACGGACCCGAGTAATGTCCAGAAGCACCCCACGGGTCTGGATTCCATGCCGGGCCACGGCGATGTCGTTGACCGAGGCGCCGGCGCGGGTGGTGACCAGCTCGGCCGGGCGGCCGCCGTACATCTGGCCGTTCCAGAACACATGGCAGAGGGCGTCCAAGTGGGTAATGCTCAGCCCGTGGTAGGCCACGCTGATAATGTCGAACACAGCCTGCCGGGGTCCCCGGGCCTCCGCGGAGGGCAAGTTGAATCCCTCCCCGCTCTCGATCATGAAATGGAGCGGCGGGATGGGGGTGTCCACCGCCGGCTCGGTGAGGATGGGCCGGGCGCAGCCCACGCAGATGCCGCTGCGCACCAATGCCGCGGCCTGCTGGCGCTTTTCGTCGGTGATCAAGTTCAGGGTGCCCAGCTGGTCGTTTTCTCCCCAGCGGCCCCAATTGCTCAGGGTGTTGAAGTACTCCAGCACCTGTTGCTCGGTGGGTATTTGTGGCGCCATGTGTGCGATGCCTCCTCTCATAAGTTGGATGACATCTCCAGAGGAATTGTATGTTGTCAGGCGCCTCAAATCCGCGATAATCCGCGATAAAGGCGTATCCCAACAAGAGGAGAGAGGCATCAATCTGCACAGATGCCTCTCTCCCCTTGAAAGCCTCCTCAGAACCAGGGGTATGGTCACATTGACGGCATGATCACCTTCAGCGCTGATGGATTCTTAGGCTCTTACGGGCGCGTGCGCCTTGAGGAACCGAAGTGCGTGCTCTGCCACCTGGTCAATGTGTTCCTGCGAATCCTTCCAGGGGTAATTGGTCACCTCGGCATTGGGGGCAAGGCTGGCCACCTCCATCGCTACCTTGTATGGGTGCGCGGGCACGTCGTCGGGCGCTATCAGCAGCGGCGTCTGCATCGAACGCATGAACTCTCGCGTAACGGTGTAGACAAAGTCGGCGCGTCTTGTGTACATGTTGGTGAGAAAGTCATGGACCATGGTCATGTTGATGTCAGGGCGCCGCTTGCAGAGCTCCGGCCCCCAGCCCTTTATATTGTTCTGGTAGGAAAGGTCCGGTAGCTCAGCCCTGAAACCGCTGGGCTGCATGGCCGCAGCCGCCACCACACGCCCTCGGCCCAGCCTGAGAATGTTGTAGATCATCGGGCCGCCGATGCAAAAGCCGATGATCCCGAACTCCCGGATTCTCAGGTGGTCCATCAGTCCCAGCTGGTCAAGGGAGTAGGCGTCCCACGGTTGGTCCACCTCCAGGGGGCCGGTGGACTGGCCGGTATTGGAGTTGCGCAGGTCTGCGGCGATACACCGGAAGTCGTTCTTGAACCTTTCCATGGGGTTGAAGGGCGAGTTGGCCCGCAGGGAATGCAAGGAGGAGTTCAGTCCACCGCCTGGGATGATCAGCAGGGGGAATCCAGAACCGGCCTCTTCGTAGTAGATGCGGGTAGTACCTCTTGTGTAGAACGGCATGGTGAATCTCCTCCATCCAAGATTTGCCAGGTGCACTGGACGTCTTACCAGTCGCCAGCCCGCGATTAGGCGCACAACATCCGCAGGCGGCGTGTTGCGCGGAACTATGCATTATCTTCCAATTTTGACTTTGACTCTATCGCAAAATTGCCAAAGTGGTCAAGGCAATGGGTGGGGCGGCGTCATGTGGACAAGAAGGAGCTTTAGAGAGCAGCGCACAGGGCAATGGGAGAGGCAAGGATCGTTAACTCTTCTCAAGGAGCGCAGCCTCCCGGTCCCCAGGCCTAACTCTAATCCAACCGTGACAATTCAGAACCAACCCCGCCTGGCTGCTGATTGAAGACGATGGGATGTCCGGCCTCACACACGTAGGCATCCCGAAGTTTGTGCACTGGTAAGTATATTTGACTGAGATTCCTTCACCACTTCGCCTGGCACACGCTTTACCCCTTGGCCGCCCGAGACAGTCCTAAATACAGGAGAACTCCCTTAACAGTCCCGAAAGAGGCGTCTACCAGGAAGAACCACATGAATACATCTGGCCGGTCTGATGAGTGCAGCCCATCAAAAAGCCAGATCTCCAGGAAGAATGAGGCGGCAATCAGCCGTGCCACCACTACCAGCCAGGCGAACATCGGGTATTGATGGGGAGCACGCGCCGCCCCAGCATTGAAGATGGCTACAAGAATCAGCAGCATTCCGGTGTTGCGCAGCCAGACCGTGGAAAAGTTCGGGTCCAGCGCCAGAACCCTGATGGTCACCTGGGGAGCGAACAGCGCGGGCACCCAGAATATGGCATTTACCAGGATTCCCAGCCACACCAGGATCGAGTACGCTCTCAGCCACGTGTTCACACTGCTTAACCCGAAATGCCCAGCCCACGCCGGGCACCCTGTCCACGGAATGCGCCACCAACGTCCATACTATGACACAACGGTGGAAACTCCCGCGTGCGCAGGTATCGGTGCTTTGGCCCACCGAGCCCCGGCTGAAGGTCCCTGCTCCACGGCGGCCCCGCGCAACACGGCCCGGTCAGCCTGTGGACCGAAACCCGGCGCACTCTCCAAACCGCTAGTGGCGCAGCATGATACTGGCGATACGCTCCGCCAGCGCACCGATGGTCATCGAAGGGTTACGCCCCACCGCGGTGGGAAGGATGGCGCCATCGGCAACAAACAGGTTGTTGTAGCCGAAGACCGCGCCCGTATGGTCCACGACGCCGTCCGCCGCGCCGCGGCCCAGGGCGCAGCCCCCCAGGGGATGTACCGAGACCATGCCTTTCAGCAGCCGCCAATACAAGGGCAGGTAGATCCGGCCGCCGGCCGCCGCCGACAGGCGCTGGTGCATCTGGAGGATGGCGTCCGCCACCCCCCGCGACGCATCTACCCGCCACTTGAGGCCGATATCCTTCTGCCACGGCGCCAGCACCCGGCGACGCATCCGCAGCTCGCCGTCGGCCGCGTCAATGCCCTCTCCCAACCAGATCATCAGGTTGCGGGTGGGATTCCCTTCCGACAGGCCGCGCCTGAGATGGCGCCCCAGCAGCCACGCCAGGGGCTGCATCACCGGCGAGGCCAGCCGGGCCCGCAGCGCGTTGGAGATGACGTTGGGGAACCCGTCGTCTTCGATGAAGAAGCGCTGTCCGTTCACGCTGCCGTCCATGAACTCCAGGCCCGCCGATATGGTGGGTCCGATGCCCTGCATGACCCGGTTGCCGTCGGAGAAGAAGTCCGGCGTCAGAAAGTTGGCGTTGGGGCTCCACCCCTTGCCCAGCCGGCGGCTGACGTTGGGCAGGGTGCCGTACTGGTCCCGGCAGCGCAGCAGCAACTCGGTGGTGCCGATGGAGCCCGCCGCCAGGACCACCTTCTCCGCACGCTCGCTGCCCGGAATCAGGCGGCCATTTTCGATGCGGTCGAAAACAACACGGTAGCCATCGCCGTCGGGTTCGATGCGCCGCACCAGGTGCAGGGGCCGGACCGTGGCCCCGTGGCGCTCCGCGAGAGGGATATAATTGAGGTCGAGGCTGTTCTTGGCCTGCACGTCGCACCCAATGTCGCAGTTGCCCAGGTGGACACAGGTGCCCTGTTGCTGGCCCTGCTCGTTGACGAACTCCTTGGAGTGTTTAGGGTTGAGGGGGTCGTCAAGGTCGTAGTTCCATTGGTCGTCAAAGGAGATGGCCAGCGGCACACTGCTGAACCGGTCCTTGTACCCCAGCTTCTCGGCCGCCTCTTGGAGCAGCCGGTAGCGGGTGGTGTGCTGTCTCGGCGGGATGGGCCGGACTTTGAGCATGGCCCTGACCTTCTCGTAGTAGGGCCTTAGCTCGTTGTAAGTGATCTCCTGGGGCCACCCCCTGTCGAAGAGGTCAGGGTTCGCCTCCATGACGACGCTGGAGTAGCAAAGAGAGCCGCCGCCGACCCCGGCGCCCTGCACCACGATCATCCGGGGGAACAGCCGCAGGTCCAGCCAGCCGTTGTGTTTTTGGGGCCGGGTGTGCTCGTAGACCCAGGGGTCGGTGGACTTGCGCGGGTACCGGTCCTTGGTCCAGCGCCTGCCCCGTTCCAGGACGAGCACGCGGGCGCCGCCCTCGGCCAGACGCCCCGCCGTGATTGCGCCACCGAAACCGCTGCCCACGACGATCACATCGAACCGGTCTCTCATGCCGCGCTACTCCCAGCTACCGCTTCTCTTCCTCGGTTCCAGCGCCCCGGCAGAGCCTTTGACCGTCGCCGCCGTCCCTGCAGGCGACCGCTGCAACGGCCACCCCAAGTCCGCCGGCTAATGCCGGACTCGCCGCTCGCCCGACCGGATGGCGGTGGATGGATCGTTGGCGTTGTCGCGCCAGCCAGGGTGGTGGAAATGGATGACATGGTCACCATTGTACGAGGCGACAGCCTCGGTGATGGTCACCCGGCCGATGCGTTGCCAGTCGGTGACCTTGACGCGCAAGAAACCGGGGATGCCCCGTCTCTTTCCCGTGTTGGACACCGAGAGGTCGAAGACGATGGGGCCGGTGGGCTCCGCATCGCCCAGCTTGAAGAGATGCGCGTAGACCTCGTCCCGGAAGTCCAGCTTGGCGCCTTCGATGCGAGGCTGACCCGGCGCCATCTTGAGCAACATGTACCGGGGAGTCCTCGTGGGCTCGCTCTCGGGCTTGCCCAGCTCAGCGATCTCATAAAGCTGCCGAATGTCCGGCACCTTGTCCAGAGGCACGAAGTGCCTGCCCGCACGGAGCATGACCAGGATGTAGATTCCGCGCCGGTAGGCGGTCACGTTGGGCTCGTTGCGCAGTTCCGCATCGTTGATGTACGGAGTGCGCATGCCGCCCAGGTCCTCCTGGGACATGAAGCTCGCCGCCACCAGGGGAGTGGGATGGTTGGGATCGGCAGTAGGGTAGATCTTGCCGGCCAGGCTCAACGAACGCCGCTGGCCGCGCCGGGTCTCGTTGCCGTCGGAGGAGTACCGTCCGATGAACAGTCCCCTGGCGCCCTTCTTGAAGTAGCCGGTGTACTGGGTCTCCTCGGTAACCTCCCACATCCCCAGGACACAGATTCCGTTGGGCGAGAGGATTTTCCGATAACCCTTGCCGTCGGGTCCCCAGCGCAGGTCCGACTTGGAGTCGACGATACGGGCCGTGGCTTGCCTGAGCTGGTCGGGACGACCCCCGGGCAGCGCGCCGCACCAGGCGTTGTGGATGGTGGACTTGAACATGGGGAGCGGGCCGGGCATTTGGCCGCTCCGGCCCCCGCGGTATGGGTTGGCGTATAGCGCCTCACGGACCTCCGCATATCTAGAGCCACGGTAGGCCCGGTCCTCGTCGGTCATTCCCTGCGGCCCGTGAAGGGCGGTCAGATCAAAGTCCCACGTGGTCATGGCGCTGCCTTAGCCACCTCTTTCTCGGCGCGTTCTTTGACGATTTTCATGGCCCCCTTCATGGACCGCTTCCAGAAGATCTTGACCATGGGCAGGAGCGGCAGGGCCGCCAGCACCGACTTGCCCTCGAAGGTGTACGTCCACTTGGCCCGAGTGCCGGGGCCTTCCTCAGTGAACCACCACTGTCCGCGCGCTTCCTTAACCAGACGGCGAATGACGGGGGCGGTGAACCCCGTCACTTTGTAGGCGAAGTAGTCCGGCGTGTCCGCCGCCGTCACCTCCTCCCGCGCGGAGTTTCCATCCGTCAGGTGAACGATGCGGTGGGAGCCGGGCACGTCCCAAGGGCCGCTGGTGTCGGTGGTCTTGGCTACGCCCGGAATGAACCGGGTGTCCGGCAGTACCGTGTGCAGCTGGTCAAAGAACACTCCCGGGACCAGCCATACGTAAAACGACTCACGTCGGGCGGCAATCGCTGCCGTAACCGTGGTGGCGACTTTTACCATACTGAAAATCCAATACTGTGAACTGAGGATTCCCTTCAGGGATTGAGAACAGCCCAGGGTCACAAAAAGCAAGGCGTATTGCCTGCGCCCTGCTTGCTGCCCTCACGGCGCGCCGTGCCACAGCCGTTGGTGGTTGGCCTGGGTGTCACTGTAGCCTCCGGCGAACAGGTGGTCGTAGTATTCCAGGTCTAAATGGTGGGCCTGGACCCAGGTGCCAGGCGCATACATGGCGTCGACGTGCGCGGGAAACCGGCCATAGGTGTCGTAGATATAGTTGCAGATGTCCTTGGCGCAAGCGATCACTTCGTCTGGATAGTGCGGCACCTCGTCCAGATACCGGCCGCCTAACCCTGGCTTGAAGATCTGATCAAAGTACTTGGTCTCACCGTAGGCGCCCCCCTTGCCATACTTCGATTCGACGAGGGCATCGACGGC
>JBGPJN010000044.1:0-15758 GCA_041485445.1 Dehalococcoidia bacterium
AGGTGTCCTGGTCTGGGCCAGCCCTGCGGGATATGAGGCGTCTGGATCGCAACGTAGCCAGAAGGGTCCGCGAGGCGGTTCAGCGCCTGGCTGCCACCGGCCTGGGTGAACTGCGGCGCATGCAAGGCAGTGGTGATGAATGGCGGCTCAGAGTGGGGGACTGGCGGGTTCGACTAGATCTAGACACAACGACTGAGACTATTACCATCTACCGTGTGCTTCACAGGAGGGAAGCCTACAGGGGATAGAGGTAGTCACGACAGCAAATGCTAACGAAATTTGGGTGGCATTTATATGGACAATCTTCTGCAAGGCAAGGTAGCCGTCGTCACCGGCGCGGGCCGGGGCGTGGGCCGCGGCGTGGCCAAGCTCATGGCCGCCCAGGGGGCCAGCGTGGTGGTGGTGGACCCCGGCGTCAACGTGGACGGCAGCGGCTTCGACCAGTCCATCGCCCAGCAGGTGGTCAACGAGATCAGGGAGGACGGCGGCAATGGCGTCGCCTGCGCCGAGTCGGTGACCACCATGACCGGCGGCGAGAAGATCGTCCAGACCGCCATGGACCGCTTCGGCAGGCTGGACATCGTGGTCACCTGCGCCGGGATATTAAGAGACCGCATGATCTTCAACATGAGCGAGCAGGAGTGGGACGACGTCATTGCTGTGCACCTCAAGGGCACCTTCACCATCGTCAAGCACGCCTCCATCCTGTTCCGCCAGCAGCGGTCCGGGCGCGTCATCACCTTCAGCTCCACCTCGGGGCTGTACGGCAACTCGGGCCAGGCCAACTACGGCGCGGCCAAGGACGGCATTGCCGGCTTCACCCGGGTGGTGGCCCGGGACCTGGGCCGTTACGGGGTCACCGCCAACTCCATCGCCCCCAGCGCCAACACCCGCATGATCGGCAGCGTCCCGGAGGAAGCCACCACCCTGCGCTCGGCCCGGGGCATCGTCGGCGGCACCGCCCCGGCCCTGCGGGGCGAGGCCGACGACGTGGCGCCCTTCGCCGCCTGGCTGGCCTCGGACCAGGCGGCCCACGTCAACGGCCACGTCTTCTACGTCACCGGCGGCCTGGTGGCGCTGCTCAACGAGCCCGAGCCGGTGAAGACCATGCAGAAGCAGGGCCGCTGGACCGTGGACGAGATCGCCCGGGTGTTCCCGGCCACCATCGGGTTGGAGTTGTTCAACCCGGCGCCCGCACCGCCGCCCCGGTAGCGGCAGTGGCGAGCGCGGACTGCCTTATCTCCTCTTCACCACGTATCCCCCAATCCCGGCGGGATACCGTTATGGGCCGGGATTGGGGGATTAGTAGTTGGATATGCAGTGGCATGGCGGAGCAGCGGGTAGTGGGTCAGTTTGTTACGGCAGGGAGCGGGGACGCTATCCGTCTCACCGGCGAAGGCCGGTGTCCAGGTACGACCGTGGTTGAGATGCTCTGGTGGATTCCGGCTCGCGTCGGAAAGACGAGGACCTATCTGACCCACTACCGAGCACCGCCCCGCGTTGACAACCCTTTGCCGCCAGGGTAGCATCGGCCTAAACTAAGCCAGTGAAACACTGCCAGTGGGAGGTCAACGCGTGATCCACAGCTTCAGCGCATCCTACGCCGGGCACATTGTGGATGACCACCTGGGCCTGCAGGGCACCCCCGCCAACGACCGCTCCTACCCCAACGAGAAGCTGGCCCAGGCCTTTGACTGGGCGTTGGACTTTGCCCAGCACCTGGACAAGCTGGGCTACGACGAGCTGTGGATGGCTGAGCACCACTTCCAGCCCGAGGGGTACGAGTGCATCCCCAATTTACTCATGATGGGCCTCTACCTGGCCACCCAGACCGACCGCCTCAAGTTCGGCTGCGGCTTCAACATCACCCCCATGTGGCACCCCCTGCGCCTGGCCGAGGACTTCGCCATGGCCGACATCCTGACCAACGGCCGGGTGATCTTCGGCGTGGGCCGGGGCTACCACAGCCGGGAGGTGGAGACCTTCGGCTCGCCCATGCTGGACGGGGAGGCCAACCGGGAGCTGTTCGAGGAGCAGATTGAGGTTATCCTCAAGGCCTTCACCCAGGAGTCCTTCTCCCACCAGGGCAAGCACTTCCGCATCCCGGCGCGGGTGCCCTACCGCGGCTACACCCTGGAGAAGCTGAGCCTGGTGCCCCGGCCCACCCACGGCCCGGTGGAGGTCTGGCAGCCCCTGGTCAGCGGCAACCCCCGGGGCATCGACTTCATGGCGAAGAAGGGCATCCGCGCCCTGCTGGCCACCACCCCCGAGCCGTTGCTGGGGCAGCGCCTGACCATGTACCGCGACGCCTGCGCGTCCCACGGGCGGGACCTGGCTCTGGGGGAGGACACCGCCCTGGGCTTCCGCATGTTCATCGCCGATACCCAGAAGAAGGCCATTGATCTGGCCCGTCCCTACTTTGAGGAGGCCATGAAGTTCGCGGCGCCCCTGGGCCTGCTGCCCCTGAAGGCGGAGCAGATTACCGCGGTGGCCGACTCCAGCCGCCGGCGCGGCGTGGAGTTGCCCACCCTGGAGGGCGCGGTCAAGGGCGGCTCCTGGCTGTGCGGCCCGGCGGAGATGATCGTGGACCACCTGAAGGGCCTGGAGGAGAAGTACCCCGGCGTGGAGCGGGTGAACGTGGCGGCGGTGATGGGCATGCCCCGCCAGGTGTTCAAGGACCAGCTCACCAAGTTCGCCCAGGGGGTCATGCCCGCCTTCCAGGCCAGGTAGGGGGAGGCCACCCGGCGGCCATCGCCGGGTGAGGCCGGCGCTTGCCGGCACGATCCCCACAGGAGTAGACCAGATGCGCCAGTTTGCCCGGAAACCTGTCAGCAACCGAGGGAGCGGCCCAGCAAGCTTGCCCCGGCGTGATGAAGCCGCGGGCCGGGCGGCGGGCATGTCCGGCCGCCAGGTAGCCCCGGTGGAGCACGATTTCGGTCGCATGTCGGTGTTTGCCGGGCCGCCGGTAACCGTGGAGACCACGCTGAAGCGGGGGAATTCCGGCGGCTCCTCGGAGGTCCGGGGCGATGAGACGGGGGACGAGACCGTGGGCCACTCCGAACCTCGCACCCGAGGCTCTTCCCAACGCCCGGCCTGGGGAGAAAGACCCTCATTGGGCACTGGGCAGTCTTTGCCGCCCGCCGTGGCGCCCCCGGCGGCGCCGGCAGCGCCAACCTCTACCGAAGTGGTGCCCAGCCTCTCCTTCTCCAACGACAGTTACGTGGATTCGGGCAAGACGTCCCACAAGGTAATCCACTTCGACGTAACCGTGCCCATTCCCCTGGACGACCACAAAATAGCCCTCGTCAACAACATTCAGGGTCATGGCAAGTTCGCGGGCGGCAGCTTCTGGAAGGTGAAGATGTACGGCAGTCTGGTGGACGCCAACTTTCCGTCCATGCAGGTGGACTCAGTGGACGCGGACCCGGTGTACTGGAGCGACGCCACCAGCCGGTGGAACTACAACCTCACGGACACGGGGTTCTTTGCCACCGACGATCCCGGTCCGCCGGCCTATAACTTTGACCCGGGGGACGAGACCAAGTTCAAGTTCAAGACTGGTCTCTACTGGCTCGCCGACCTGCCGCTGACCACCAGCGGCTCCATCAGCGCTACGCCCATCGAGGAGAAGACCTGGGAGTACTCGGTGGTGGCCGACCCCACAACCGGCGCCCTGACCCACCCCGCCATCTGACGTGGCGCGGGGCGACAGCGTGGGGAGCCGGGAGCCGGGCCGCCTGCGGGAGATCCAGACCATCCTGGCCCAGCTCAATGATTGGGAGCAGAATTACGGCACGACCTATGGGGACGCCAAAGGACTGGGTTCCACCGGGGAGGCCAACGCCCGCATCGCCGATTTGAAAGATAAGCTGTGCGGCCTGGGCGCAGTATTCCGTTGGAACGGGGAGCGGTACGTCCTGGTGGCGACCGCGGCGCCGGGCCAGGGGCGCCAGCTGGCGGACCTGGGCTAAACTGAAATCACAGTGAGACCCGCATTAGTAAAATATCTCGCCGGGATTTGGGGATTAGGGGTTCAATTCAACGGTAATCCCCCAATCTCCTAATCCCGGCCCATTGTCCCTTACTCCCGCTAGAGAGGAATTAGGGGGCATGTAGATTTCACCTTGGCTTTATTTTAAGGCTGTGGAGAGCCTGGCTCCCCCGCTGCCCCCGGATACGCCGGGTGGGTCAGGTGGTGGTAGGTATAGGCGCCTCGCATCCCCTGGAAGAGCAGGTAGCCCAGCAGTATCTGCACCGGCAGGCCGGTCATGTTGCCCGACCCCATGGCGTAGGCGATGCCCTTGCTGGCCAGGAAGTAAAAGAACAGCGCCGTAGCCGCATCCCGCCGCCGCTTCACCACCCCCCTGGACAGGGCGGCCAGCAAGGCTGCCTCCACCAGCACTAAGGCCAAGACCCACTTTCCCCCCTGGAACAACGCCTGGCCTTCCGGGTCCACGGCCCCGAATGACATGACGGCCACGGCCAGGTCAATGGCCGCCGCGGCAAACCCCGCCACGCAACCCAGGACCATGCGGCGGCGCACGGCGGGCAGGTCGCCGCCCAGCATCAGCTTCCGCCACGGGCTGACCGTGGGTTGGGCTTGGTCTTGGTGGGTCATGGCACTTCCCGATGGCTAGGCGTAGGGGCAGACCTGTGTGTCTGCCCTGGGCGCACACACAGGTGCGCCCCTACGGAAGAATGACTCGCATCAGGCATTTTGGCGAGGGGGAGAAAAGGCGCGCCCCTACACCAGCGGCACGCGGGCGAAGGCCCCCCGGCTGATGCCCGGCTGCAGCTGCTCCGCCAGGCGGATGGCGTAGTGGTCGGTCATGCCCGCCAGGTAGTCCACCGCCGCCCGCGGGGGGCCCTCCCCGTGGCTGAAGTAGGCCGGCGGCACCTGGTCCGGGGCGTCCAGGAGGTGCTGGTACAGCAGGGTTACCACATCCCTGGCCACCGCCGTCTCCGGACTGCGTCCCAGGGGCAGGTACACCTGCTGGAACATGAACTCCCGCAGCAGGTTCATGGCCTCCCGCACCGCGTCGCTCATGGCGATGGCGGGCGCCTCTCCCGCCCCCGGTCCCGGCGCGCCGGTGGCGGCCCCAGTTGCGGCCCACGATGCCTGCACGATGTCCGTGACCAGGGCGTTGATGCGCTGGGAGTGGGTGGCCCCCAGGGTCCGGTTCACCCGGTCGGGCAGGTCCGCGGGCTGCAATATCCCCGCCCGCAGGGCGTCGGCGATGTCGTGGTTCAGGTAGGCCACCGCGTCGGCCACCCGGCAGACCTGGGCCTCCAGGCCGATGACCCCGACGCCCCCTGCCTGTCGGCCCCTGTCGGGGCTGATGACGCCGCTCTGGTCGCCGGCCATGCGGTGCATGGAGCTTGACGACATGAAGTCGCCCTGGGGTTTGGAGTGGGAGACGATGCCCTGGCGCACCTCCCAGGTCAGGTTCAGGCCCTCACCGTCCTGAGCTAGCATCTCCACAATGCGCAGGCTCTGCTCCGCGTGGGCGAACCCGCCGGGGGCCAGGTGGTCCAGGGTCTCCTCCCCCACGTGGCCGAAGGGGGTATGCCCCAGGTCGTGGCCCAGGGCCATGGCCTCCACCAGGTCCTCGTTCAGGTTCAGCGCCCGGGCGATGGTGCGCCCGATCTGGGCCACCTCCAGGGTGTGGGTCAGCCGGGTGACGTAGTGGTCTCCCACCGGGGCGATGAACACCTGGGTCTTGTGCTTGAGCCGGCGGAAGGCGTTGGTGTGGATTATGCGGTCCCGGTCTCGCTGGAACTCGGTGCGCAGGGGGCAGGGGGGTTCAGGGCGCTCCCGGCCTTGAGACAAGCGGCTGCGCGCGGCGTGGGGGGAGAGCTCCTCCTCCCGCTGCTCCAGCCGCTGGCGGACTCCCAAGTCTGCCATATCTAGCCTGCCTTCACCTGTGGATCGACGCCGGTCATCGCTACGAAAATGTCATTCTGAGTGAGTTCCGATGGCATCGGGACGTCCGAAGAATCTCGGGAAGGGCAATCCACAATATCCCAGATTCTTCGCCTTCGCTGCGCTACGGCTCAGAATGACATATCCGTAGGGGCGATGCTTGCCTCGCCCTGGCAATTAACTAACGTAGGGGCAGACCTGCGTGTCTGCCCTGGGCGCACACGGAGGTGCGCCCCTACACCCGTGCCGGTCAGGCCCTAGTCCCGCAGGGGTAGGCTGCCCCAGCGGATGGCGCCGGGGTCGGCCGACAGCCCCTGCTGGCGGGCCAACTCCCGGACCTGGAGCAGGGTGGCGTTGACCTCGGTGGTCAGGAGCACCCAGTCGGGCGCTTCGGGCAGCCAGTAGGGCGAGTTGATGCGCACCGCCTGGCGCTGGGACGGGTTCAGGTAAATGCCGAACCGGGACGTCTGCGGCATGGCGGGCGGTCTCCTAGAACAACTCCTTCTTCATGACCAGGCGCTCCAGCCCCCACTTGCCGGAGCCGTAAACCATCATCACCAGGAAGGCGGCGATGAGCACGAAGACCCCCTCCCCGCTCTCCGGGCGCAGGGGGAAAATCCCCGCGGGCAGCAGGTACTTGAACAAGGCCACCGCCATCTCAATGGCCGCCAGCAACGCCGCCAGCCGGGTCAACACGCCCAGGGCGATGGCGGCGCCGCCCAGCACCTCGGCCAGCCCGGCGAACCAGAACAGGCTGCCCACGGGCATCGGGCCCCACTCGGCCAGCCAGCCGGTCAGCTTGGGGACCCCGTAGATGAAGAAGATGACTCCCACCAGCAGGCGAAAGACCAGGTAGAGGACATCGCCGTATCGCTCGTAGACCTTGGCCAGCACTTCCAGCCTCCAGAACCCCGCTGCCCGGTAGTGGCTACGATGGCCGCCTTCCCGCCAACCGCCTACGGGATGATGGGCTCAATCAGGATGGACTCGTCCCGGCTGGGGCCGGTGGAGATGATGCGCACCTGGCACCCCACCAGCTCCTCAATGCGCCGCACGTAGGCCGCCGCCGCCGCCGGCAGTTGGGACAGCCGCGTGGCGCTGGCGGTGGGCCGGTCCCAGCCCGCCATCTCTTCGTACACGGGCTTGCACCGAGCCAGCAGGCTGGTGCTGGCGGGGAACCGCTCCACCTCCCGGCCGTCGGCCTGGTAGCCCACGCAGAGCTTCACTGAGGGCAGCCCGTCCAGGATGTCCAGCCGGGTGAGCACCATGCCGGTGAAGCCGTTGATCTGGCGGCTGTAGCGCCCGGCCACGCCGTCGAACCAGCCGATGCGCCGGGGCCGCCCGGTGGTGGTGCCGAACTCCTGGGCCTTGGTCCGCAGGGCGTCGGCCTGGGGGCCCTGCATCTCCGAGGGCATGGGGCCGCCGCCCACCCGGGTGCTGTAGGCCTTGAACACGCCCACCACCTCCACGATGGCCTGGGGGTTCAGGCCCAGCCCGGTGCACGCCCCGCCGATGGACGGCGAAGATGAGGTGACGTAAGGGTAGGAGCCGTGGTCCAGGTCCAGCAGGGTGCCCTGGGCGCCTTCCAGGATCACCCGCGCCCCCTTGGCCAGCAGGTCTTCCACGATCTGCTCCGTGGGGTGGATGTAGGGGCCAAGCCGCTCCGCCCACTCCCGGCACTTGGCCAGCAGGTCGTCCATTGCCAAGGGCTTGCCGCCGTAGATTTTTGTGAACAGGGCGTTCTTGAAGGCCAGCGCCCGCTCCAGGCGGGGCATCACTGCCTCCAGATCCAGCAGGTCGCCCACCTGGATGCCCACCCGGCCGGCCTTGTCCATGTAGGCGGGGCCCACGCCGCGTCCGGTGGTGCCGATGGCCCCGGAGCCCCGGGCCTTCTCCTCCAGGTGGTCTTGAACGATGTGGTAGGGCATGATGACGTGGGCGCGCTCGCTGACGTACAGCAGGCTGGTGTCAATGCCCCGGGAGTTGAGGCCCGCCAGCTCGCCCAGCAGCACGTCGATGTCCACCACCACGCCGTTGCCGATGACGCCGGCGACCCCCGGCCAGCAGATGCCCGAGGGCACCAGGTGGAGCTGGAACTTGCCCTTGTCGTTGACCACCGTGTGGCCCGCATTGTTGCCGCCGGCGTAGCGCACGACGCAGTCCGCCCGGCGAGCCAGGTAGTCAATGACCTTGCCCTTGCCCTCGTCGCCCCACTGGCCGCCAATAATGGCGTAAGCTGGCATCGCCCCCTCAAAATCCACAGACCTGGCCAACATAGGTAGGGGGCACCCTGATTCGTCGGGGTGCCCCTGCGGGCCACGGGGAGTATAGCAGAAAGCCCCTGCCCTGCAAAGAAGCGTGTAGTAGTTCAGAGATTATGACACCGGAGGGTATGTTTTTGCCTGGGTTCAGGTTATCATCAGTGGGCCTGGCAACTAGTTCTTCTACAGGGTGACAAGAAAGTGGTTTATACAAAGTCCGACTCGCATGTTCGCTTGGCCGCGCAGGCCCGGACCGTTTATTTCGACGAGGCTGCGTCAGCCAGCAACAAGACACTCGCGATTCACCGTTGGGCCAATTGGATAGCTGGGTTCTCAGGCGATTTCGCACAAAGCGCAATCCAACTCTACCTCCCGTGCCCGGAGCCCGACTCTCTTGTCCTGGATCCGTTTGCTGGGGTAGGTACCACTCTAGTAGAATCCTACCGAGCCGGCATCAATACTGTTGGATTCGAAATCAACCCGTTCGCAGCGTTGGTGACGCGAGTTAAACTGCAAGCCATTGACGCTGACATCCCGTTGCTGTGGGCATCTATCAAAGCCTACACGGAGTTCATGGCCCCAATTGAGGAGTCTTTCGATAGGCAGGGCCAACCTGGAAATAGGAAAGCACCGAAACCTCGCAGCTCCGCTCCCTCGGGTTTTGTCAGTCGAATTCCTTTCTTCAGTGAATCCATAGAAGCCAAGGTTCTTCACACTTTAGATTTTATTCAAAGTCAACCAGGGCTACTACAAGATGTCTTCAGAGTTGCACTGGCCTCGGTATTGGTCGAGTTTTCAAATTACACCTACGAACCCTCGCTCAGCTCCCGTCCCGGGGCCGGCAAGGCACTTATCACGACAGCCCCAGTGAGCCGAATCGTGTCCAAGAAGCTTCAGCAAATGGCTGAGGACATCGTGATGTTCCAACAGGAGATTTCAGCACGGGGCCGTCGGACACAATGGCGAGTAAACTGTGGTTCTTACTTCGCTTCCGACCGGGTTGTGAGGCCAGGCTCGGTCGATTTAGTTGTTACCTCGCCGCCTTATATGAATAACTACCACTATGTACGAAATACTCGTCCGCAACTGTACTGGGCGGCACTAGCGTCCTCGCCCAAAGAGCTTAAGCAATTGGAAGAGCATAACTTTGGCAAGTTCTGGCAAACGGTTCGGGGCCGCGATCCAATTTCATTGGATTTCAAGCTACCTGAGTTAGAGGAGCAAATTGCGCAAGTACGAGGACAAAACACGGAGAAAGGCGTATACGGAGGCCAAGGTTGGGCGAACTATATAACCGCCTACATGAACGACTTGTACAAGTTCTCAGCCCTGCTCGCTTGGCAACTGCGCCCTAGGAGTGGGGTAGCCGTCGTGGTGTTGGGCAATTCAGTCATTCAAGGTCATCCAATCCCCGTAGAGCGATACCTGGCAGACATTGCTTCCCTACATCATTTGGCGATTGAGGGAACCCATGAGTTGCGGACTCGTGTAGGTTCAAGCATCGTCAACACTGGGGCCCGTCTGAGTGGTGACAAAAAATATGGCCTCTATGATTTTGCGGTGGTGCTCCGAAGCCCAACCTAACCCAAGGGCGGAAACCTCCGATCCCACTCGTTCCGGTATTCGGGCATCCCTGGCCGGCCTCTCCCAGGAACGTGCATACTAAATCCCGGTATGCCGTTCCAGGGTGGTGAGTTGCGCGCTATTAGGGCATCCTCTGCGCGGGCTACCTCCCATTTTTGCGAAATGATCAAATAGCGGCAGGTCATTTCCCCTGCTGAAATCCCCTCTCTGTGTTCGATCTTTTTTAAGTGATCACGGAGTCTTCCAGCAAGGCCGCCAGATCCAATAGCCTGCCCCACATACACTGGGTCCCTTTGGGGCCCGCGGTACAAGACGTAAACCCCAAAGCTTCGCGGCGCTTGTGGATCGGAAAGATCGTGCTCGGGACTGGCCTCCAGCGCGGAAGCCAGTTGGTCGGCATAAGCCTGGTCCACGTCAAACCGAAACTCATGCTGGTCACACATCCAAGAATCCCTCCGAATTGTGCCGGACACCGGTCGTCGCAACTGTTCTGAGTTGAGGCGACCAACTGCAGGGCCTCCTGCCACTGCGTTACGCCTCCGTGTACTCCTCCACCGCCGCCTGGTTCAGCGCCACGCCCATGCCGGGCCGGTCGCCCAGGTGCAGGCGCCCATTCACGGCCACCGGCGGGTTGACGTACACCTTGTCGTAAATCTGCTCCCGCAGCAGGTGGAACTCGGTGAGCCAGCCGTTGGCCACCCCGGCGATCAGGTGCATGTTCTGCAAGTACCAGCCGCCGCCGTTGGCCAGGGGCAGGTGGAACATCTCCGCCATGTGGGCCACCTTAGCGTACTGGGTGTAGCCGCCGCCGTCCAGCACGTTGGCCTGCATCACGTCCACCGCGCCGCCCATGATCATGTCCCGGTTGTCCCACAGGTTCTCGCCGTGGGCGCGGGCCGCCAGGGGGATGGTGGTGCAGCGCCGCAGCTCCGCCATCAGGCGGATGTCCTTCACGTACACCGGGTCGTCGAACCAGGTGATGTTGTAGGGCTCCATGCGGCGGGCCAGCTCCCTGGCGTGGGTGAAGTCCAGCTTGCTGTTGCCGTCCACCATCAGCAGCACGCCGTCGCCCACTGCCTCCCGCACCGCCTTCACCCGCGCCACGTCCACCGACACGTCCATCCCCCGCTGGGCCGCCACCACCTGCATCTTCAGCTTGTCGTGGCCCTCCCGCACCTTGAGCCGGGCCAGCGTCACCAGCTCCTCCAGGCTGTAGACGTTGAACCCGAAGGTGGTGTAGGTGGCCACCGAATCGCCGGATGCCCCGCCCAAGAGCTTGTAGATGGGCTGGTTCAGGAACTTGCCCTTGATGTCCCACAGGGCCTGGTCCACCGCGCCGCAGGCCCGGGCCACCACCCCGTCCCGTACCTTGTAGGACATGCCCAGCTCCCAGCAGGCGTCGTTCCAGACCTGCTCGAGGGCCAGGGGGTCCTTGCCCGCCAGAAAGGGCCCCAGCTCCCGGTTAATCAGCTCCCGCACTGCGAACCGCTCCTGGTCCCGGGAGATGCCGTGGCCGGTGATGCCCTCGTCGGTCTCCACCTGGCATACCAGCATCCCCTCAGTCCGGGGTGTTTCCGTGAAGGGGAACAGGATGGGCACGGCCAGACACCGGGCCGTAACGCTGGTTACTTTCATGGGTTGCCTCCTTGGGTCGCTGAGAGTGTTTGCTAGAGTTCCTCCCCTTACCAAGGGGAGGTTAGGGATTTGCGAGCCCTTCTAACCTGCAAGCGAAAAGGGGAGAAGCCATGCCTCAACAGTGTCTCCTGTCTTACGAGTCGGTCGGCAGTGTCAAGAGTTTCAGCAAGCTATTTTGTCACCAATTGTGCGAAATATGGCCCCAGCCGATCTTTTGCGCTTTCTAGGCTACTTAGTTGCCGACCTGCGACATTGGTAAATCGAGCTAATACAAGTCGGTTGATTTCCGTTTGGTCACGAAAAACTGTGATGCTCTGAAATACCTCTCTCCACTTTTCCCATTGCTGCAACGTGATAGTGGCGTCTCGACAATTTGCGTCGTTGCCAATACCTAACACCAGTAGTTGTGGCGTTACCTTGGTGTTTATACGTGCATCGACCGGATACTGCATTTGTGGATCTTGCACCGGATGTGTGTAATCGAACTGAACGCTCTCAAAGCCTGCCTCACGGGATTTGTCCTCTACTAGTTCTTGGAAGTCCTCCTTGAATGTTGAGCGGGCACGGTCACGGTCAAGGAATGTAACATCTGTTATCTTCGTGATGGCTTGTGCGAAGGAAAATAGTGCGTTCCCATACTCCCCTATTGGGATGGGCAGAACCAATTCACCGCCTCGGTCTTCAATGCCAAAATTACTTAACACCGCATCAATAATGCTTCTACGTCCTCCTTGGTCAAATTCCAGGTTGCCGTAGTCGTAAGAGAGGTGCATGAACGTGTGCCCTTCATCAGACAAGAGCCATTTCCCACCTTCCTCTTTCAACAGGATGACAAAATGGTCTCCATCGTCAAAAGTGAAAGGTACATGCACTATGTAGCGGTTCAAGCCGCTACTGACCGTTTCTATTTCTCCGCAGGCGGAATCTTTGAAGGCTTGCTGTATGTCGCGGAGCACCATCTACGCCTCTGGTAAAGGCAATTGAGCACGCGCACTATCTGGGATAATAAAATTGCAGTCGGTCAAAAGCACTCGAAGGGCGCTATCGATATCCTGATACCGATCTGTTGCTTCTGCATAGCCGTCAATGTCTAAACCGGCTAGTTGATAGCGTTCTGTTGCCATGTGAATGTGGAATCCAACCTCAAGGCGAAAGTTAGGTTGCCTCTGCATCTTCTCCCATTTATTGGTGTGCCTAGACGGATGTGCTCCATTATGGTGCCTAAGAATGTACTCTTGGCTATCTTCCACGTAAACTAGAATGACCGAGAAGTCAAGAGGTGACCGAAGACTAGCCCGTAAGACCAAAGTGAATTCATTGCCACTTGGGGCTCTTAGGGAATAGTCTCGTTGAGTAAATGCCATGTTTGACTTCGGCCTAGTGCGAAGCCGAGTGACCCAATTAGCTGGTAATGGCTTCGTTTCTCCCAAAAGGGTGCCAATGTAACTGTCTGTAAGAACACGAACCATTCCAAGTCTGACCCCTGTCCCCCTACCACGTCCTGCCCCGGATGTACCGGAACGCGGCGATGGCTGCCGTGGCGCCGTCTCCCGCCGCTGCTACCAGCTGCGCCGCCGAGTGCTGGCGCAGGTCGCCCACGGCGTAGAGGCCGGGCACCGAGGTCTCCATCCAGGCGTTCACCGGCACATGGCCCGCGCCGTCCAGCTTCACTAAATGCTGGAGCAGCGCCGTGTTGGGCTCCAGCCCCACGTACACGAACAGGCCCGCCAGGTCCACGGTGCGCTCCAGCCTGGTGACGGTGTCCCGCACCATCACCCCCGATACTGTGTCCTCCCCCAGCACCCGCTCCACCACCGTGTTCCACAACAGCTCCACCTTGGGGTGGTCCACCAGGCGCTGCTGCAGGACGTGCTGCGCCCGCAGCTGGTCCCGCCGGTGGAACAGCAGCACCTGGCCCGCGTACTGGGCCAGGGTCAGGGCCTCGTCCGCCGCGGAATCGCCGCCCCCCACCACACCCACCACCTGGTCCACATACAGCGGGCCGTCGCAGCTGGCGCAATGGGACACGCCCCGGCCGGTGAGCTCCACCTCCCCGGGCACCCCCAGGTGGCGCAGGCTGGAGCCGGCGGCCAGGACCACCGCCTTGGCCCGGTAGCTGCCCCCGTCAACCGACACCACCTTGTGCTCCCCGTCCCGGACCATGGCGCTGGCCTCGCCCATGAGGAACTGGGCGCCGGCGTTCATGGCCTGCTCCTGCACCAGGGGGCCCAGCTCCGCCCCGGCAATGCCCTGGGGGAAGCCGGGGAAGTTCTCAATCCTCTCCACATTTATGATGGCTGCGCCGCCCATCAGCCGCTCCAGGAGGGCAGTCTTTAGGCCGTGGCGGGCCGCGAAGAGGGCGGCGGTCATCCCCGCCAGCCCGCCGCCGATGATTAAAACGTCGTATTCCTCAGTCAAGGGCGGGACCTCCGGTGCATGACCTGGGCTTTCGTAGAAGGACGAGAAGGACGGGCTAAATATAGACGCCCCCAGTTTGGAGTGTCAACGGACGCCGCTTTCTGCCCCAATCCGTCCCCGTCGCAAAGGGCAGGCCAGCCTGAGCGGGCACTAGAATGTCCCCAGGGCCAGCACAGGAGGCCTGCGCAGGAGAATGGATATGGCGCCCATGAAACCGGAGGTCAAGAAGGCCCGCATCGCCCTGGCCGCCTCCGGAGCAATGGTGCTGGGAGCGGCGGGGGCGATGTACCTCATGTTCAACACCGTGCTGCCCCTGCTCATCGCCGGGATGCTGGCCTGCGTCCTCCAGCCCGTGGTACACAAGCTGGAGTCCTGGATGCCCTGGCGGGTCAAGCGGCCTGCCCTGTGCCGCACCCTGGCCATCATGGTCATTTACATCCTGGGGCTGGGGGCGGTGGGCGGGGTCATGGCCCTGATTATTCCGCCGGCCATCAAGGAGACCACCGAGCTGGTGCGGTCGCTGCCCGCCTACTACACCGACATCAGCTCCAACATCGAGGCCTGGAACGGACAGCTGTCCCACCAGCTCCCCGACAGCGTGCGCCAGAGCCTGAGCAACTCCCTGCCGGACGCGGCGGCCATCCTGGCCAAGGCGGCCATTGGCGCGGCCACCTTTCTGCCCAAGGTGGTCACCGGCACCCTGACCCTCATCATCGGCCTCCTCATCGTGCCCATGTTTCTCTACTACCTGCTCAAGGACCAGGAGGCCCTGTCCCGGGGCGTGTACAGCGTCCTGCCCGCGCCCATCCAGTACCACCTGCACCACATCACCGTCATGACCGGCGACGTAGTGGGCGCCCACATGCGCAGCCAGCTGCTGCTGGGGCTGGTGGTGGGCACGGTCATGGGGCTGGGGCTGTTCTTCCTGGGGGTCCCCTATCCTCTGTTGCTGGGGGTGGTGGCTGGCATTACCGAGCTGATCCCCATTCTGGGCCCCTGGCTGGGAGGAGTGGTGGGCATCCTGGTCACCCTGGCCACCGCGCCGGAGAAGGTCCTCTGGGTGATGCTCCTCTACCTGGCGGTCCAGCAGCTGGAGAGCCTGCTGCTGGTGCCCCGCATCCAGGGCCAGGCCCTGCGGCTGCACCCCATGCTCATCATGTTGATTGTGGTGGTGGCCAGCCAGGTGGCGGGCATCTGGGGCATCATCATCGGCCCGCCCCTGGTGGCGGTGGTGCGGGACCTGGTGCGGTACTTCCACCGGGAGTGGCACCAGCCCTCCCTGGTGGTGGAGGTGGCTCCGGCGCCTGGGGCGTCCAACGGCAACGGCGCCCACGGCAACGGCGCTCACGGCAACGGCATCCATGGCGACGGGGCAGAGGTGCCCGCCGGCATGCCGCCGCGCCTGGTGGAGTGAGGGGCGTGACCCCGCCCCCTGGCGCCATCGCCTTCACCCCCATCGGCCACGTGGAGGGCCACTTCAGGGAGTACGCGCCATCCGAGGAGATGCGCCGGCACTCCTCCCGCATCGTCGTGCGCCGGGAGCTGGCGCCGGGGCTGCTGGGGCTGGAACCGGGGCAGCATATTCTGGTGCTATTCCATTTCCACCGCGCCGTGGGGTACGAGCTGCAGCTCCACCCAGGGCATGACCCGTCCCGGCCCCTGCGGGGCGTCTTTGCCACCCGCAGCCAGTACCGGCCCAACGGCATCGGCGCCACCGTGGCCCGCATCCTGGCCCTGGAGGGCAACGTGCTCACCGTGGCGGGGTTGGACGCCCAGGACGGCTCCCCGGTCCTGGACCTCAAGCCCTACGCCCCGGACTTTGACGCGCCGCCGGGGGAGGGCGAGGAGGGTAGGGTGCGGAGCAGGTGATAGAATAGTGCCGCTGGCTTCGCCCCAAGTAGGGGCATGCAGCGCAACTAATGGTGCTTATTGGGGGC
>JBGPJN010000045.1:0-15745 GCA_041485445.1 Dehalococcoidia bacterium
CCGTGACCTCCGCCGGCAGCAGGCCAATGCGCCGGAAGGTCTCCGCCACGTAGCGGGTGTAGTAGGCGTAGTCAAACAGCGACTCCAGCTCCTCCAGAGATAGATGGGCCAGGGCCTCCGCGTCGGCCTGGATTAGCTGGCGGAAGTCCTCGCCGTGGTCCCAGCTCCGCATGGCGTTGCGCTGCACCACCTGGTAGGCGGCCTCCCGGGCCATGCCCTTGTCCACCAGGGCCAGCAGCACCCGCTGGCTGAACACCAGCCCCCGGCTGCTCTCCACGTTGGCCCACATCCGGTCGGGGTAAACCCGCAGGTCTTTGACGATGCGGGTGAAGATGCTGAGGATGTAGTCCAGCGCCAGGCAGGAGTCGGGCAGGATGATGCGCTCCGCCGAGGAGTGGCTGATGTCCCGCTCGCCCCACAGGGCCACGTTCTCCAGGGCGACGACGCTGTGCCCGCGGATGAGGCGGGCCAGGCCGCAGATGCGCTCGGCCAGCTCCGGGTTGCGCTTGTGGGGCATGGAGGAGGAGCCGGTCTGCCCCTGGCCGAAGGGTTCCTCCAGCTCGTGAATCTCCGTGCGCTGGAGGGAGCGGACCTCCGTGGCGAACTTCTCCAGGGAGGCGGCGATGAGGGCCAGGGTCAGGACGAAGTGGGCGTAGCGGTCCCGCTGGATGACCTGGTTGGACACCGGGGCGGGCAGCAGCCCCAGGCGCTGGCACACCCGGTCCTCCACCGAGGGCGGCACGGTGGCGTGGGTGCCCACCGCGCCGGAGATCTTGCCCACGCGGATGCCCTCACAGGCGTCCACCAGCCGGGCGCGCTGGCGGCGCAACTCCTCCCACCACAGGGCCAGCTTCAATCCGAAGGTCATGGGCTCGGCGTGGACGCCGTGGGTGCGGCCCATCATCAGCGTCTCCCGGTAGCGCAGGGCCTGCTTGCCCACCGCATCGATGGCCTCGTCCAGGTCTTTGAGCAGGAGCTGGCCCGCCTCCACCATCTGCAGCGCCTGGGCGGTGTCCAGCATGTCGGAGGAGGTCAAGCCCAGGTGCAGCCAGCGGCCCTCAGGCCCCAGGCTTTCGGTGATGGAGGTGAGGAAGGCGGTGACGTCGTGGCGGGTGGTCTCAAACAGCTCCATCATGCGGGTGTGGTCGTACTTGGCCCGGCGCAAGCCGGCCATGTCGTTCTGGGGGATGACGCCTTCCTCCGCCCAGGCTTCGCAGGCGGCCAGCTCCACGTCCAGCCACTTCTGGTACTTGTTCTCCTCGGACCAGACCCGCTTCATGGCGGGCCGGGAGTATCGGTCAATCACCTTGACCCCTCCTCATGGGCTGAACCAAACTCCCTGGTCTCCCTGGGACGTCGCCGGGGGGCCTTCTTCTCCGTTGCCGCACCGGCGCTTGCCCCGCTGGAGCGAAACTTGCGCACCGCCGCCAGCACGCTGCCAAAGTCCTGGAAGGGCCGGAAGGGGATCTGCTGGCGCTGGCACTCTTCCGCCAGCACCTTGTGGGCAAATACCAGGTCCGCCCGCTGGGCCGCCTCGAAGTCGGACCGGCCGTCGCCGATGTAGATGACATAATGCCCCTGCTGCCGGTACCGGTCCACCACCAGCCCCTTGGAGTTGCCCAGGTGCTCCTGGCCGGGGTGGGCGTGGCGATACTGGTAGGTGATGCCCTGGCGGGTGAACCGGGTGTTCACCGAGTAGACGGGCACTAGGGGGAACCCCTCCTTGTCCAGCAGGGCTTGAATGTAGAAGTCCAGCCCCTGGCTCACCACCGCCATGGGCACGCCCTGGGCCAGGCAGTACTGCCACAGGGCCCCGAAGTGGGGGCGCAGGCTGGCGTTCTCCTGGACAAAGGCCTGCATGGTGGCCCGGCCGGCCTGGACCTGGCGGAAGGCGGTCTCCTGGTACTCCTTCAGCGTCACCTCGCCGGCGCGGAACCGCTGGCGCACCTGCTTCCAGGAGGGGTGGCCGAAGCGCTCCAGCAGCATCTCCGCCACGTTCTGCACCGCGGCGGTGTCGTCGAAGTCGGTGAGCACCGCGGGCGACCGGATAGCCTCGGGCAATCCGGCGGCGGGGTGATTCGTGTTAGGTTGTGGAAGCATATTCAGCGTGTCTTTCTCACAGGGTGTCCAGCAAATCCCTCCCCTTGCCAAAGGGGAGGATAGGATGGGGTGGTCTCCCTCCCAGCAGGGGGACAACCCCCTGTAGTCCCCCCTTCGTAAGGGGGGACAGGACGTGACCCGCACATCCTGCGCCAAGGACGGACCTTCTCCCCCTTACCCAGGGGGAACCACAGAGGGGGTCGTCCCTCCCCTCACAATGGGGGGAGAACCGAATCGCCCCATGCCTTCTACACGGCCAACTCCTTCTTGAACGCCTCCACCAGCGCCCGCTCCAGGGCGGCCCGGTCGTGGCGCACTTCCTCGCCGTTCACCTCCAGGAACATGCCTTCCTCGTCCCAGCCCAGGTCCACCACGATCTCCCGCTCCCCGGCCTCGTCCCAGGACAGCACGGAGCTGATGACGTCGGCATCGTCATCCTCAAAACCATCTTCGTCCTCATCGTCGTCATCCACCAGGCCCGGCAGACCGGTGGGCAACCCCAGGAGGGCTTCCAAAGGCTCCCAGGAGGCAAAGGTCTCCAGCTCCCCGGCGCCCTCCAGGAGCACGGTGTTCATCTCCGTGAGCAGCAGACCGATGCCCAGGGAGTCGGCCATCTCTTGCAGTTTCCCCCGATGGTCCCGCCGCTCCTCCTGCCAGGTCTCGGCCTCACTCAGTTTTTCGGCCCGGGCCTGGGCCACACTGTCCCGCAGCTTGACCAGGGTATCTCGCCACGCCATGCTTACCTCTTAAAGATACTGGATTCGGGAGATGACCGCCCTTGCTGGCTGCGGCCCTTACTGACGGGCAGGGCGGCGGCTACCACGTAGCAGAAGCTGTCCACCCACCGGAAATCGGCCAATCCCGCCTGCCGCCGCACCCGTTGCAGGGCATCCAACAGGTCCAGGTAGCGCAGGCCCAGGTGCCCCGCTTTCAGCGTTGGCGGGTACAGCTCCAGCCTTCGCAACGCCCGCTCGGTATAGGGCCGCCAAGGCGCAAACAGGGCCGGAACCCTCAGGCATAGGAGATAGGACGCCAACTCCTTGCCCGCCCCGGCCAGCTTGTAGGCCCCGTCCTCCGCCGCGAACTCGGCGAAGCGACTTTCCAGTGTGATGGTATCATAAAGCAGAAAGTCCAGGGAGTCCCTCACCTCGGCCATGGGGTTGGTCCGGAACAGGGCCGTGCGGGCGCCGCCCGAGGCCCGGTACAGGGCCAGGGCCTGGGCTTCCGTCAGCTCCGCCAGCGCCTCCTGGCCCAGCCAGGAAGCCATCTCCCCGGCCTGTCCCCAGCGCTGCTGGTGGCGCTGCTCTAACCCTCCCTGGTCAACGGCATAGGGGCGGGCCGCCGCCCTCAGGTCCGCCCGGCCAGCAATGGGATTCCCCGCGCCCACTCAGCTGCCTCGGCGCGTGGGGGCGACCCCCAGCGCGGCGATGTCCCGGCGGTAGTAGGCCCCCGGGAAGTTGATGCTCTGGGCGCGGCGGTAGGCCGCGGCGCGGGCCTGCTCCAGGGAGCTGCCCCACCCCACCACGGTGAGCACGCGCCCGCCGCTGGTGACCACTTTGGTCCGGCCCCCCTCGGTTGCCAGGCGAGTGCCGGCGTGGAACACCAGGGAATCTGGAGTGGTCTGCTCCAGGCCGGTAATCTCCAGGCCGGTGCGGTACTGGCCGGGGTAGCCGCCGGAGGTGATGACCACGCCCGCGTGGGGCTGGGCCCGCCAGCGCACCGGCGTGTGGGCCAGCCGCCCCTGGGCGCAGGCCAGCATCAGCTCCACTGGGTCGCCCTCCAGCAGCGGCAGGACCACCTGGGCCTCCGGGTCGCCCAGGCGGCAGTTGAACTCCAGCACCTTGGGGCCTTCCCTGGTTAACATAATTCCCGCGTAGAGCACTCCCCGATAGGGGATGCCCCGGTTCGCCAGGGTCTGGACCACGGGCGCCATCACGGTGCGGAGAATCTCATCGGCCAGGGTTGAGTCCCAGAAGGGCGGCGGCGCGTAGCTGCCCATGCCGCCGGTGTTGGGGCCGCGGTCGCCGTCCTGCAGGCGCTTGTAATCGCAGGCCGCCGCCAGGGAGGAGATGTGCTCCCCATCGCAGAAGGCGAAGACGCTGACCTCCTGGCCCTCCAGCATCTCCTCCAGCACCACCGTTTGCCCCGCCGCGCCGAAGGCGTTCTGGCTCATGCACGCCCGCACCGCCGCGGCGGCCTCGTCCCTGGTGGCGCACAGGAACACGCCCTTCCCCGCGGCCAGGCCGTCGGCCTTCACCACCAAGGGGCCGGCGTGGCGGTGAACAAAGGCCAGGGCTGCGGCCTCGTCCCGGCAGATCTGGAACCAGGGGCAGGGCACGCCGGCCTCCCGCATCACCTCCAGGGCGAAGCTCTTGCTGGCCTCAATTTGGGCGGCGGCCCGGCTGGGGCCGAAGGCGGGGATGTTCAGGCCGGTTAAACGGTCCACCAGCCCCAGGGCCAGGGGGACCTCGGGGCCCACCACCACCAGGTCTGCCCCCAGTGCGCCTGCCGCCGCTGCCACCGCCGCCACGTCCTCCGGGTTGACCGGCAGGTTGGTGGCGATGGCCGCGGTGCCCGCGTTGCCGCCGGCCACCCATAGCTGGCTGAGGCTGGGACTCTGGCGCAGGCGCCAGGCCAGGGCGTGCTCCCGGCCGCCGGAGCCGACGATGAGGACTTTCACGGACCTAATCCTGCGCTATCCCAGCGGTGGCGGAACTGGGACAACTTCCCAGGAGAAGCAAGACGCACGGAATGGCCACTGAACGTTAGCCAAGACTGTAGCTGCGCATCTGCCGGAGCTTGAGCCTCAAGGCAGACGGCCATATACTGCTTCAAGCTGATTCACACAGTCCCCTGTCCCCTACAGGGAGGGGACAGTGTAAGTTGCAGATGCCTGAATGTAAACCCCTTCATCAAGGTAGTACTTGGTAGTCAGGTGCGCTACGGTCTCTGAGACATGGTCGATCTGGTCAGGTGAGGTACACTCGATCCGTAACTGGGCGTCCACCACCGGGGGCCGCCCTTCCAGTAACTCCACCACGACATCCGGATAGCGGTCCCTGAGTTCCTGAACGAACCTGCTGATGGTCTCGTCAACTTTGCTACGCATGTTCTTCCAAATCCGACCGCATCTTAGCAACAAGCCGTTCCACCTTTGCTACACACCTCTGGGCGCGACGGGGGGTCAATGGACTGCGACCATAATCAGCGTCAAGCCTAGCTAATTTTACATCTACCCAATCATCGCCGTCGCTCCGGCTAAACCTGAAACCAAGTTTGCAAAACTCGTTCAGGAACGCCTGGTGTAACTGCTCGTGGTCCCATCGTTCCCGCTCGATACCTCTGACCACACGGAGCAGAAGTATGGTCATATGATACAGGCCATAATAAGCTCGGGATGCCGCGCTTTCCGGGTCACCGTTCGTCACAGCGGCTCTGGCGGTGTTAACGAACCGCTCAGACCTCTCGATGACTCCTCGTATCATTGGGTCGACCACTAACAGTGCCGTCCCACCTACTCCCACTCGATGGTGCCGGGGGGTTTGCTGGTGATGTCGTACACCACCCGGTTCACGCCCGGGACCTCATTGACGATGCGGCTGGACATGCGGGCCAGCACGTCGTAGGGCAGACGCACCCAGTCGGCGGTCATGGCGTCCTCGCTGGACACGGCGCGGATGGCGCACACGTAGCCGTAGGTGCGGAAGTCGCCCATCACGCCTACGGTGCGGCTGTCGGTGAGCACCGCGAAGCTCTGCCACACCTGCTCGTACAGGTTGGCCTTCTTGATCTCGTCAATGACGATCCAGTCGCAGGCCCGCAGGGTGTCGGCCCGCTCCTTGGTGACCTCGCCGATGATTCTAATCGCCAGCCCCGGCCCCGGAAAGGGCTGGCGGGCCACCATCTCGTGGGCCAAGCCCACCTCCAGGCCGACGGCGCGCACCTCGTCCTTGAACAGGTAGCGCAGCGGCTCCACCAGCTTGAGCTTCATGTACTGGGGCAGACCGCCCACGTTGTGGTGGGTCTTGATGCGGGCAGAGGCGCGGTTCTCCGGCGTCTGGCTCTCAATTACGTCGGGGTACAGCGTGCCCTGGGCCAGGAAGTCGGTGTGGCCCAGCTGGGCCGCGGCCTCCTCAAACACCCGGATGAACTCCTCTCCCACCGCCTTGCGCTTGACCTCGGGGTCAGTCACTCCCTGAAGACGCGCCAAGAACCGGTCGGCGGCGTCCACGTACAGGAGCTTGAGGCCCAGGTGCTTCCGGAAGGTGGCCTGGACCCGCTCCGGCTCCTCCAGCCGCAGCAGGCCGTTGTTGACGAAGATGCAGGTGAGCTGGTCGCCGATGGCCTGGTGCAGCAGCACCGCCGTCACCGAGGAGTCCACGCCGCCGGACAGGGCGCAGATTACCCGGCCCGGCCCCACCTGCTCCCGGATGCGGCTGACGGACTGGCTGACGAAGTTGGCGGGAGTCCAGGCGCCTTGGCAGCGGCAGGTCTGGAACAGGAAGTTTTCCAGGATATGGCGGCCCAGGGGCGTGTGGTTGACCTCAGGGTGGAACTGGAGCCCGATGATGTTGTCGTTGTTGCCCATGGCCGCAATGGGCGAGTTTTCGGTGAAGGCCAGGGCGGAGAAGCCGGGGGGCAGGGCTTCCACCCGGTCGCCGTGGCTCATCCACACCGGGAACGCGGTGGGCAGGCCGGTGAACAGGGTGCAGCCGGCGGTGTTGAGGTTCAGGGTGGCGTGGCCGTACTCGCGCTTGGCCCCCGGCGACACCCGGCCGCCCAGCTGGTGCACCAGGGCCTGCATCCCGTAGCAGATGCCCAGCACCGGCAGGCGGCGCTGAAAGACCCACGCGGGAATCTCCGGGGCGCCGGCATCGTACACGCTGGCCGGGCCGCCGGACAGCACCACGCCCTTGGGGTTGAGGTGGCGCACCTGCTCCCAGGCCGCGGAGGCCGGAACGATCTCCGAGTATACTTTCAACTCGCGGATGCGTCGGGCGATGAGATGAGTGTACTGGGAGCCGAAGTCAATGACCACCACTCCCTCGTTGACCGGCGTCTCCGCCGCCACCAGCTCCGATGCCGAGCCTTTGCGGTTTCGGGCGATCTCCAGGTAGGCCGACACCTCCAAGTCATCGCTGGCGGACACGCGGCGCCCTTGGGACACCTTGTCACTCTGCGTACGACCACCTCCTGAGAACCCCGCCGGTCCGGCCAGCGCGGCACCAGAACCACACCCTTGCCAGCGACTTTCGTCGGAGAAACCCCAAACGTCCCACCATCTCCAGGCGTCGCCCAGGGCTTGCTCCCACCGATTCCAGGAGATGGTTGACGGATTTCGGAGTCGTGCCGCCTAGCTGATGGATCGCCCCCAGTCTAACAACTATGCTATACTCCGTCAAGGCAGCGGCGGTCCTTCCAGATTGCTGGCGGATGCGGTTAAAGCCCAACGGAGGGAGTTGGCGGCAGCCTGCGCCATCGGCGAGTTGGAAGCTCCACAAGACCTATCATACCCATGGTGTGCGAGCGTTAGAGCGTTGCAAGAACCGGCCCCCATAAACAGTCCCCCAAGCAGTCCTCCCAGTCTCCAGCAGGAGATCACGGCGGCGGCGCAGCGTTTGCGGGAGCACGGCCTGGTGGTGCTACCCACCGACACCCTTTATGACCTGACCGCGGATGTCTTCGACGAGCCCACGCTGGCGCGGCTGCGGGCGGTGAAGAACCTCCCCGAGGACCTTCCCCTGACGGTCATGGTGGCAGACTGGGCGCAGCTGGACCGGGTGACCCACGAATTTCCCAAGCTGGCCCGGCGTCTGGCGGAGCTGTTCTGGCCTGGCCCCTTGACCCTGGTGGTGCCCAAGGCGGCCTGGGTGCCCGACCTGATCACCGGAGGGCGCGCCAACGTGGCGCTGCGGATGCCGGACCATCCGGTGCCCATCGGCGTGGCTGCGGAGCTGGGGCGGCCCATTGCCGGCGCCAGCAACAACGTCCGAGGGCGGCCGGACTTGCTGACCCTGGACGCCGTGATGGCCGAGCTGGGCGGGCGGGTGGACTACGTGGTGCGCTGCGGGCCGGTGCCCCCGGGCGCGGCCTCCACCGTGGTGGAGGTCACCACCGAGACGCCGCGGCTGCTGCGCGCCGGCGCCCCGCCATTCCAGCAAGTGCTCCAAGCAGCCAAGCGCAGGTAGCATGGTCCGCCTGCCCACCCCATACCAGGCCTGCCAGCAGGCGCTGACCCAAGAACTGCAGGAACTGTTTGCTTCCCGCCAGGGTTTCCTCTACAACCTGTTGCGCTACCACTTGGGCTGGGTGGACCAGCGCGGCCAGCCCGAGGACACCACCTCCACGCCCCACCTGCCGGCCATGCTGGCCCTCACCTCCTGTCAGGCCCTGGCCGGCAGCTTCCAGGCCGCCCTGCCGGTGGCGGCGGCGGTGGAGTTGGTGTATAACTTCACCCTGGTGCACGGCGACGTGCAGGCGGGCCGCGCCGAGGCCCAGGCCCGGCCCAGCATCTGGTGGGTGTGGGGACCGGCCCAGGCCATCAACGCCGGGGACGGGCTGCACGCCCTGGGCCGGATGGCGGTGATGCGGCTGGCCCAGCGGGGCGTCCCTGCGGAGCGGGTGCTCCTGGCGGTGGCGGCGCTGGACCGGGCCTGTCTGGCCCTGTGCGAGGGCCAGTACCTGGACTTGGGCTTTCAGGACCAGCTGATGGTCACCAGCCGCCAGTACGATGACATGGTCCGGCGCAAAGCAGGGGCCCTCACCGGCGCCGCCGCCGAGCTGGGCGCCCTGGCCGCCGGCGGGGACGAGGCCATCTGCGTCTGGTTCCGCGCGGCGGGCGCTCTGCTGGGCATGGCCCGGCAGGTGGGCCAGGACATCGCCGACCTGTGGGGCCAGCGGGGTGACGGCATGACCGCCAACAACGTGCTGAGCAAGAAGAAGGGCCTTCCCCTGGTTTACGCCATGGAGACGGGCCGCCCCGCGGTGAAGCGAGAGCTGGGGGCGGTTTACCTGAAGCGGGTGCTGGAGCCGGCGGACGTGGCCCGGCTGGTAGAGATTCTGGACCAGGCCGGCGCCCGGGCCTACGCCCAGGGCCGGGCACGGGAGCTGGTGGACCAGGCCCTGGCGGCGCTGGAGGGCACCCCACTTGCGCCTGAAGGCCGCCAGGCGCTGCAAGACCTGGGAGCCTGGGCGCTGGAGGGCGCCCAGTAGAATCGTTCGGTAAGAGTGCCTAACAGATTGAATCCTCCCTCCCCTTGTGGGAGGGAGTAAGAGGGAGGGGGAGATCCACCCTCACCCCAGCCCTCTCCCAGAGGGAGAGGGGGCAATGACTTTGTTAGTGGTTTTAAGATTCTTGTCGGTTCGGGAGGAGTGATGGGCAAACGGGTTCTGGCCGATCTGAACGTCAGGGGCAAGAGAGTCCTGGTGCGGGTGGACTTCAACGTGCCCATCGAACAGGGCGTGGACGCCATGGCCTCCTACGACCAGCGGCTGCGGGCCACCCTGCCCACCATCCAGTACCTGCTGGAGCAGGGCAGCCGGGTGATCCTGTGCTCCCACCTGGGGCGGCCGGGCGGCAAGGTGGTGGATTCCGTGCGCCTGGCCCCGGTGGGCGACCGCCTGGCCGCGCTGCTGGAGCGGCCGGTGCACAGCCTGCGGGACTGCATCGGACCCGAGGTGGAGTCCACGGTCAAGGCCATGCGCCCCGGCGAGATCGTCCTGCTGGAGAACCTGCGCTTCCACGCCGGGGAGGAGAAGAACGACCCGGCCTTTGTCCGCGCCCTGGCGGCCCTGGCCGACTGCTTTGTGATGGACGCCTTTGCCGTGGCCCACCGGGCCCACGCCTCCACCGTGGGCGTGTCCAAGGTGCTGCCCTCGGCCATGGGGCTGCTGATGCAGCGGGAGATCGAGTCCATGGGGCAGGCCCTGGAGTCGCCCCGGCGGCCCCTGGCGGCGCTGATGGGCGGGGCCAAGGTCAGCGACAAGATCCTGGTGCTGCAGAACCTGCTGGACCGGCTGGACCACCTGTTCATCGGCGGCGGTATGGCGGTCACCTTCCTCAGCGCCCAGGGCCACGGCACCGGCGCCTCCCGCGTTGAGTTTGACCGGCTGGAGTTTGCCAAGCAGGTGCTGGCCCGGGGCCAGGCCGGCAAGATTAAGGTGCACCTGCCCCAGGACCTGGTGGTGGCCAGCCAGTTCGCCAAGGAGCCGCCCCAGGTCAAGACCGTGCCCGCCGGCCAGGTGCCCGAGGGCTGGTACGTCATGGACATCGGCGAGAAGACTACCCGCCAGTTTGCCCAGGAGCTGCGGGGCTGCAAGACCATCATCTGGAACGGGCCCATGGGGGTCTTTGAGATGCCCAAGTTCAGTCAGGGCACCAGGTCGGTGGCCCAGGCCATCGCCGGGCTGAAGGGCGTCACCACCGTAGTTGGCGGCGGGTCCACCGCCGAGGCGGTGGAGCAGCTGGGCCTGATGGATAAGATGACCCACGTCTCCACCGGCGGCGGGGCGTCCCTGGAGTTCCTGGAGGGCAAGGTGCTGCCGGGGATTGCGGCGCTGCCGGATGCATAGCGCTTGATTAACGTTGTTATGGAGGCCATTGTTACGAAAAAGGCTCCCTCTTCCTCGATGGGAGCAGGGACAACCCCCTGGCCCCCCTCTCCCTCAGGGAGAAGAAGGGGGCCAGGGGGATGAGGGCCACGGGTGGGGAGAGGGGATGGCAACCCTCACCCCAACCCTCTTCCCGCGTGAGAGGGAGCCATCTTCGTTGCGACGGCATTTTTTGGGTATCAATCCTTAACTTGACTGACTACTTTGCCGGGTTATCCTGAGTCGCAGCTGATTCGTGTACTGAGGGCTGAAGGATGATTGACCTGGAACAGATCCGCGACTGCTACACCACGACCCCGTCCAAGATCGTCATGCTGGTGGTGGACGGCCTGGGCGGCCTGGCCCACCCCGTGACCGGCCGCTCCGAGCTGGAAACGGCGCGCATCCCCAACCTGGACGCCCTGGCCCGAGAGAGCGCCTGCGGCCTGACTACCCCGGTGCTGCCGGGGGTGGCGCCGGGCAGCGGCCCCGGCCATCTAGCCCTTTTCGGCTACGACCCCCTCAAGTACCTGATTGGCCGCGGCGCGCTGGAGGCCCTGGGCATCGACATGGAGCTGATGCCCGGCGACGTGGCGGCCCGGGGCAACTTCTGCACCGTGGACGGCGGCGGCCTGCTCACCGACCGGCGGGCGGGGCGCATCGCCTCGGAGCTGAGCGCGCCCCTGTGCCGGCGACTGGACCAGATCCGGCTGCCGGGGGTGGAGCTCAGCGTCATGCCGGTGGAGGGCTACCGGTTTGTGCTGCGGCTGCGGGGCGAGGGCCTCTCCGAGCGCGTTACCGAGACCGACCCCCAGGTGGTGGGCGTGCCGGCCCTGGCCACCAGGGGGCTGGACTCGCGGGCGGCCAAGACCGCCCGGCTGGTGAACCAGTTTGTGGACCAGGCCCGGCAACTGCTGGCGGAGGAGGAGCGGGCCAACATGGTGCTGCTGCGGGGCTTCGCCCAGATGCCCAACCTGCCGCCCATGGGCCAGGTGTACCGCCTCAACCCCGCGGGCATTGCCGCCTACCCCATGTACCGCGGGCTGGCCACCGTGGCGGGGATGCGGATTATCCCCACGGGCCACGGCTTTGCCGACGAGGTGGAGTCCCTGCACCAGAGCTACAACGACCATGACTTCTTCTTCATCCACTACAAGCCCGCCGACGCCGCCGGCGAGGACGGCAACTTCAGCGCCAAGGTGATGCGGCTGGAGGAGCTGGACCCCTTCATTCCCCGCATCATGGAGTTGGACCCCGATGTTCTCATGGTGGCCGGGGACCACGCCACCCCGGCGGTGATGGCGGCCCATAGCTGGCACCCGGTGCCCTTCCTGCTCCACTCCAAGCTCACCAAGGGCGAGGGGGTGCCGCGCTTCAACGAGCGGGACTGCGCCCAGGGGAGCATCGGCCGCATCCCGGCGACGCAGGTGATGCTGCTGGCCCTGGCCCACGCGGGCAAGATGATCAAGTACGGCCCGTAACTTCCTTTGGTAAGGAGTAACCCAATGCCCACCCCCGTAGTTGCCGGCAACTGGAAGATGAACACCAGCCTGGCGGAAGCCACCGCCCTGGCCGCAGGCGTGCGGGACGGGGTCAAGGCCCTGGCGCGCCCGCGGGCAGCGGTATCTCCAGAGGTCTATCAGACTCCCGTAGCGAAGCTGAGCCTATCCCCTCGGACTCACAACTGCCTGATACGTGCCGACATAAGCAACGTGGGCGCAATCCTGGAGATGACCGATGCGGACCTGCTGAAAATCCGAAACTTCGGCGAAAAGTCTTTAGAAGAGCTGCATGACAAGCTGGCGCAGTTGGGCATCCGCCCCCAGGGCGGTGCAGCCACCGCTCTGGCCTCCGGAGTGGAGGTCATCCTCTGCCCGCCCTTTGTCTCCCTGGCGGCGGTGCGGGAGGCGGCGCGCGGCTCCAGCGTCAAAGTGGGCGCCCAGAACATGCACTTTGAGAAGTCGGGGGCCTTCACCGGCGAGATCTCCCCCGCCATGCTTCAGGGGCTGTGCGACTACGTGATCCTGGGCCACTCGGAGCGGCGGCAGCTCTTCGGCGAGACCGACGACCTGGTCAACCACAAGGTGAGGGCCGCCTTTGCCCACGGCCTGCGGCCCATCCTGTGCGTGGGGGAGACCCTGGCGCAGCGGGAGGGCGGGCGGGCCGCCCAGGTGGTGGGGCAGCAGGTCAAGGCCGGGCTGGCGGGCGTGCCTGGCGTGTATGACATAACCGGGCTGGTGGTGGCCTACGAGCCGGTGTGGGCCATCGGCACCGGGCGGGCGGCCACCCCGGAGATTGCCGCAGAGGTCATGGGCGGCGCCATCGCCGGGGCGCTGCGGGAGCTGTACGGCGCCGCGGCCGGCCAGGTGCCGCTGCTGTACGGGGGCAGCGTGAACCCGGGCAACGCGGCGGCCTTCGCCGGGCAGGCCAGCATCCACGGGGCGCTGGTGGGCGGCGCCAGCCTCCAGGCCGCCCAGTTTGTGGAGATTGCGCGCCTGACCGCCGCAGCGAAGGCTGCGGGCTAGAGCAAAATCCAGTGCTCATCAGCCGAGGGGAGTTCCGCCGGCGGCGCATTGACCTGAGTCTCGCCATTGCCGAGTTGTTGGCAGATAACTCTGAGCTCGGCTTCACCGTGGATGAGGTCAGGCGCCTGCTGATAGAAACCTCGGGGATAAACGAAGACCTGACTGCAGTAGAGCACGGCCTGGAAACCCTGGTCTCCCAAGGGAGAGCGGAGACGGCGGAGATTGACGGCGAGCAATGGTATACTATAGCTGAAAGGAGATTGGGCTTCCTGTAGGAGTGACAGACTATGCCACTTACCAAGCGCCAGTTTCAGTTGAGAGTGGATGAGGAAGGCGAACGATGGATGCGCCAGATTTACGACTTACTGGCGGAGCATCGGGAACTGGCTTATTCAGCTGAAGAACTTCGTCAGTCCGTGCTGACCGATCCAGATAGTCCTGCCAAGCGTGATAAGCTGGACCGTGCGTTGGAGGTGCTGGTGGGCATCGGCGCCGTTGACCAACGCGATGTCGCCGGGACAGACTACTACGGTTTCCAACAGGAGTTCGACACCAACACCTGGAAGTCCATGAGACTGGCATCCTAACAGTCTCGGGAGGGCGCTTCAAAGCTCCCTCATAGAAGAAAGTGCCCCCAACGCTTCCACCAGTCCTCTTCATCGTTGGCCCCACCGCCGCGGGCAAGACCGCGCTGGCCCTCTCCCTGGCCCAGCGCTTTCACGGCCAGATCATCAACGCCGACAGCCGCCAGGTCTACCGCGGCATGGACATCGGCACCGCCAAGCCCACCGCGGCAGAGCGGCGCGTGGCGCCCCACCACCTGCTGGACATTCTGGACCCGGCCGCCAACTTCAGCCTGGGGGAGTTCCTCCGCCTGGCCCGCCGCCACATCACTGATATTGCCCAGCGGGGCCATCTGCCCATCGTCGCAGGCGGCACCGGGCAGTACGTGTGGGCGCTGATTGAGGGCTGGCAGGTGCCGGAAGTGCCGCCGGACCCCCAGCTTCGCCAGACTTTGGAACAGCACGCGGCGGAGCAAGGGCCGCTGGCCCTGCACCAAGAGCTGGCCGCGCTGGACCCCCAGCGGGCCGCCCAGCTTGACCCGCGCAACCTGCGACGGGTAATCCGCGCCCTGGAGGTGCAGCTGGCCGGGCAACACCGGGCGCAGTCGCCGGACACCAGGGTCCCGCCGGACTTCCAGCCGCTGATCATCGGCCTGACCCTGGCGCGAGAGGAGCTGTACCGCCGCATTGACCGGCGGGTGGAGCAGATGATGGCCGCCGGGTTCCTGGACGAGGTGCGACGCCTGGCGGAGGCGGGCTACCTGATGGGAGCCGGACCGCTGGCCAGCCCCGGCTACCGCGAGCTGGGCCTGCACCTGGCGGGGGAGATCTCCCTGGCCGAGGCGGTGCAGCGCACCAAGTTTCAGACCCACCGGCTGGCACGCCGCCAGTACACCTGGTTCAAGCTGGGGGACCCTCGCATCCACTGGCTGGATGCGGGCGATGCCGCACTGGCGGCACGTGCCGGCGCCCTGGTGTCCCATTTCCTCTCCAGCCATCCCGGCGCGGCGGCTGTGATAGAATAGCCTGGCACTCCCCCACGGAGACCGGGCATGAAATTCACGAAAATGCAGGGCGCGGGCAACGACTACGTGTACGTCGACGCGCGCAGTCTGGACCAGGACTGGCCTCAGTTGTCCCGGGCCATCAGCGACCGCCACTTCGGCGTGGGCAGCGACGGCCTCATCCTCATCCTGAACTCGGACGTGGCCAACCTGCGCATGCGCATGTTCAACGCCGATGGGTCGGAAGGCGAGATGTGCGGCAACGGCATTCGCTGCTTCGCCAAGTACGCCATCGAGCGGGGCATCGTCAGCCCGCCCCAGGGCGGCCTGACGGTGGAGACCCTGGCGGGAATCCGCACGGTGGCGCCCGTGTACCAGGGCCGGCGGGTTTCCGGCGCCCGGGTGTCCATGGGCCGGCCCCGGCTTGACCCATCAGACCTGCCGGTGACCCTGGACCCCGCCATGGGGTTTCAGAAGGGGCCGGTGCTTAAGTATCCCGTGCGAATCCGGGACGTGCGGCTGGCCTGCACCTTCGTGTCCATGGGCAACCCCCACGCGGTGACCTTTCTGGACCAGCTGGTGGGTGAGTTCCCGCTGCACACCATTGGGCCGCTGGTGGAGCACCACCCCATGTTCCCCCGCCGGGTCAACTTTGAGATTGTGAACCTGGCCGCGCCGGGCAAGCTCACCGCCCGCGTGTGGGAGCGCGGCTCCGGGGAGACCCAGGCCTGCGGCACCGGCGCCTGCGCCATCGCCGTGGCGGGACGGCTGCTGGGCCTCACTGGAGACACTGTTGACATAACGCTTCCGGGAGGCACCCTCAGAATCCAGTGGGACGGGGTAGGCGAGGTCTTCCTGGAAGGCCCAGCGGTAGAGGTCTTCAGCGGGGAGTGGGGGGCCGAATGAGCACTGAGACCAAGCTACTTACCTACGACGCGTATCTGGCCCTGCCTGAGACCAAGCA
>JBGPJN010000046.1:0-15104 GCA_041485445.1 Dehalococcoidia bacterium
CCAAAGCAGTTTGAGCATCTGGTCGGCATGCTGCTGGACTCTCTCATGGTATCTCAGGTTAGTATTACTGGCCGGACTCGTGATGGTGGGATTGACGGAGACGGCACCTTGACTTCGTTAAATGTTAAGGTGGCATTCCAGGCTAAACGTTGGAGCAGCAAGAATGTGGGGTCAGCCCTGATTCGGGAGTTCATTGGCGCTATTGCTGTCAACAATTATGGCTGTGGCATCTTTGTCACGACATCGTATTTTACAGATAGTGCGGAGCAAGAAGTCAGGAAGCCGGGGTCAAAGGTCATCTTGGTGAACAGTATATGTCTCGCAAACCTGTTGCTTGGCACGGGCCTTGGCGTGAGGGTAGTACCAGGTAAGTTTGATGGCATGCTTACAGTGGGGATTGATGAGGAGTTCTTCCAGAAGTTGGGAACGTGATACTTGTTCCTGTTCTCGCTGGAGCCATCTATCTCCCGAGGAGCGGTATTAGCCCCTTCCCCCCTTGTGGGGGAAGGTTGGGATGGGGGGTATGGACACCAGCAGAGCCAGACAACTGCGAAAAGCTCCAACTGACGCCGAGCGCGCACTATGGAGGCATCTTCGCCTTCGCCAGATGGGCGGGTACAAGTTTCGGCGCCAGCAGCCGATAGGCCATTACATTGTGGATTTCATCTGCCTGGAGCAAAGGCTGGTTATTGAGTTGGATGGTGGGCAACACTCGCAGCAGGTGAACTACGATTCAGAGAGAACTGGCTTTCTGGCGTCGCAAGGGTTTCGTGTTCTGAGATTCTGGAACAATCAGGTCCTCGAAGACGTAGAAGCAGTCAAGGCGGTCATTTTAGAGTCCCTGATAAACTGAGCATCAATAACCGCGTCACCCCCATCCTAACCTTCCCCCGTCCAGGGGGAAGGGATCGTAGCCACCACCGCCAGGGCGTCCACCGCCTTCACCCCCTGGCCCGCGGGCAGCACCATCAGGGGGTTGATGTCCAGCTCGGCCAGCTTCCCCTCCAGGTGGGCCGCCAGGTGGGAAACCCCCACCAGCACGCCGGCCAGGGCGTCCACGTCGGCCTTGGGGCGGCCCCGGAACCCCTGGAGCAGCTTGGCCCCCTTCACCTGGTTGATCATGTCCAACGCCTCCTCGCGGGTGATGGGACATAACCGCAGGGCTACGTCCTGGTACACCTCCACCATCACGCCGCCGGTGCCGAAGAGCAGCACCGGCCCCAGCTGCGGGTCGTAGGACACCCCGATGATAACCTCCACGCCGCCGGGCACCATCTCCTGCACCAGCACGCCGTTGACGGCGGCGTGGGGAGCGTAGGCGGCGGCGCTGGAGATTATCTCGCCAAAGGCCGTCCGCACCTGGGCATCGTCCCTCAGGCCCAGTCGGATGCCGCCGGCCTCGGTCTTGTGCAGGATGTCCGGGGAGTCCACCTTCAGCGCCACGGGGTAGCCCATGCGCTTGGCCGCCGCCACCGCCGCTTCCGCAGTGGCGGCCGGGGTCTCGCGGGTCACCGGCACGCCCCAGGCGGAGATCAGCTCCTTGCTGGCGTGCTCGGACAACGCGGGCAGCGCCGGCCGGCCCGCCCTGCCGACTCCCTCCGCCGCGGCCTTCTGCTTGGCCGTCATGGCGGGCAAAACGGCAAAGCCCTCCGCCTGGCGGCGGTCCCGCCAGGCGTGGTAGTCCAGCAGACTGCGCAGGCCCTTGGCCAGCTTGTCCGGCACGTAGAAGACGGGGATATTGGCCGCCTTGAGCTTGGCCAGCCCGGCGGTGGCCCCCCGGGTGCCGGTCCAGAGAAAGGCCACGGCCTTGTCGCTGCCGTCCCGCTGGGCGATGACCTGGTCCGCCTGGCTGTCGGCGCCGGAGCTGGCCACCACCAGGGTCCCCACCTCCGGCTCGCTGATCAGGTTGCGCATGATCTCCGGAAAGGACTCGCTGTTGGCGAAGCCCGTGACGTCCGAGGGGTTGGCTGCCCAGCCAAACCCCTTGAGCACGCCGTTAATGCCGTCCTGGGCCTGCTGCGTCAGGGGAGGCAGCTCCAGCCCGGCCTGGCCGCACATGTCCGCCGTCAGGGAGCTGACGCCGCCCGAGTGGGACACCACCGCCAGGCCCCGCTTGGCCGGCTTGCGGGCGTGGGCCAGCAGTTGGGCCACCTCCAGCAGCTCGTCGTACTCCTGCACCCGGGTGACCCCGTACTGGGCGAAGGCAGCGTCGTACAGCGCGTCGGAGCCGGTCAGTGCCGCGGTGTGGGAGCGGGCCGCCCGTGCCCCCAGGTCCGACCGCCCGATCTTGATGAGCACGATGGGCTTGCCCCGGTCCGCTGCCAGCCGGGCCACCTCAATGAACTTGCGGGCGTCCTTGAACCCCTCCACGAAGCCGGCGATGACCCGCACTCCGTCGTCGTCCAGCAGGTAGCGGGCGAAGTCGGCAAAGTCCAGGTCCGCCTCGTTGCCCGTGGAGATAATGTGGCTGAGGCCGATGCCTCCCTCCACCGCCCGGGTAAGGAAGGGGCCAAAGGCTGAGGCGCCGCTCTGGCAGATCAGGCCGATGGGCCCGCGGAGGCCGTCGGAACCCCGGGACGAGGAGCTGGCCCAGATGTTGTCCCGCACGTTGGCCACGCCCAGGCAGTTGGGGCCGCACACCCGTACCCCGGACTTCCGGGCGAAGGCCCCCAACTCGCCCTGCAGGTCCCGCCGGTCCTCCAGCCCCCGCTCGGCGAACCCGGCGGAGATGACGATGGCCGATCCGGCCCCCCTGCGGTGGCTCTCCTGCAAGGTGTCCATCACCTGATCGTAGGGCACCACAATGCCCACCACGTCGGGGGCCTCCGGCAGGTCGCTGACGGTGGGGTAGCACTTGGCGCCCATGATCTCCGGGTAGCGGGGGTTCACGGGGTACACTTTTACCCGGTCCTTGGCCTTCAGCGCCGCGGCCAGGAACCGGCCGCCGTACTGCATCCGGGGGGTGGCCCCCACCACGGCGATGGACCGGGGGTTGAGCATTTTGTGGATGGAGGCCATCTGGGCTGGAGTCCAGGTGGGCATGAGAAACCTCTCTATTGTCTTATCGGTTACTGCAGGCCGTAGGGGTTGTCAATCAGGTAGAGCCAGGTGCCGTCCTTCTGCCGGCGGCACACCTCCGCGGCTTGGCCATTGATGTTGAGGGGCTTGCCGTCGCCTCCGGTGCCGGTCACGCTCCAGGTTGAGGCCACCAGGGCGATGTCCCCCACTTGGGCCAGCAGCTTGGGGGTCACGTTGATCTTGGGCTTGCCGGCCACGTGTTCCGCCACCACGCGGCGGATGGCCTCCGTGCCGGTGACCATCCGGCCCGGGGCGGAGGCCAGGCAGGCGCCCGGCTCATACAGGGCCATTATGGCCTCCAGGTTGCCCCGGTTCAGCGCCGTAGCGAACAGCCGGTCCAGCTCCTCTGGTGAACGTGCGGGCATGGGAACACCTCCAAGGCAACCGTTGCCTACGCGAAAATCTCTGTCACCGCCAGACCTACTCCAGCAAGCACCCGAGATTGGACCTGGTCCCCCAGGCCGAATATCCCCAGGCGCTGCCACTCCCCCTGGCCAAGCTCCAGCACCTCCACACTGCGGGCTTCCGGGGATACCAGCCAGCATTCTGCCACGCCCAGCGTGGCGTAATCCTCCAGCTTGCCTGCGATATCCGACCGCGTGTTGGCGGGGGACAGGACCTCCACCACCAGGTCTGGGGCGCCCTCAATAACCTGCCCCAGGATGCCGGCCCGTTCGTTGCTCACGAACAGCAGGTCCGGCTGGCGGGTGCGCAGCGGCTCCCGCCGGATAATCACGTCAAGAGGTGCGAACCGCACCTGGCCTAGTTGGTTTTCGCTGGCGAACTGGTGAACCAGCAGGACTAGCCTCAGCAAGATAGTCTGATGTTCCAGACTAGGGCTGGGAGGCATAAAAATCTCCCCGTCCACAATGTCGTACCGGGCCTTGATCTCCGGGCCCGCCAGGTACTCATCGTAGGTCAGGCGCTGGGTCTGTGTTGTCATGGGTCTGCTCCTGGCCCGGCTCCATGGGCGCGGGCCCCGCTACTAGGTCTCGCCGGCGCGGCGGGCGTCGGCGCGCCAGTCGTCGGGGTTGGGGCCCCGGTCAATCACCACGTCCACCACCGCCGGCAGCCCGGAGGCCACCGCCTGGCGCAGCGCGTCGGGCAGGTCTCGGGAGTCGTTGACCTGCACCCCAAACGCGCCGAACCCCCGCGCCACCGCCGCGTTGTCAGTAGGGGCGAACTCCGAGGCGATGTAGCGGCCCGGCGTCTGGTGGTGCCGCACCATGCCCAGGGCGCCGTCGTTGAACACCACGCACAGGATGGGCAGCTGGTACTGCATGGCCGTGGACAGGGCGTTGACCGTCATCATGTAGCCGCCGTCGCCGGTGACGCAGGCCACCGGCCGGTCCGGGTAGGCGAGCTTCAGGGCCACCGACGCCGGCAGGCTCCAGCCCATGCCGGCAGTGCCGCCGGGGCAGAAGAAGGTGTTGGCCTGGGGCGCTTTGTAGAAGTGGGCCATCCAGGTGCGGTTGTTGCCGGCGTCCAGGGCAAAGACCGTGGCGGGGTCCAGGGTCTGCTGGAGCAGCGCCACCAGCCGCTGGGGCATCACCGGAGAGCTGTCCCGGTGCATGGCGGGGTCGTCGTAGTAGTGGGCCTGGGCCTTGCGCTGGGGCAGGCTGCTGGTCCACTCCCGCCGCTGGCGGGCCGAGGCGGGGGCGGCATCCTTGGACGCCTCCCCCAGCTGTCCCAGGATGGCGGCGGCGTCGCCGATCAGTCCCAGTTCCACCGGGAAGGTCCAGCCGGCGTTGCGGGCATCGATGTCGATCTGGATGATGTGCTGCCGGCGGGGATCAAACATATTCGGGCGCTCCCGCACCGTGTCCTGGGGTGTCAGCTTGGCCCCCACCACGATCACCGTGTCGGCGTCACCCACGGCCTGGTTGGCCGCTTCCTGGCCGTAGACCCCCATCATGCCCAGGGCCAGCGGGTGGGTTTCGGCGATGGCGCTCTTGCCTTTGTAGCTGGTGGCCACCGGCATGCCCCACTGCTCGGCCAGCTGTCGCAGCAGCTCGTGGGAGTGGGACAGGTGGACTCCGTTGCCGGCCACCAGCACCGGCCGCTTGGACTGGGCCAGGATGTCGATGGCCTTTTGGATGTCTTGGGGCGCGCTCTGGGGCTTGGCGGTATTCAAGTACCCGGAGGTGGGATGGATGAAGGGCGGCGACTCCAGGTCTACCTCGCCGCCAATGGCTGCCGAGCGCATCACCACGCAGGCCGGACCGGGCCGGCCGCTGGTGGCGTGCTTGAGGGCCAGCTGGGTGCCCAGCACCGCCTCCTTGGGGGTGGTGGCCAGGGTGGTGTACTTGGTCATGGCCTTGAAGATGGCGGGAAGGTCAATGCTGCCGTACTCCCCGGCGCCGGACTGGTTGGCCGGATGCTGGGCCACCCCCCCGTCGGAAGTGTCGGTGAGCACCAGCATGGGAGAGCTGCTGAGCATGGCCTCCATGATGCCAAAGGTGGCGTTGGAGCCCATGAACAGTCCCTGGCCCATGATGGCTGCGGGGCGGCCCGTGGCCCGGCCGTAGGCGTCGGCCATGATGGCGGCAGCCTGTTCGTGCCGCACCAGAATGGCCTTGATGCGGTCCTCCCTGCCGTAAAGCTGGTTAAAGATCTGCCCGGTGCCGCCGCCCGGAATGCCAAACACGTACTCCACCCCCGCCTCTTCCAACACCTGTACGATCAGCTCATGGGATTTGGGCATAGTACCTCCCCTCGGTCCCCCAGTGGCTTCGAAGGGATGATAGCTTGCTCTTCCAGGGTGGTCAAGGGATGTGCTGCCATCCTTCAGGGCCAGGGGCGGCTCGACCCCACGGGCCGGGGCCGCCATTGGACTGGAAATGGAAAGGCCCCGCCTGGTTGGAACGGGGCCTGTGCAGGATCAGGAGTTTGGGGGCGCTAGTACTGTACGCCGGCCTCCTTGGCCTCCTTGCTGGCCCGCAGCCAGCGCCAGCGCTGCAAGGGGTCGCTGACCGCCCGCATCCACACGCCGAAGAGGTTGAAAGCCAGGGCCGTCAGGAAGATGGCCGTGCCTGGGACCACCACCACCCACCAGGCGGTGACGATGTACTGACGCCCCTGGGCCAGCATCAGGCCCCAGGAGGACTGGGGGGGCTGAATGCCGAACCCCAGGAAGCTCAGGGTGGATTCAGTGAGGATGTTCCGGGGCACCTCCAGGGCGGCAATGGTGAGCAGCGGGGTGATGAGGTTGGGCACAATGTGGCGGCCGATAATCCGGCGGTCGCTGCAGCCGATGGCCCGGGCGGCGTCCACGAAAGCCTGCTCGCGCAGGGATAGCACGACGCCCCGGGTCACGCGGCAGTAGAGCATCCAGCGGGCCACGGCAAAGACGATGATGATGTTGGTGAAGCTGGGACCCAGGATGTAGAGCACCATGAGGGCCAGCAATAACAAAGGCACCGACATGAACACGTCCACGGCGCGCATGATGACGTCATCCACCACGCCGCGGTAGTAGCCTGCCATCAGGCCCAGGAACATGCCGATGATCCCTGATACCAACACCCCCAAGATGCCTACGGTCATGGAGATGCGAGCGCCGTAGAACAGCCGGGTCAACATATCCCGGCCCAGGTGATCGGTGCCCAGCAGGAAGTAACGTTCGTCCTGGACCGGTGGGTCGGCGGTCCGGTCCATGGCCATGCCCGTGGATCCTGGGGGGAGATGCCGCAGCCGGAGCTGCTGGTCCTCCGGGTCGTGGGGAGAGACCAGGGGGGCGAAGACCGCCACAAAAATTATAAATAGGAGGAAGGTGGCGGACACCAGGGTGATGGTGTCGCCGAAGAAGGCCTGAACCAGAGGACGCCGCCAGGTGGCCGTCAACAGGTTGGGACGTCGCTTGAGGACCGCGGTCTCGTTCAGCATATCCGGTGCTTTTCCTCCCCACTAGGTCAGCGCTCGGGTAAAGACATCCCGGCGAGTCTATTTGTAGGAGACTCGGGGATCCAGCCAGGTGTAGAAGAGGTCCACGGTGAGATTGATGGTCATCACCAGCAAGGCCACGACGAACACCGAGGCGGTGACCACCGGCAGGTCGCGGGAGCTGATGGCGTCAATCAGCAGTTTGCCCAGCCCCGGCCAGCCGAAGATAATCTCCGTGACGGTGGCGCCGTTCATCAGGCCGGCCAGCTCGTCGCCCATCAATGTAACGATGGAGATGGCGGCGTTTTTCAGCACATGGCTGTAGAGCACCGCGTTCTCCGCCAGGCCCTTGGCCCGGGCGGTGGCCACGTACTGCTTGCCCATCTCCTCGATCATGGTGGCGCGGGTTATCTGGGCATTGCGACCCAAGATCACCGGCACCAGGGTAAGGGCGGGCAGGATCATGAATTTCCAGCCACCGGGCCCCAGTCCCTGAAACCCTGAAGTGGGCAACAGGTTTAGCTGGACTGACACAATCAAGATGAGCATCAGCCCTAGCCAGAACTGGGGGATGGAGATGGCGGCGAAGGAGAGGATGTTGACTGCCCGGTCTATGAACCCTTTGGGCCTTCGGGCGGCCAGCATTCCCAGAGGAAGGCCCAGTGAACCAAACAGGAAGGCGACTCCCGCCAGCGCCGCGGTGTTGGGCAGGCGGTTCCACACCATCCCCCGGGCGTCAATCTGGTGCCGGAGGGAGGTGCCGAAGTCGCCGTGGAACAGGTCCCAGTAGAACTCGCCAAACCGGACATACAGGGGGCGGTTCAGCCCGAACTTCTCTCGCACCGCCTGGATGGCCTCTTGGGAGGCGTCCTCGCCCACCAGCAGGGTCACCGGGTCGCCCAGGACGTTGATGGCCAGGAACAACAGGGCCATCAGCCCCAGGATGATGAAAAACGAATGGCCTACCCGCCGGATCATGTAGTTACGCACGAATCTTTCCCTCTGGCCTCAAAGTCTGATGGAGTGCGTAGCGGCGTTCCCGCGCTGGGTGTGGATACAATCCTTTGTTTAAACGGCCCGGTGTAGATATGGGCGGCAGTATACACTGTCACCGCCAGTCTGGCAATAGGTTGTATAGAGAATCGGAATAAACCGGCCTTATCGGATTGTTGTTATCTTGCGCCGCCCGTCCGCGCTAAAAAAGCGCCCCGGCCAAGTGTCAGGTCTTGGCCGGGGCAGGTTAACTCGCCGTCAGTTGCGGCGGTGGGCGGCGAGTGACCGCAGCTCAGTGCTGAAGGCGCCCACCATACTGGGATGGAACTAGCTGGCCCGCTTGACTTCCAGGGTCTCACCAGGAGCCAGGGCCACTCTTCGTACACTTATCCCCAGCTTGAGCAACCAGTAGCCCAGGGTGGCCTTGCTGACCTGCAGGTCCTCCGCAGTGGTGGAGAGGCCCCGCTCGTTCACCATCTCGGGTAGCAGCTTCTCCAGCGGGCGCCCATGCTCCCTTTCTACACGCAACATCAGTTTAGTCTTACGGGCCATGGTTCACCTCCTGCGGACGTAGGCTTGCCTGAAAAACAGTGCGAAGAGAGGTTACCACGTGTTCCGGCGTTTGTCAAGACTCGGCTTATCTTTTTCTTAAACTAATCTAAGAAATAATTGGAACACCATGTGCCGCCCATTCTACCAGATTTGACCGCATTTGACCGCATTTGACCTCAGGGCGACCACCTGTGATAGACTCGGTGACCTGACTGGCTGGCGGCTAGGGCACAGGCCAGGGGCCCGCGGGCGCCGGGATCTGTGCGGCTATCTTGGGTTCGGTTGAAAGGACTCAGCCCAATGGGAGTGATCGGGGAAGCAATGGGCGCAATTCACGCCATCGAGGTGGCGCTGCTCGGCTTCATCACCGCGGTGTACCAGGCCATGGGCTGGCCGGGCGTGGTGCTCCTCATGGCCGTGGAGAGCGCGGCCATCCCGCTGCCCAGCGAGCTGATTATGCCCCTGGCGGGGTGGCTGCTGGTGGAGGACCGGGGCGGCTCGCTGTGGCTGGTAGTGCTGGCGGGATTGTACGGCGCCCTGGGCAACCTGCTGGGATCTCTGGTGGCCTACGGGGTCGCCCTCAAGGGCGGCAGGCCTCTGCTCCGCAAGTACGGCCGGTACGTCTTGGTCACCGACGCCGAGGTGGCGCGGGCCGAGGCCTGGTTCAGCAAGTATGGGGACTGGGCAGTGTTCTTCTCGCGGCTGTTGCCGGTGGTGCGCACCTTCATCAGCATCCCCGCCGGCATCGCCCGCATGGACCTGTGGAAGTTCGCACTGTACACCTTTCTGGGCTCGTTCCCCTGGAGCCTGGGGTTGGCCTACGGGGGATATCTGCTGGGGGCGAACTGGGAAACCCTGCGGGCCGCCATGCGCCCCTTCGATATTCCCATACTGCTGGCCCTGGCCCTGGCGGTGGCCTGGTTTATCCGGCATCGCTTGCGGGCGCTGCGGGCCCAGGGGCGTGGCCAGCGCAACGGCGGAGCGAGTCCGCCACCGACCTCCTAATGGCGCCTAACAAAATGAGTCCCCCATCCCCGTTGTGGAAGAGAGTTAAAGGAACGGGCAGCTTTAGCCTCACCCCGACCCTCTCCTAGTGGGCGATGGAGGCAACGCCAACTATGACTCCTTCCCCCTCAGGGAGAAGGAGGTCAGGGGGATGAGGGCTAGGGGCAATGGCGAGAAGGCGATTCTTCACACAACCGGTCAGGCAACCGGTCAGGGTGCGACGTTGACACTGGATGACGGGTAATCTACGCTGAGATTATCTCACCCAATCCGAGGCCAGCCGATGCCAGCTCCCACCCTGCAAGACGTCTACCGGGCCAGGAAGACCATCGCCCCGCACCTGGCGCGTACACCATTACACTTTTCTGCCGGGCTCAGCCGCCTGCTCCAGTGCGAGGTGTACCTCAAGCACGACGATCATCTCCCCCTGGGCGCATTCAAGGCCAGGGGCGGCATCAACCTGATCGCCCACCTCAGCGACGAGGAGCGGCGGCAGGGTGTCGTCACCGCATCCACCGGCAACCACGGCCAGTCCATCGCCAGCGCCTGCCGCCTTTTCGGCGTGCGGGCGTGCATCGTCCTGCCGGAGGGAGCCAACCCGCTGAAAGTGGCGGCCCTGCGCTCCCTGGGCGCGGAGCTAATCTTCCACGGCAAGATATTTGATGAAGCCCGGGCCCACTGCGACCGCCTGGCGGCCAACGAAGGCTACCGCAACATTCACCCCGCCAACGAGCCGCTGCTCATTGCCGGAGTAGCCACCCAGACCCTGGAGATCATTGAAGACCTCCCGGACGTGGAGGTGATCGTGGCGCCCCTGGGCGGCGGCAGCAGCGCCGCGGGGGCCTGCATTGTGGCCAAGGGTGTGAATCCGGCTATCAAGGTGGTGGCGGTGCAATCCAGCGCGGCGCCGGCGGCGTATCTGTCCTGGCAGCGCGGGGAGATGGTGAAAGCCCAGATGGAGACCTTCGCCGAGGGCCTGGCCACCGGCTCAGGCTACGAGTTGCCCCAGTCCATTCTCCGGGAGCACCTGGACGATTTTGTGCTGGTCAGCGACGATGAGATCCGCCAGGCCATCGGCTTGCTCGTTGAGGAGGCCCACACCCTGGCCGAGGGGGCCGGCGCCGCCGCCACGGCGGGGGCGGTGAAGTACCGGGACCAACTGCATGGCAAAAAGGTAGCGATTGTGGTCAGCGGGGCCAACATCACCATTCCGCAGCTGCTCCAGGCGATTAAGGTGTACCAAGCGGTCCCGGCATCACTTTAGTAAAAGTGTAATACCGGTCATCTGGAACTGCTGGCGCCGGGAGCAGACTCCGAGAAGTACCGCGCCAGCTCATCCCGGGAGAATTGGGGCAGCGGGACCTCTCCCCCGCGTCCAAAGAGCACCAGGCCCTCCTCCGGCGCCAGCATCTGGCCGATCTCCCAGCCGACGATGCCATCCCGCTCCAACGCCGACAGCAGAGTCAAGACCTGACCGGCGGGCAGCGTAATCAGCAGCGCGCCCGAGGCCAGCAGGCCCAGCGGGTCCAGTCCCAGGGCCCGGCAGATGGCGTCACACTGGGGAAACACCGGGATGCTGCCCTCCTCCACCGCCAGCCCCAACCCGGCTGCCTGGGCCAGCTCCCGCAAGCCGGTGACCAGCCCGCCCTCGGTGGGGTCGTGCAGCGCGTGCACCTCCACCGCGGCGCAGGCGATGCCCGCATCGTTTACTACACTTATACCTGGGAAGTTCAGGAACCCGGCGGCTTCCGCGATCACCGAGTCCGGCACCCCCGCCCGGCGCAGCTCCGCGGCCCGCTCCCGCGCCAGCAGCGCGGCGCCCTCAAGGGCGATTCCTTTGGTCAGCACAATGCTGTCCCCCTCCCGGGACCCGCCGCTGGGCACCAGTTTGTCCACCGCCACTTCTCCCAGCATGCACCCCACAACGATGGGCCGGTCCAGCCCCTGGGTCACCTCACTGTGACCGCCCACCAGGGCAACTCCCAGCGCCTGGCAGGCCTCCAGGACCTGGTCGAACACCGCCTCCGCTTCTTCCTGAGAGAAGCGTTGGGGCACCAACAGTGTCGCCAGGAACCACCGGGGGGTGGCCCCCATACATGCGATGTCGTTGGCGTTCACCTGCACCGCGTAGCAGCCGATGCGGTCGGCGGCAAAGGTCACCGGGTCGCACTTTGCCACCAGCAGCCCGTCTCCGGTCCGGAGCACCGCCGCATCGGCCCCGATCTTGGGCCCTACCACCACCCTGGGGTCGGCGGTGGCGGCCTTGGCCAGCAGCCGTTGCAGCAGCTCCGGCGGAAACTTGCCCAAGTCCACGGTCTCTCCCCCTCGCGCTGGCCCGGTCTCTTATGGCGGAGTCCCACCGGCAGCCGGCGGGGCCAACCCGGCCCGCCGAGAGCCAGTTTACCATGCGGTCGGCAGCAAAGCCGGCGGCGACGGCTCGGGGCATGCCACCTCTGCCGGCGCGGACCCCTTTTGGCGGGGTCTTCCTTGACACTCCAAAGGGATTGTGACAAGATTTACAATTGGAATTGGCCACCGTGGACCGGCGCCAATCCAGACTCAAGAGGTAGAACTATGCGACTTACCGCGATGGTATTCTCCGGGATCATCGGCGCCACCCTGATATTGTCCTTGGCTTGCGGCGGCGCCGCCCCGCCGGCGGCCACGCCTACCAAGGCCCCGGTGGCCACCACCAAGCCTGCCGCCACCATTCCGCCAGTGGCAGCCACCCAGCCGCCGGCCTCGGTGGCTTGTTCCGCCGATGCCATGGCGATCGCCCCGGTGGGCGACACCCTCAAGTTTGACAAGGACAAGCTCACTGCCAAGGCCGGCAGCCAGGTTAAGGTTTGCTTGAAGAACGGGTCCACGGTTAACGACCACAACTGGGTGCTGGTCAAGGCGGGCACCAAGGACGCGGTTGCCACCGCGGGGGTCACCGCCGGGGCCGCCATGGATTGGGTGCCGGCCAGCGACAACGTCCTGGCCAAGACCAAGCTCGTCCTCAAGGGGCAGACCAGTGAGGTTGGGTTCACCGTTCCCGCGGCCGGCAAGTACCAGTACCTGTGCACCTTCCCCGGCCACAGCGGCACCATGTTCGGCGAGTTTGAGGCCACCCCTTAGCCTCACCTGACGGCTGGCCCTCGCTTCAGGAAGACCGCAGGGCACCGGTCTGGATACGAGATACCGCAGGCCCTGACCCTTAGGGCCTGCGGTATCTTGTGGGTGATGCGGACAGGCTGCCCCGGTAGCTGATACTGGATCGCTCCGGTTTACACAGGGTCGGCCGGGCTGTTATAATCCCGTTGCCAGCCTAACAGGAAACTAAGGGTTGGCGCCGTACAGTGGCGCATTCGTCTAGCGGCCCAGGACGCCGCCCTCTCAAGGCGGAAATCAGGGGTTCGAATCCCCTATGCGCTACCAACCAACCACAATGCTCCTTCCGCGCCGACCACCCCAGCCCCTGGCCACCTGCACTCCGCCCACGACCCTGGCATGAGAGCGTCCCGCGAAGTCATTGCTCCCCTTCCCATTGGGAGAGGGCCGGAGTGAGGGTGAATCCCACCAAAACCTGCCCCCTCATTCACGCGTGAGCAGCTTGAGCTCGTCCAGCGCCTCCCGCAAGTGGCGCTGGCAAATGCCGTGGCTGGCCACCACCTGGCGCGGCCACCGGCGGAAGCACCAGGCGCACACGTGCACGACTGAATCCCCAGGGCGAAGTCGTGAATCACCCTGTATTTGCCCCTGGGGAGGAGGCAGTGCTCTTACAGGGTTTTCAGTTTCACGTTGCATATCCGCTGCTCCCTCGCCGGTGGCGCCGGCCTTTCGGTAACTCCTTGCCCTAACTTTCCCACTCCAAACTCACCGGAAGCTCACATTCGGTGCGGCCTGCATCAAACCTTCCTCACACCCGGGGCATACGGGGATTCTCGTCCTCCATGTGGGGCTGGTGATTTTCGCCGTGGCCCCCTGAGGCAGGCTGATCTGCCTCCCAGGCTGCGCCAACGCCGCCGTGTTGTATAATGGGCGGCAATGGGCAGCCTCCAAAAGGCGGCTGGGCAGGAAGGCGGAGCGATGGTTGACCGAGCGCGGCTGGTTCAGGACTTCTGCGACCTGGTGCGGATTGACAGCCCCTCGGGCGAGGAGGAGGCGGTGGCCCAGCACGTGTCCCACCGCCTGCGGGCCCTGGGGCTGGAGGTGGCGCGGGACGCCCACGGCAACGTCATCGCCTCCGAGCCGGGGGACGACCCGCTGCTGCTGTCCGCCCACATGGACACCGTGGAGCCCGGCCGGGGCATCCAGCCCCGCATTCAGGGCGACCGCATCCTGTCCGACGGCACCACCATCCTGGGGGGCGACTGCAAGGGCGGGATCTCCGCGATCCTGGAGGGGCTGCAATCGGTGGCCGACGCGGGCCTGGCCCGCCGCCCGGTGCAGGTGGTGTTCACCCGGGGCGAGGAGATTGGCCTGGTGGGCGCCAACAACCTGGACTTCTCCATGCTGCGGGCCGGCGAAGCGGTGGTGTTTGACGGCAATGGGCCGGTGAACCACATCACCGGGGCCAGCCCCACTTACATCCGCCTGGACGTGACCGTCAAGGGGCGGGCGGCCCATGCCGGGGTGGAGCCGGAGAAGGGCCTCTCGGCCATCCGCATCGCCTCGGAGATCATCACTCAGCTCCCCCAGGGCCGCCTGGATGCGGAGACCACCTTCAACGTGGGCGTCGTCTCCGGCGGCACGGTGCGCAACGCGGTCGCGGCCGACGCCGCCTTCCAGGCGGAGTTCCGCAGCCGCAGCACCGAGACCCTGGACTCCCTGCGCATGCAGGTGCTGGAGACCCTGGACCAGGCCCGTAAGCGGTACCGCGACGCCACCATCCGCGAGGAGTTCGAGGTGATGTTCCAGATGTACACTTTGGACCCCACGGAGCACATGGTGCAGGCGGCGTGTCAGTCCATGAGGGACCTGGGCCTCACCCCCGACATCCGGCCTTCGGGGGGTGGCACCGACGGCAACGTGCTGCGCCTGCACGGCATCCAGTGCGTGGTGGTGGGGATGGCCACCAACGAGATGCACACGGTCAACGAGTACGTGGTGGTCCCAGATCTGGTCAACGCCGCCCGCTTCTGCCGTCAGCTGCTGACGGGCGGGTCATACTCATGATAGCCAAAGGCTACTGATCATGCCATACCAACCACTTAGATGTGGCTACTGCGGACAGGCCCACAAGTGCGGCCACTGTGATCTAGGCCACTGTGACTTCCACAAGCCAAAATTCGAAGAGTCAGTAGACTGGAGAGGCTCGAAATATCATCCAGCAAGAGAACCTACAGAGCATTCAGTCCAGCCCACTTGTGACGTTTGTCGAAAAGAATTCGTATTCTGGAAAGACCTATACGTCCATATCCAAACCCACATAGATGATGAAACCGGCGGCAAGGACATCTCACATCTAGTTACTGAGCAAGATAAGGAGCGCCTAGCTCAACTCTTCCAAACCTTTGCAAAACCTAAGCCACAGCTCAAACCTATAGACGATGAAGCCATAGAAGAAATCCTAACAAGGACTACACCTAAACCTAGAGGAGCGAGTTTCA
>JBGPJN010000047.1:0-15103 GCA_041485445.1 Dehalococcoidia bacterium
GCCGGCCACCCTGCCGGATGAGGACGAGGCCTACACCAGAGAGCCGGCAGGCGTCCGGTAGCACACCGGCTCCCGGCGGCCACCAAACCATAGGCGCCAACGCAGGGGCGCCCCGACTCGTCGGGGCGTCCCTGCGGTTTGCCCCGCCCGTGGCCCTCATACTCTGGGAGAGGGCTTGGGTGAGGGTGATACTCCTCACTTTGATCCTCTCCCACAAGGGAAGAGGAGACTGCGGAGCTCTTCGAGTTCCACCAAGGCCGGGCCGTCCGGGTTTCCCAGGGACCACCTGGGGAACATTCGCCGGCCCGGCGACGTCTTATCGGGTGAACGGCCAAGTGCCGGCAGGGGCCAAATGCAGCGTAGCGGGAGGATAACATGGTACGGGCAGCACCCAGGTCCACCGGAATTATTGTGGCAGTCTCACTGGCGGTGGGGTTAAGCCTCTTGGTTGCCTGCCGCTCCGAGGCGGCCACCGCCACGCCGGGCGCGGTCGCGCCTGCGGTGGGTGCGCCGGCGACGGTTGCGCCGGCCGCCGGAATGGCTCAACCGGCGCCAGGCTCGGCCATCCAGATCGCCCCGGTGCCCCGACCTGTCGGGGCGGCGCTAGGCAGCGCTGAGGCCATCCCCTACCGGCCGGAGGGCTTTACCAGCGGCTTCAGCTTCGCCGCCGCGGACACGCAGTTCAGCGGCATTCAGGTCTCCGGCATGGGCAAGGTCGTCGGTGTGCCTGACATGGCCATCCTGACCCTGGGGGTGGAGGCCAGCCGGGACACGGTGGAGGCGGCCCGCGCCGATGCCGCCGCGGCCATGGACAAGATGGTCAAGGTGCTGCGGGACCGGGGGGTCGCCGAGCGGGATATCCAGACCCGGTACTTCAGCATCTATCCCCGGTACGACCAGCAGTTTGGGCGGGACATCATCGGGTACACGGTCAGCAACCAGGTCACCGCCAAGATCCGCACCCTCAGCGCGGTGGGCAGCATCATAGATGAGACCACCAAGGCGGGCGGCAACCTGACCCGGTTCCAGGGCGTCAACTTCACCATTGAGAACACCAAGCCCCTGGAAGAGCGCGCCCGCGCCGCGGCGGCCGCGGACCTGCTGGCCAAGGCCAATCAGATGGCCACCCTCACCGGGGTGCAGCTGGGACGCCCGACCGCCATCATCGAAGGCAGCGGGGCCACGCCGGTGGCAGGGCCACGTTTTGAGAAGGCCATGGCGATGTCCGCCATGGATGTGACCACGCCGGTGCTGGCGGGCGAGATGGAAGTGGTGATCACCCTCCAGGCGGTGTTCGCCATCCAGTAAACCGTTTGCTGACTGAGCCCTGTACCAGCACGTGACTCGGTGGGCGAGAGTCTGGGACGAAAATCCCCCCTCTCCCCCCTTTGCAAAGGGGGGAGAGGGGGGATTTTCGTCAGCTTCTGTTGAGAGCCTGATGCAAGCGTCCCTAGCCTTGCGCCGGTTGAACTTAGCCAGCGGGATTGCTAGAATCTCCCTGGTGTTATCATCAGGGTCAATAGTGGCGCCGCGACAGCATGGCAGCAGATGATAGCGCCGTCCTTCGGCTGAAGGACCGGCGCCGGTGCGGAGGCTGATGGGCAGACCGGAACTTACTCCGATGCAGCGCGCCTTGCAGTTGGCCCGGCAGGCGCTGGGCACCACCAGCCCCAACCCCTCGGTGGGCGCGGTGCTGGTGCATGACGGCCAGGTGGTGGGCGAGGGCTACACCCTGCCGCCGGGGCAGCGGCACGCGGAGATTGGCGCGCTGGAACAGGCGGGACCGGCCGCCCGGGGAGCGGTCCTGTACACCACGCTGGAGCCCTGCTGCCACTTTGGGCGCACGCCGCCCTGCACGCGGGCGGTCATTGTCGCGGGGGTTGCCGAGGTGCACCTGGCGGTCATTGACCCCAACCCGCGGGTGCAGGGCCAGGGCAGCAGCGAGTTGGAAGCCGCCGGCATCCGAGTGCTGGTGGGTGAGGAGGCCGGCCCCGCCGGCGAGTTGTACGAGGCCTTCGCCAAACACATCACCACCGGCCTGCCCTACGTCTCCGCCAAGTTCGCCATGAGCCTGGACGGCAAGATTGCCGCCCGCACCGGCGACTCCAAGTGGATTACCGGCCCCGAGGCCCGGGACCTGGTGCAGCAGATGCGGCGGGAGGCGGACGCGGTGATGGTGGGCGTCAACACAGTGCTGGCCGACGACCCCCAGCTCACCGTGAGACAGCACGTCACCGGCCCCCAGGCCGGACGGCAGCCCCTCCGGGTGGTGCTGGACAGCCGGGGCCGCACCCCGTCCCAGGCGCGGCTGCTGCGGGAGCCGGGGAAGACCCTCATCTTCACCTCTCAGCAGGCCGGAGGAGAGCAAGCGGAGCGGCTCACCGGGGCGGGCGCGGAAGTAGTAGCAGTGCCGGCCGCGCCCTCGGGCATGGTGGACCTGGCGCCGGTCATGCGGGAGCTGGGCCGCCGGGGCGTGGTCAGCCTGCTGGTGGAAGGCGGCGGCACCCTGCTGGGCAGCCTCTTTGACGCCGGGATGGTGGACAAGGTGTTCGCCTTCGTCGCCCCGGTGATTATCGGGGGCCGCCAGGCGGTCTCCCCGGTGGCGGGCCAGGGCGTGGCCAGCATGGCGGAGGCCTGGCGGCTGGCCAACCCGCGGATGCAGCCGGTGGGCATGGACTGGCTGATCGTGGGCTACCCGCAGGCGGGACACTGAGATGTTCACGGGCATTGTGGAAGAGGTGGGCCGGGTGGCGGCGCTGGCATCGGGACGCCTGACGGTGGCCGCAGCGGCGGTGATGCCGGGGCTGAAGCTGGGGGACAGCGTGGCGGTGAACGGCGCCTGTCTCACGGTGGTGTCCCGGGACCAGGGGAGCTTCGCGGTGGACCTGGCCCCCGAGACCCTGCGCCGCACCTCCCTGGGCGAGTTGCAACCCGGCCAGGCGGTTAACTTGGAGCGCGCCCTGGCCCTGGGCGACCGGCTGGGCGGCCACATGGTGCAGGGCCACGTGGATGGCTACGGGCGGATCGCTTCCCGCAGGCCCGAAGGGGAGTGCGTCATCCTCCGGGTGACCTGCCCCCGCCGGTTGATGCCGTATATCGTCGAAAAGGGATTTGTGGCCGTTGATGGCATCAGTCTTACGGTGGTGAAGAAGGGGCCTTCGTCCTTTACCATCTCTGTGATACCATATACCCTAGCTAGCACCAACCTGCATGAGAGACCTGCCGGCGCGCGGGTCAACCTGGAGGTAGACATCCTGGCCAAGTACGTTGAGAGCCTGATGTCCCGGTAGCTGGTCTCAATCCCAGTCTTTGGCCCAGCCTTTGTGGAGGAATGAGTTTAATTATGGCGCTGTGCAGCCTGGAAGAAGCCCTGCAGGACCTGCGCGCAGGCAAGTTTGTGGTGGTGGTGGACGATGAGAACCGGGAGAATGAGGGCGACCTGGTGATGGCGGCGGAGAAGGTCACTCCGGAGGCCGTCAACTTCATCGTCACCGAGGCCCGGGGACTGCTCTGTATGTCCATGCTGGGTGAGCGGCTGGATGAGTTGGACATCCCCTTGATGGTGCAGCAGAACAACGGGAACCGTAGCCATACTGCTTTCACCGTGTCGGTGGACTACTCCGTGGGCACCACCACCGGCATCTCCGCCCAGGACCGGGCTGCCAGCGTGCAGGCCATGATCGCTCCCAGCGTCCGCGGCGCCGATTTCAAGCGTCCGGGCCACCTGTTTCCCCTGCGCTACCACCCCGGCGGCGTGCTGGTGCGCGCCGGGCATACGGAAGCCATCGTGGATATGTGCCGCCTGGCGGGCATGTATCCCGCGGGCGTGGTATGCGAGATCATGAAGGACGACGGCACCATGTCCCGCATGCCCGACCTGGAAGTCTTTGCGGAGAAGCATGGACTGAAAATCCTCAGCATCGCCCAGATCATCGCCCACCGGCGTCGCCACGAAAAGCTGGTGGAGCGGGTGGCCGAAGCCCGGCTGCCCACCCGGTACGGGGATTTCAAGATCTTTGCCTACCGCAGCTCCGTGGAGCCGGGGGAGCACATCGCCCTGACGGTGGGCCAGTGGAAGCCCGACCAGCCGGTGCTGGCACGCATCCACAGCGAGTGCCTCACCGGGGACGTGTTCAGCAGCCTGCGCTGCGACTGCGGCGAGCAGATTCAGGCCTCGCTGAAGATTCTGGGCGAAGAGGGCACCGGCGTTTTCCTGTACATGCGCCAGGAGGGCCGGGGCATTGGCCTGCACAACAAGATCAAGGCCTACTCCCTGCAGGACAACGGCATGGACACCATTGAGGCCAACGAGAGCCTGGGGTTCGAGTCGGACCTGCGGCACTACGGCGTGGGAGCGCAGATTCTCCTGGACCTGGGGGTAAAGAAGCTGCGGCTGATGACCAACAACCCGCGCAAGCTGGTGGGGTTGGCGGGCTTTGAGCTGGAGATCGTGGAGCGGGTTTCCATCGAGACGCCGGCCAACGCGGAGAACCAGTTCTACATGACCACCAAGCGGGACCGCATGGGCCACATCCTGGGATCTTGCTCGTAGGCCGTTGAGGGCCGCCACCCAACCGGGCTGGGGTGGGTTGGTTCACTGGAGTGCAGGTAACTCAGGGGCGTCCCGAGGCCATCGGGACGCCCCTGCCGCGTTGCGGGGTCTTGGTCAAGCGCCGGTGCGCAGGCCTGTGCGCTCAGGAGGGGTCGTGCCTTCTTGATGGGTAGAGACCACCCCCTCTGTATCTCCCCCTTGCTAAGGGGGAGAAGGACGGGTACCCAGCCTTACTCAGGGAGGCCGTCCCATTCCTCCCCTTACCAAGGGGAGGTTAGGAGGGGTCGTCTGCTACCTCCGCCAATTTATCCTTGTCAATGGGAAGAAGCTGAGGGTGTTGTGCCCTTCTAGTTCCCCACCCGCGACATCAAGAACGCCTCCATAAACCCATCCAGGTCGCCGTTGAGCACCGCCTCCGGGTTGGTGCTCTGGTAGTCGGTGCGGTGGTCCTTGACCAGCTTGTACGGGTGCACCACGTAGCTGCGGATCTGGCTGCCGAACTCCGCCGCCAGCCGCTCCCCGCGCTGCCTGGCCAGCTCCTGGGACCGCTCCTCGGTCTGGCGGGCCAGCAGGCGGGCCTGCAGGATGCGCATGGCGTACTCCCGGTTCTGGTGCTGGGAGCGCTCGGTCTGGCAGGTGACCACAACGCCGGTGGGCAGGTGGGTCAGCCGCACCGCGGTGCTCACCTTCTGCACGTTCTGCCCGCCGGGGCCGCTGGAGCGGAAAAAGTCCATCTTCAGGTCCTCGGGCCGGATCACCACTTCGCTCTCCGCCTCCGCCGCCGGGACCACCTCCACCTGGGCAAAGGAGGTGTGGCGAGAGTGGGCCGGGTCAAAGGGGGACAGGCGCACCAGCCGGTGCACCCCCGCCTCGGCGCGCAGGTAGCCGCAGGCGTAGGGGCCGCCGATCTCCAGGGTGGCGCTGCGCAGCCCCGCCTCCTCGCCGTAGGAAAGGTCCATGACCTGCACTGGGCGATGGTGAGTCTCGGCCCAGCGGACGTACATCGCCAACAGCATCTCCGCCCAGTCCTGGGAGTCGGTGCCGCCGGCGCCGGCGTAGATGGACACGATGGCGGAGCGGTCGTCGTAGGGGCCCGACAGAGTGAGGCTGATCTCCTCCTTGGCCAGGGTCTTGGCCAGCTTGGCGTACTCGGACTCCAGCTGGTCCTGCATGGAGGTGTCCCCGGACTCCAGGCCCAAGTCGGTCAGCTCCAGCAGGGTTTGGGCATTGGCGCGGAGGTTGCGCCAGAGGCTGACCTGTTCTTTTAGATGCGTCAGCTGTTGCATCTGCTTCTGGGCCTGGCGTGGGTCGTCCCAGAAGCCGGGAGCCGCGGACTCCTCCTCAATCTTGGTTACGCTGGCTTCCTTACCGGCCAGGTCAAAGACGCCCGGCAACCGAGTCAATCTTTTGCACCAAGGCTGAGAGGGATTGCCTGAGCTGGTCCATGGTTTATGGTCGTCTCCTGATACTGCATTATTTACGGCCATTATATCAGGCAGGGGCGGCGCCACCGCTGGCATTCCCAAGATGGGACGGCTAACATGGGCAGAGCCAGGGGCAGGCGGGGCACGCATGGGGGTGGAGCAGTCAGGGGCGATCTCACTCACCGGGAACCGGATAAGACTCGGGAAGCCGTAGGGGCAGGTTTGAAACCTGCCCCTACTCGGGAAGGTATCTGATTGGACTGGTGGCTGGCACCATGCGCCGGCGTGGCGGCTTACCTGCTGGGGTCCTTCCCCTCCGCCTACGTGCTGGTGCGCCTGGTGAAGGGAGTAGATGTCCGCCGGGTGGGCACCCGCAACGTGGGCACCCTGAACACCTACTACCAGGTGGGGAAGTGGGGCGCGCTGCTGGTGCTGCTGGCCGACGCCGGCAAGGGCGCCGTGGCGGTGTTGGCTCCAGGGTGGCTCGATGCGCCCCACTGGTGGGTGTACCTGACCGCGCCCCTGGTGGTGGCCGGTCACAACTGGCCGGTGTTCCTGGGCTTCCGCGGCGGCAAGGGGGCCGCGACCGTCCTGGGCGCATCCCTGGCGCTGCTGCCGGCGCTAAGCCTCATCGCCCTGGTCCCGGCGCTGCTGGCGGGGCTGGCGGCGCGCAACGTGATCATCGGGGCCTTGGCCGGCCTGTTAAGCCTCAACATATTGACCATCGCCACCGGCCAGGGCTTGGGCGTCATCGGCCTGGTGCTGGCGCTGACCGCCCTGAACGTGGTCACGTACACGGCGGCGCGGTGGGGCCAGGTCCGAAGCGCCCTGCGGCGCCGGGACTGGCGCGGGGTGTTCTACGGCCCCGGCCAGCAGGTATAATGGGTCTCCGCCGGCTGTCGGCTTTCCGCCATTGCTGACGGCTGACAGCTTATTGCTGATTACACGCAGAAAGGATCACCATGCTTGACCACGGAACCCTTGAATCTGGGCAGGCCAACCCCCTGGAGGCCTTGCGGCACCGGATGCGTCACTCGGCGGCCCACGTGATGGCCGATGCGGTGCTGACGCTGTTCCCCGAGGCCAAGATGGGCATCGGCCCGCCGACCCAGGACGGCTTCTACTACGACTTTGAGGTCTCCCGGCCCTTCACGCCCGAGGACCTGGAGCGCATCGAGGCCCTGATGCGGGAGACCTTGGCCCGCAACCTGCCCTTTCGCCGGGAGGAGATCAGCCGCCCGGAGTCCCAGTCCCTCTTCGCGAACCAGCCCTACAAGCTGGAGATCGTGGAGGGCATTGCGGAGGCTGCCACTCTCAGCGTGTATCGCCACGGGGAGTTCGTGGACCTGTGCCAAGGCCCCCACGTTGCCACCACCGGGGAGATTCCGGCGGTGAAGCTGCTCAGCGTGGCCGGGGCCTACTGGCGGGGCGACGAGCACCGGCCCATGCTTCAGCGCATCTACGGCACCGCCTTTGAGACGCAGCAGGCCCTGGACGAGCACCTGGCGCGGCTGGCCGAGGCGGAGCGCCGGGACCACCGCACCCTGGGTCGCCAGCTGGGTCTGTTCAGCATGCACGACGAGATTGGGCCGGGGCTCATCGTGTGGCACCCTAAGGGGGCGCTGGTGCGCTCCATTGTGGAGGACTACTGGCGGCAGATTCACCTGCGCCGGGGCTACAACCTGGTGTACTCGCCCCACATCGGCCGGGCGCAGTTGTGGCAGACCAGCGGCCACCTAGACTTCTATAGGGACAGCATGTACGCGGCCCTGAAGGTGGACGAGCAAGAGTACTTCCTCAAGCCCATGAACTGCCCGTTCCACATCATGATCTACAAGTCGGCGCTGCGGAGCTACCGGGAGCTGCCCCTGCGGCTGGGCGAGCTGGGCACGGTGTACCGCTATGAGCGCAGCGGCGTGCTCCACGGCCTGATGCGGGTGCGCGGCTTCACCCAGGACGACGCCCATATCTTCTGCCGCCCCGACCAGGTGGTGTCCGAGGTGGGCGGCGTGCTGGAGCTGACCTTTGAGCTGCTGCGGGCCTTCGGCTTCTCCGACTACTCCATCAACCTGTCCACCCGGCCGGAGAAGTACGTGGGGGACCTGGCCATGTGGGCCCACGCCACCGACTCGCTGCGGCAGGCGCTGGTGGACCGGGGCCTGGCTTACGAGGTGGACGAGGGCGGCGGCGCGTTCTACGGCCCCAAGATTGACATAAAGATCAAGGACGCCCTGGGCCGGGCCTGGCAGTGCACCACGGTGCAGTTCGATTTCAACCTGCCCCAGCGGTTTGACCTGACTTACCAGGACGCCAGCGGCGGACGCAGCCAGCCCTACATGGTGCACCGGGCGATCCTGGGCTCCCTGGAGCGGTTCCTGGGGGTGCTCATTGAGCACTACGCCGGGGCCTTTCCCCTGTGGCTGGCGCCGGTGCAGGCGGTGGTCATTCCCATCGCCGACCGGCACCTGGAGTACGCCGCCTCGGTGCAGGCCCAGTTGCAAGCCAAGGGGTTCCGGGCCGAGGTGGACGACCGGGGCGAGCGGATGAACCAGAAGATCCGCCAGGCCCAAATGCAAAAGGTCCCCTACATGCTGGTGGTGGGCGACGCGGAGGTCCGTGACAGCGCGGTGTCGGTGCGGGTGCGGGAAGGGGCCAGCCTGGGGGCCATATCGTTGGACGACCTGGTGGCGCGGATGGCCGGGGAGGTGAGCGGGCCGGCGCTCTCATCTGCCGGCTGACCGGCGGAGCCGCCAGCCCCAGTTTAGCAGGTTAGTGAAAAACGTGGTGTGCAGAGGGGCGAAGCCCCTCGCCGGTCCTTCAGCAGAAGGATGGGGGTGTCCCCCAGACCTGTCCTGAGCCTGCCGAAGGATACAATCTCTTCCCCCTTCCTGGCCAGGAAGGGGGTCAGGGGGATGGTCGAAAGAGTTTTTCAGCACCCTGTTAGAGCTTCATGCAAGGGTCAATTAAGAACGACTAACGGAACCACTGCCCCCTCTCCACAAGGGGAGGAGGGTTGGGGTGAGGGTGAAATCCGGGTCAGCCCCGGGCCAGCGGGCGCACCACAATCTGGGCCGCCACGTTGTAGCCAATGGAGACCCGGTCTTTGGCGGTGGCCACGGTGAGAACGCCCAGGTACGGCGCCGCCTCCAGCACCCGGACCTCCTGGTCGGGCACCAGATTGGAGTCCACCAGGAAACGCAACAGCTTGTCGTCTTCCTCGGGCACCCGGTCCACCACGTAGGGCACGTTGAGCGCCGCGGCGTCCAACGCCAGGGCGTCGGCGGGAATCTTGGGCTCGCCCATGCCCGGGATGGGCCGTCCAAAGGGCGACCGCTTGGGATAGCCCAGCCGCTCTTTCAGCTTGGCCTCCAGCTCAGGGGACATGCCGTGCTCCAGCCGGTGGGCCTCAATGTGGGCGCGGTGCAGGTCCATGCCCAGCAGTCGCACCACCAGCCACTCGGCCAGCCGGTGGCGCCGGGCGATGTCCTCGCCGCCTTCCAGTCCCTTCTTGGTGAGCCGGATGCGCTTGTCGCTGCCAATATCCACCAACTCCTGCCTTTGCATCCGCCGGATCATGCCCGCCACCGACGGCACCGAGGTGCCCAGCTCCTCCGTGGGGGGCAGCTGCTTCAAGGTATCGGTCAACTGGGTGATGGTGGGCGCCTCCGAGTCTTCCCACAGCCGGTAGAGGCACAGCAGGTAGTTCTCGGTCACCGGGGACAGGCGTTCGTTGGCCGCGCCATGTTCCCACGTCTCGTTGGGGCCGGAGGTCCGCCGTGGACGGGGCATGGACAAGCCTCATTCGCTGGGTTTGAAATTGAGATTGGGACAGTTTGGGCCGGGGCGCCGGCTAACGTGCCCGGGCGCCGCCTTGGGAGGGCGCGCTGGCCTGGGTGGCTCGCGTCCGGTTAAGTGCTGCGATTTTCATGGCTGTTTCGCGCACTTGTCCTAATCTATCGGGCAGCCTCAGTATAAAGATTAGTGTGTACGATGTCAACCGCATGGACGGAGCGCGGTCCTCCTGCGCTGGATGGCGCACCAAGGGGCCCACGCCATTCGGATTCGCCTTAGAACCTGGCCGATGAGCGCGGTCGCCCTACATGGCCGGGGAGAGTTTGCCCATGGTTCTACTTACGCCCTGGCCGTGCAGCCCAGCTTGGCCCCCGCTGGAGAAAGTGTTGACGCGCCAATGGGAGCGTGTTATGCTTCTGCTCTAAAATAAGTATGCACACTAATTAAGAGTTGTCTGAGTTTAATATATCGTCAGGTCTGTACAAGCACTGGCGGTTTAGCGAGGCGTGGCTTGGAGCACTGCTCGGTTGACCGGTATGTAGCTGGATATTGCCAGGAGGCGTGATATGGTTGCTGTGAGATCGGTTTACCGAAACGGGTTGGTCCTGCTGGCGTTGGCGGCTGCTGGGCTGTCGGTCGGGGCTTGCGCCGGCGGCGGTCCAGGGCCGGAGCCGCAGGCGGACCCACCGCCGCCGAACCCCGCCGCGTCGGGCGCCGCGGCGCCCACTACCCTCACTTCAACTCAGAGCAAAGAGCTAACCCTGGTCAATGCTGTGCGCCCTTCCATCTCCAACACCGTCGCCGCCCTCGAAAAAGGCGATATGTCGGGCGCCCGCACCGCCTGGGCCACCTACGACCCACTGTGGAATGGAATAGAGGTCTATATCAACTACCGTTCCCTGCCAATCTACCAGGACCTGGAAAATAACTGGCAGGCGAGGATCAACACGGCGCTAGCCACTCCCGACGCCAAGGCTGCAGATGTCCTGCCCCTTGCCCAGTCCCTCCTGGCCAAATGGGACGAAGCCGTCAAGCTGGTGGAGACGGGGCCGGCCATTACCCCGCTGTTTGATGATGTGGCGGACATCCGCATTGCCAGGCAGCCGCTCCGGCAGGTTCCCGCCGCCCTCACCGCCAATGACCTCACCAAAGCCAAGGCTCTCTTCACCGCCTTCACCGAAAACTGGGCTAAGGTGAACGGGCTCTTCAGAGTGCGCTCGGCAGAGGCCTACACGGAGACGGAGGCCGCCATCGCCGCGGTCAATAGCGCGTGGGCAAAGGCCTCGCCCACTGCGGCCCAACTCACACCGCTGGTGGCGGTGGTCAGCAACCGGTATGGTTATGGCCAGAACCTGGTCACCACCGCCGCCCGCAAAGCTGACCTGTCCAAGACCACCTTCTCCAATGAGGACGTGCAGGCAGCGGGGGGTGTGCGCGGCATTCAGGCGGAGCTCCAGGCGAGCATGACGGCGTGGAGCGCAGGCATCTACACCGAGGCCGCAGCCCGTTCAGACAAGGCGAGCAAAATATTATTCGCCTCGAACACCGTGGCAACGCCTCTGAAGGCCAAGGCGCTGGATGCAGCCCTCAAGATTGCCCTGGACAACTACGCGGCCGTCGCCAGCGCAGCCGGAGATTCGGCCAAGGTGAGCACGGCCAACAAGGCGGCCCTTGAGGCATGTGAGATTGCCATCCAAGGCCTTGTTGGCCAATTCTGGAGCGATCCCAAGCTGGCTTCCGCTGTTGCCAGCGCCACGCCCAAATAGCTGAAGAATCGCCAGGCGTCCGGGCACATAGGGCCAAATGCGGGAGATGACAGATATGGAGCGCATGATTTCTAGGTTCCTGGTGACCATCGCCGTCGCACTGGCGCTCTTTGCCGGGCCTGGCATCGCCCTGGCCCAGACCCCCGCTGACGACCTTTTGGCCATGACCCGCCACATTGATGCAGCCCTGGAGCGGCTTGCCGCCAACGACATCCCTGGCGCGATTTCCGAGTACGCCGCATTCAACGATGGATGGGGCCCCATTGAGGATGGCATCCGGAATCAATCCCCCGCCCATTACTCGGCCATCGAGGCCGCCATGGGCGACGCTGCCTTTAGTCTGCACGCCAGGCCCTTCGACCTCAAAACGGCCCAGGATGCTCTCCGGCATCTGGATGCCGTGTGCGACGCCTTCATCAACGGCCAGCCGGTGCCGAGCCAAGCCTCGGGACAAGCCATTTCGCCTGTGCCTTCGGATGAGGTCACGCTGTCCTCCCTGGTCGCCCGCCTGGACCGCGCCATGGTTCTGATTGACAAGGGGGACATGAAGGCGGCCGCTGGAGAGGTGCGCGCCTTCCGGCGAGATTGGCCCCTTGTGGAAGGCCTGGTGGCGGCCAAATCACCCTCCGTCTACGGGGACACCGAGAACAACATGGCCAAAGCCTTTGGCCTCCTGGCGCAGTCAACTCCCGACGCCGCTGCCGCCAAGACCGTCCTCAGCCGGATGAAGAGCGATCTGACGCCTTATGCAGGGGGAGAGTTCCGCTACGGCGTCTTTGACGCCGCGATCATCCTTTTGCGGGAAGGGTTGGAGGCCTTGCTCATCGTTGGAGCCCTCTACGCCTTCCTAAAGCGCACGGGTAACGGCTCCAAGGGCGTGTGGCTCTGGAGCGGCAGCGGCGTGGGCATCCTCTTGAGCGCAATAGTCGCCGTGCTGATCAATATCATCTTCAGTAAGACGACGGCCGGCGCCAACCGAGAGCTATTGGAAGGATTCACCGGGCTGGTCGGGGCCGGCATGCTCATCTACGTGAGCTTCTGGCTCCACACCAAATCCAGCTTGGAAGGTTGGCGGAAGTACATCAGCGACAACATGTCCGGCGCCTTGGCCCGCAACAGCCTCTTTTCTTTGGCCTTCATCGCATTCCTGGCAGTCTTCCGGGAGGGCGCGGAGACGATCCTCTTCTATGTCGGCATCGCGCCGGGAATATCCACGGCTGCCCTTGTGATGGGCATCGCCTTGGCTTTCGCCGGCCTGGCGGTCTTTGGCGCAGCTCTCTTCCTCTTCGGAATGCGCGTACCGGTGGGGCCGTTCTTCCTGGCGACCAGCATCCTGATCTTCTACCTTGCGTTCAAGTTCATCGGCACCGGAGTTCACGCGTTCCAGGTAGCGGGCAAGCTGCCTTCAACCGGCGCGGACTTCCTGCTGAGTAATGGCTGGCTTGGCATATATCCTACCTGGCAGACCACCATTGCCCAAGTGGCACTCCTGGCCTTGGGCGCTGCCTATCTGGTCTACTCACGGGTGCGCAAGCCGGCTCCGCGGACAACGATTCCAGCCGTGGCGCCCCCTGTTGGCAGCGGATAGCCTCTGATAAACTGGCCTCAATGCGCCCGGGAGGCGGGGGATATGCACCACTGGCAAGTGGGTGGGCCATCCACATAGGCTGGCCCGACTATAACCCTCCGGAAAAGAGCTTCACCATCGTGGAGTTCGAGTTGCTGGGCAAGGTGTTCCGGGCGCGGGTTACCGACGGCCGCCGCCAGGGCGGGTTTCTGGTGGTCTATGACTGCCCGGAGCCGGTGCCGGAGCGCCCCGACGTGTCGGGGCCGCTCAGACCGTGGGGTTCCCGGTGGAGGTCTCTCGCCTGCGGTGCAGCGTCAACGGCACCGTGTTCCGCAGGCTTTGACTACCAGTGGTATCCCACGCCCGAGTGCGCCCACCGGCCCTCCCTGCTGGCGCGCACCATCGCCGACCTCCTGGCGGTGCTGCAGGAGCGCGGGGAGGCCTGAGCCGGCGGTTCATCCTTGAGGGGGGACGCGCACGGTTGCTGACCTTAGCGCAGCCTGTACCGGACGTAGCAGGTTTGGCGAGCAGGGGGTGTGCAGAGGGGTGAAACCCCGCGCCGGGGGGCTGGGGGTGTCCCCCAGATACCTGTCTCTTCTTCCCCCTTCCTGGCCAGGAAGGGGGCAAGGGGGTTGGTCGAAAGGCTGCTCAGCAGCCGCTGCTCCATAGTTTTGGAGCGCTGGTAGGGAGCCCAACACCCGGCTCTGAACAGTTACTCCTCAAGGTTGATAGCTGTCAGCCTTGGCCCCGCCTGGTATACTTGGCCGATATGCTTTTGCTCCTGGCCAACTCCGGCGGACTTGCCACGCCCCTGGCCGGCCAGGTGGAGCAGTTGGGTTTGCCGTGCCGGGTGGCGCCCGAGCTGCCGGTCCAGGGCGACGGCGAGTCAGCAGCCCGGCCCGAGGCGGTGCTGCTGGACCTGGCGTCGCTGGACCCCGGCCAGGCGCGCCAGGCGGTGGAGCAGTGCCGCCGGCTGAGGCTGCCGGTGCTGGCGGTGCTGCCTCAGGGGCAGGTGGACGCCTATGACCCGGCGCTGAACCCCGACGACTTCGTCATATGCCCGCTGCAGAGGGGGGAGCTGGCCGCCCGCATCCGGCAGGCGGTGTACCGGGTGAACGGCCCCGCCGGCTCCAAGGTCCTCCGGGTGGGCGACCTGACGGTGGACCTGGAGCGGTACGACGTGGCCATCGGCGGGCGCAAGGTGTCCCTCACCTACAAGGAGTTCCAGCTGCTGGTGCTGCTGGCCTCCAACCCGGGCCGGGTGTACACCCGGGAGACCCTGCTGAGCCAGGTGTGGGGCTACGACTACCTGGGCGGCACCCGCACCGTGGACGTGCACATTCGGCGGCTGCGGGCCAAAGTGGAAGACCCGGACCACAACTACGTGGAGACCATCTGGAACGTAGGCTACCGCTTCAAAGTCCAGGGGGGATAGCTCACCACAGAGGGCACTGAGCGTAGCGAGGGCGTGCCGAAAGCCCCTCCCCTTGCCAAGGGGAGGCTAGGAGGGGTCGGCTTCCACCCACCTTGCTCCAGCTGCGCCGCGTGGGGCGGGGACCACCCCCTCTGTATCTCCCCCTTAGGCAAGGGGGAGAAGGACGTCCCGTCCCGCCCCCCCTTACCAAGGGGGGACTACGGGGGGGGGGTCGTACCCCTCCGCGCTCTCTGCGTCTCTGCGGTGCAATATGCCCCCCGTCCCTAGCTCACCTCTGCGCTGACCAGCTCCAGGAAGCGGGCCACCTGGGCCGCCAGCGCCGCGTGCTGGGGCTGGGCCAGCGCCGGGTCCCGCGCCATGATCCCCTCCGCCTCCTGGCGCGCCAGGGCCAGCAGGCTGCGGTCCGAAAGCTGGGCCATGCGCAGGCTGGGCAGCCCGCTTTGCCGCGTGCCGAAGAAGTCCCCCGGCCCCCGCAGCTCCAGGTCCACCTCCGCCAGCCGGAAGCCGTCGTGGGTCTGCTCCAGGGCGGCCAGCCGCTCCTGGGCCACCTCCGAGGGCGCGTCGGAC
>JBGPJN010000048.1:0-15065 GCA_041485445.1 Dehalococcoidia bacterium
TCGAACAGAAAGCGCCGCCAGTAGTCGTCGCGGAGCCAGCCCAGGGCCTCGCTCCAGGCCTGCCAGGCCTGGGCCAGATTTGGCAGCTTCCGGTTGCGGATTCTAACGGCCTCCAGATACACCGTCAAGTCCCGACGGAACTCGGCCACCCCGGTGTATCCCCGATCCCGCACCTTGGCGATGAGGTACAGGGCGGCGTTGCGCGCCGGGTCGGGGACGTTGCCGAAGCTGCGGGCCATCTGGTCCAGCTCGTCCTCAAACCGCACCACTGGCCTCAGGCCGAAGGCGTCCCGGTAGGCGCTGGCCTGGGGCGGGGGCGATTGGGGAGTGGCGTAAAACTTCAGGAGCTCCAGGAAGACGTCGTGCAGGTCCCGCGGGCGTCTGCGGGCGTCTGCGGGGCCGCCGACCTTCACCAGGTCGCCGCTGTCGATGACCGTGAGGCGGCCGGCGCCGGGCTGGTAGAAGATGTTTTGGGGCCGCAGGTCCAGCAGGACGTAGCCGCCCCGGAAAAATTCCTCCTCCAGGTCCAGGAGCTGCTCCTGGATGCCGAAGGGGGGCCGGCCCGCCGGGTGGGCCAGGGGAAACAGGGCGAAGAGGTTCTGGGCCGCGCCGATGGGCACTCCGGTGATGCGCGCCATGGGGTCTCCCACCAGCGGGATACCCCGGGCCCGCTCCTCCACCAGCACCCGGTACTCCTGCCTCAGGTCCTCGCCGAAGTAGGGGTCGTGGTTGTGCCGCTGGGTGTAGCCCAGGATGGGCGACACCAGGGCCACCGCGGCGCCCAGCTCCTGGTAGACCTGCAGGATGCGGTCGGTGCGGCCCTCGGTGCCCTGGTGCAGGCCCCGGCGCACCATCTGGGGTTTGGGACGCTTCAGCACCACCTGCCCGCCCGTCTCCCGGTCCACCGCCGCCCGTACCTCGTAGTCGGCGCCGGCGCCCAAAATGCCGCCCGCCTCGTACCGTTCTAGCTCCACTAGCTCCATGACCAACTGCCCTCTCCCAAGCCGTGTCCCGGTGAGTATAGCACCGGCGGGCCTGCCGGGTCGGGGCGCATAGCCGTGCGGCAGCTATAGACCCTTGCACAAGGCTCTTAACTTGGGCTGACGAAATCCCCCCTCGCCCCCCTTTCGCAAAGGGGGGTTGGGGGGATTTACGCTCGCTAGCCGGGCCGGGTGCACACCGCGGTCATCCAGTCCTCCCGGGGCCACTCCTCAATGGGGGAGAAGCCCAGCTCCTCCAGGGCGGTGCGCACCTCAGGGTACTGGGTTTGGATGATGCCCGAGGCGATGAGCCGGCCCCCCGGCTTCAGCAGGGGCAGTATGGACGGCGCCCGCTCCCGCACGGCACGGGCCGATATGTTGGCCAGGGCCAGGTCGAACTGACCGGGCAGTATCTGGGGATGGGGCAAGCTGCCCGCGATCAGGGACACCTGATCCAGGATGCCGGTGCGCCGGAAGTTCTGCCGGGCGGCCTTCACCGCCTGGGGGTCAATGTCCACCGCGGTGACCCGGCCGGCGCCCAGCTTGGCGGCGGCGATGGTGAGGATGCCCGAGCCGGTGCCCAGGTCCAGCACCGTCATGCCCGGTTGCAGCAGTGATTCCAGAGCGGTCAGGCAGGTGTAAGTGGTGGGATGGTAGCCCGTGCCGAAGGCCATCCCCGGGTCCAGGTCGATGACCACGTCGCCCGCCACGGCCTGGTACTCAATCCAGGAGGGCTTGATGACCAGGTGCTTCCCCACCCGCAGCAGGGTGAAGTGGGCCTTCCAGGCGTTCTGCCAATCCTCGTCGTTGGACAGGGGGCGCAGGGTCAGCTCGCCCAGGGGCTGGAGCAGGCTGGCCAGCTTGACCCCCACCTCAATGCGGGCCAGGCGGTACCGGGAGGAGTCCTGCAGGTAGGTGCGCAGCTGCACCTGGTTGGGTCCCAGGAGCTCCATGCTCAGGCCGTGGCCGTACCGGTCGAACAGATACGAGATGGGCTCCACGTACTCGTGGGGGACGGTGATGCTGAGCTCCTGCCAGGTCATGGGCCTTCCTGCTGAGATGTGCATGAGTATCCAAGAATCACTGGGAGATTGACTGCCCCCTCTCCCTCTGGGAGAGGGTTGGGGTGAGGGCGAGTCGCCAACTCCCTCCCACAAGAGGACGGAGGACTCATGCCGTCAGGCGCTCTGGATCGACTGGGACCCACTTGCCGGATGAATCCCCTTTGCCCCCCTTTCGTAAAGGGGGGTTGGGGGGATTTCCTCAGCCCAGGGCGTCCTTGATGCGCCCGAACAGGCCCTTGTCCTTCCCGCCGTCGGCGTCACCGGTTGCGGCGGTCGCGGCCGCGTCCGGCTCGAGGGAGTGGGCCAGCTCCTCCAGGAGCTTGCGCTGGTGGGCGTTGAGGGAGCGGGGCACCTGCAGGTTCACCTGCACCCGCAGGTCGCCCCGCCGGTGGTCCTCCAGGTGGGGGACGCCCTTGCCCTTGATGCGGAACTCGGCCCCCGGCTGGGTGCCCTGGGGGATCTTCAACACCTCCGGGTCGCCGTCCAGGGTGGGCACCTCGCGCTCCACGCCCAGGGCGGCCTCGGCCAGGTTCACCCACATGGGATAGACCAGGTCATAGCCCTCCCGGGTGAACACCGGGTGGGGCTGTACCTCCATGTACACGTACAGGCTGCCCGGCGGGCCGCCGTTGCGGCCGGCATCGCCCTCCCCGGTGAGGCGCACCTGCATCCCGTGCTCTACGCCCGCGGGGATGCGCACGGCGATGCGCCGCTGCCGGCGCTCCACCCCCGCGCCGCGGCACTGGGTGCAGGGGGTTTCAATGACGCTGCCCCGGCCCTGGCAGGTGGAACAGGCGCCGATGTGGGCAAACTGGCCAAAGACGCTGCGCTGGGTGCGCCGCACCTGGCCGCTGCCCCGGCAGGTGGTACAGCTCTTCACGTTGCTGCCTGGGTCCGCGCCGGCGCCGGCGCAGCGCTGGCACTCCTCCAAACGGGGCACCTCCACCTCACGCTCCACGCCAAACACCGCCTCCTGAAAGGAGAGCACGGCCCGCTGTTGCAGGTCACCGCCCCGCTGGGGCTCCCGCGCCCGGCGGGCGGTGGCGTCGCCGAAGAAGGAGTCGAAGATATCCCCAAACCCGCCAAAAACCTCGGAGCCGTCAAAGGGCCGGTCAAACCCGCCGTTGGACCCCACGCCGGCGGCGCCAAAACGGTCGTACTGGGCGCGCTTCTTGGCGTCGGTGAGGACCTGATAGGCTTCGTTGATCTCCTTGAACTTCTCGTCGGCGTCGGGGCTTTTGTTGCGGTCAGGATGGTACTGCATGGCCTTCTTGCGGAAGGCCTTGCGAATCTCTTCCTCGTTGTCCGTGCGGGCAACGCCCAGAATCTCGTAAAAGTCCAATTTGGCCATGTGAATCCACCTGTCAGGCTGGCCGCTGCGTAGCCGCAACCCCCATTATAGAGCACGCCGCTGCCCGGCCTCAACCCGGCGTTGGCGTGGGGCGAGTGTGCCGTGGGTGCGGGAACTGGGAGCCGGGGCGGTGCTGCAGGGCGCCGGCATGGCGCGGCGAAGACGCCCCGCGGCCCGGAGAAACGCCCACCGCATTTGTCCAGCGGCTCCTTGACACTCCCCCCAGGCCTGGTTACCATACTACATTAGGAGGCAAAGTCACATTCAATTGGCCTTTAAATTGACGGAAAGGAAGAGGTGATACCCGTGGATATGATTACCATCGTCCTCGCCGTCCTCGCGGTCGCAGGGATTGGTGCAGCCATAGCGGTGGCTGCATGGTTTACCTTCCGGGCCAAGCGTAACGGACAACGCATGCAAGACGCCCGGGAGGAAGCCAAGGTGGTACTGGCCCAGGCGGAGGAAGACAAACGCAAACTCCTGTTGGCGGCCCAGGAAGAGGCTCTCAAGCTGCGCAACACTGCCGAAAAGGAAGCCAAGGAGCAGCGCCAAGAGCTTAACCGGCTGGAGCGGCGCTATCTGCAGCGGGAGGAACACCTGGACCGCAAGGCGGAGAGCCTGGAGCGGCAACAGCAGACGCTGGCTGAGAAAGAGTCCCAGGTGCAGGAGGTCCTCTCGGAGGCCGAACAGCTCAAGGGCAAGCAGGTCCGGGCTTTGGAGAATGTAGCCGGTCTTTCCGTAGCCGAGGCCCGGGAACAGGTGGTCAAGCGGGGCGAAGAAGAAGCCCGGCACGACCTAGCCCGCCGGTACACCGAGCTGGAAAAAGAGCACAAGGCTCGGGCCGACGAGAACGCCCGGCAGATTATCACCCTGGCCATCACCCGCTTGGCCACCGATGTAGTGTCGGAGACCACCACCTCAGTTGTATCCCTGCCTAACGATGAGATGAAGGGTCGTCTTATCGGCCGCGAAGGGCGGAACATTCGTGCCTTGGAAGCGCTTACCGGAGTAGACGTCATCATTGACGACACCCCGGAAGTGGTTACCCTATCCTGTTTTGACCCGGTGCGACGGGAAGTGGCGCGGCTGTCCCTGGAGAAGCTCATCGCCGATGGGCGCATCCAGCCGGCCCGCATCGAAGAGGTGGTCGCGCGCTCCCAGGCGGAGCTGCAAAAGACCATGTGGAAGGCCGGCGAGCAGGCCACCTTCGACACCGATGTCAGCGGGCTGGACCCCGAGTTGGTCCGGCTGCTGGGCCAGCTCAAGTTCCGGTACAGCTACGGCGAGAACGTGCTGAAGCACGTCATTGAGGTCTCCCTGCTGGCCGGGATGCTGGCATCGGAGGTGGGGGGCAACATCCAGGTGGCCCGCATGGGCGGCCTCCTGCACGACATAGGCAAGGCGCTCACCCACGAGGTGGCCGGTCCCCACGCGGAGATCGGCGCCGAGCTGGCCAAGCGTCACGGGGTCAACCACCCGGTGTACCTGTGCATTCTGGAGCACCACAACGACACCCATGAAACGGTGGAGTCGTTCCTGGTGGCCGCCGCCGACGCCATCAGCGCGGCCCGGCCCGGCGCCCGCAAAGAGTCCCTGGACCAGTACGTCAAGCGCCTGCGGGAGCTGGAGAGCGCCGCCACCTCCTTCCGGGGTGTGGAGCGGGCCTTCGCCATCCAGGCCGGGCGCGAGGTCCGGGTGATGGTCCAGCCGGATCACATGAACGATGCCGACTCCGCGCTGCTGGCCCGGGATATCGCCCGCAAGGTGGAGGAGGAGCTGGTCTTCCCCGGCCAGATCAAAGTCACGGTAATCCGGGAGACCCGCAACATTGAGTACGCCCGGTAAGGGCTGGGGGGCAGCCTCCGCCCCAACCCGGACTGGGCTTGCCTGACCCGCGGTGACCCGGTTTTGGTACTCCCGCCTGCCGGCCGCGGGGCCGGGGGTGGGATCATAGGTAAGGCAATTGTGCCGGGGGGCCCGGGGCCGGACTGAGCCGGAGCCTGGGCCCCCCGGCTGTAGGATAGGACCCCTTGCGTATATTGATGATTGGAGACGTTATCGGCAAGCCGGGCCGGCAGGCCATCCGGCGCCTGGTGCCGGACTTGCGGCGGGAGCACCGCATTGACCTGGTCATCGCCAACGGTGAGAACACCGCCGGCGGCTTTGGCATTACCGCCGAAACCGCCTATGAGCTGCTGGAGAGCGGCGTGGACGTCCTTACCTCCGGCAATCACATCTGGGACCAGAAGGAGATCATCCCCCACCTGGACCAGGGGATGCCGCTGCTCCGCCCGGCCAACTATCCCGATGCCCCCGGCCAGGGCTACCTCATCCGCGACCGGGTGATGGTGGTCAACCTCATGGGCCGGGTGTTCATGCCGCAGCCCATTGACTGCCCATTCCAGACCGCCAGCCGCCTGCTGGAAGAGGTCCGCGCCCGGGAGGCGCCCAGCGTCATCATTGTGGACTTCCATGCCGAGGCCAGCTCGGAAAAGCAGGCCATGGGCTGGTACCTGGACGGCCGGGTCAGCGTCGTGGTGGGCACCCATACCCACGTGGGCACCGTGGACGCGCGGATCTTGCCCAAGGGCACGGCCTTCGTCACCGACGTGGGCATGACCGGGCCGGTGAACTCGTGCATCGGCAGCGAAACCGGCGCCGTAATCCAGCGGTTCCTCACCGGCATGCCCCAGCGGCTTCAGGTGGCGGATGGACCGGTGATCATGAACTCGGTCATGGTGGACGTGGACCCTCAGACCGGCAAGGCGCTGGCGATCCAGCGCCTGGATAGGATGGTGGACTAGGTTGTCAGCACAGGTAGACTTGCATTTGCACACCCTGGCCTCGGATGGGCGCCTGACCCCCACCGACCTCATTGGGTTGGTGGCCAGCCGGGGGGTCAAGGTTGCTTCGGTGTCCGATCACGACACCACCGAGGGACTGGCCGAGGTTCACCGGGCCGCGCGACAGTTCCCGGACCTGCGCATCATCCCGGGGGTTGAGCTGAGCACCGACATACCCGGCGACGAGATTCACATGCTGGGCTACTTCATGCAGTACCAGGACGAGGAGTTTCAGCAAATCTTGCGGCGCTTCCGCGAGACTCGCGTGGAGCGGGGCCGGCTGATGGTGGAGAAACTGGCTACCCTGGGCCTGCACGTGGAGTGGGAGCGGGTGAGGGAGATTGCCGGGGAAGGCTCCGTGGGCCGCCCGCACATCGCCCTGGCGCTGGTGGAGAAGGGGTACTTCCGGGAGCCGCGGGAAGCCTTTGCCGAGTACCTGGGCCGCAACGGCCTGGCCTACGTGGAGCGGGACAAGATGACCCCCACCGAAGCGGTGGAGATGCTGGCCCGGATCGGCGGCGTGGCGGTGCTGGCCCACCCGGCCCAACTGGCCAATCTGGACGACAAGGTGGCGGAGCTCAAGGCGGCGGGGCTGGCGGGCATGGAAGTCTACTATGCCCAGTACCCGGCGGATACGGTGCAGCACCTGGCCCAGGTGGCCGCCCGCCATGACCTGATCCCCTGCGGGGGTAGCGACTACCATGGGCTGGGCAACACCGGCGAACCCCTGCCGGGCACCTTGGGGCCGCCTATGGAGACCGTGGAGCGCCTGGAGGCCGCCTCGCAACGACTCCTCGCCCAGGCCGGGCGGTAGCGTCCGGGGCGCCAGCCGGCGGGGCCTCTGACCCCCGGCGGGTAACTGTTCAGACTCGAAGGGATGGGCAGTGGCAGTTGACCTTCGCGCAGCTTGTGCCTGACGTAGCAGGTTTGACGACCAAGGGGTGTGCAGAGGGGTGAAACCCCTCCCCGGGGGTCTGGGGGTGTCCCCCAGATATATTTCTTCTCTGCCCCCTTCCTCGCCAGGAAGGGGGTAAGGGGGATGGTCGAAAGGGCGCTAAGCAGGCCCTGTGCCATGGTTTTGGCACGCTGGCGGGGAGCCGATCCCCCGACTTTGAGCAGTTGCCCCGGCGGGCTGGCCTGAACGTGTCTCATGTTGCGTCTGGACATTGGCGCTCTGTACCTGGTCTCCTACCTGCTGGGGGCAGTGCCCACCGCGTATCTCATCGCCCGGTGGGTCAAGGGAACCGACATCCGCCAGTACGGCAGCGGCAACGTGGGCGGCGCCAACCTGGCGCAACAGGCGGGCAAGCCATGGCTGGCCCCCCTGGGGCTGTTTGAGGTCCTGGTTAAAGGGGCGGCGCCGGTGTGGGTGGGACGGTACGTGCTGGGTCTGGAGCCGGGGTCGGTGCTGTTGCTGATCGCTCCGCTGCTGGCCATTGCCGGGAACAACTGGTCGGTGTACCTGAAGTTCCAGGGGGGCCGGGGATTGGCGGTGGCCGGGGGCAGCCTGCTGGCCCTGTCGCCCCCGCTGCTGGGCGCCACCTTGGCGGTGGCCGTGGCCGGGTGGCTGGCGACCCGTAGCGCCGGCGTCTGGGTGCTCATATCCCTGGCGCTGCTGCCCCTGTGGGCGCGGCTGGCCGGGCAACCGCCGGCCCTGATGTGGTACTGCCTGGCCCTTCTGGTGCTGGTGGTGGCCAAGCGTCTGGTCTCCAACTCGCCCTTGCCGGCCGGGCTGCCCAGGTCCAAGGTACTGCTCAACCGGCTGCTGCGGGACCGGGACGTGGACCGGCGAGAGGACTGGGTGGGCCGGGTGCCGGGAGCCCCCGGACCCGTAGACAAGTAGACTGGCTAAGGCGTTGGAGTGCGATGGAACAGCCGCCGGTCAAGGCATCCAGCGGGACGGCCCCCAGTGGCGCCGTCTCCCGCTGTCACTGGCACCCGGAGGTGGAGACCCGCCTGTCCTGCGCCCGGTGCCAGAAGCCGGTGTGTCCTCAGTGCGTGGTGCAAGCGCCGGTGGGCCTCCGCTGCCGCGAGTGCGGCCGGGCCACCCGCATGCCCACCTACGACGTTGGTCCTTCCTACCTGGCCCGCGCCGCCGCGGTGGCAGCGGGTGTGGCGGTGGTGGGGGGAATTGTCTGGGCGGTGGTCTACGCCAGCTTCCTGGGGAGGATTCCCTACCTCCCTTCGTTGCTGCCGTTGGTCGTCGGTTACGCCGCCGGGGAGCTGATCAGCCGGGCCACCAACCGCAAGCGCGGCGTAGCATTGGCCTGGCTGGCGGGCGGCGCGGTGGCGGGGGCCTTCCTACTTGGCTGGGTCTTCCGGCCCTTCGGCCCCTCGGGCTCTGATCTCTGGGGCCTGTTGTTCCTCGCTTTGGGGGTCTTCATCGCCGTGCAGCGGGTCCGCTAGCTCGGCGCAGAGCCGCAACGCCGTCTGCTGCGACAGCGTGTAGCCAAACCCCCGCCGCCGCAGATGCTCCACCAAACGACGGCAGAACTCGGCACTCTGGGGTCCGGTCAGCCGCCGGATCAGACGCTGTCCGGCCCGGTAGGCGTTGGCCGCGTCGTCAAACCCTTCCAGCGCCCCTTCCGTCACCTCGGGAGCCACGCCCAGGCGCCACAGCTCCTGTCGCACCATGCCCCGCGCCTTGGGACGGTGCTGCTCCCGGTCCCGGCGCCACTGGCTGGCAAAGGCCGCGTCGTCCAGCAACCGCTGCTCCTTGAGCCGCTGGACCACCCCATCCACCAGGGGCGCGGGAAAGCGGTCCCGCAGTCGGCGGCGCACCTCGGCCTCGCTGCGGGGCCGGTAGGCCAGGAAGCGCAGGGCCGCCTCTCTGGCGCGGATGAACTCGGCATCTTCGTGCAGGGACATCTCCCAGGGCGGGACTCCCATCTATGGGGAGAGGCGTTGTATCCAACCGGTTTCCGATTAGAGGGTGTTTAGAAAGCCACCTTCTCCCCCTTACGAAGGGGGAGATACAGAGGGGGTGGTCCCTGCGCCGCAGGGGGGAACGACCCCTCCCTTCGACAAGCTCAGGGCAGGCTCTAACCTCCCCTTCGTAAGGGGAGGGACTCTTGGAACATCCTCTAAGGCTGCTCCATTTCGTCGGTGGCCGAGGACAGGAGCACGCCTGGGTCCTTGCCGGTTTCTTCAGACTCCGCGGCCGCCGCGGTTGCGGGGAGCCGCACCGCCGACGGGCCCTGGGCCCGGATGCGGGCCTCCACCGACCCGGCGATCTCCGGGTGCTGGGTCAGGAACTCCTTGGCGGCCTCCCGGCCCTGGCCCAGGCGGGTGTCGCCGTAGGAGTAAAACGCCCCGGACTTCTTGAGGATTCCCTGAGTTACCCCCAGGTCCAGGATGTCGCCCATTTTGCTGATGCCCCGGTTGAACATGATGTCGAACTCGCATACTCGGAATGGCGCGGCCACCTTGTTCTTAACGATGCGGGCGCGCACCCGGCTGCCGATGATCTCCGCGCCCTGCTTGATGGACTCGGCCCGGCGCAGGTCAATGCGCACGGAGCTGTAGAACTTGAGGGCGCGCCCGCCCGGGGTCACCTCCGGGCTGCCGTAGTGGACTCCCACCTTTTCCCGCAGCTGGTTGATGAACACCACTGCGGTGTGGGAGCGGTGAATGGTAGAGGTGAGCTTGCGCAGGGCCTGGGACATCAGCCGCGCCTGCAAGCCGACGTGGGTATCCCCCATCTCGCCCTCCACCTCCGCCTGGGGCACCAGGGCCGCCACGCTGTCGATCACCACCGTGTCGACGGCGCCGCTGCGCACCAACTGCTCCGTGATGTCCAGGGCCTGCTCGGCGCTGTCGGGTTGGGCGATGAGCAGTTGCTCCAGGTCCAGCCCGCAGTTGGCGGCATAGGCGGGGTCCAGGGCGTGCTCCACGTCAATGTAGGCGGCCACGCCGCCCTGCCGCTGGGTCTCGGCCATCAGGTGGATGGCCAGGGTGGACTTGCCTGCCGACTCGCCGCCGTAGATCTCGGTGACGCGTCCCTTGGGGATGCCGCCCACGCCCAGGGCCAGGTCCAGGGCCAGGCTGCCGGTGCTGATGACTTCGGTGACCAGGTGCTGGGCCGCCGCCCCCAGGCGCATGACCGCGCCCTTGCCGTGGTCCTTCTCGATGCGCCCCAGGGCGATCTCCAGGGCCGCCTGCCTGTCCTTGTCCATGGCCACCATCCTTACGATGCGATGGACGGATGGTAGCACACGCCCTCAGGGGGTCACAAGGCGGAACTGTCAGTAGTCGGGGGGTTAGGGGATGCCGCGGCCCGCATCCTTGACAGGGTGTATTAAACTATCACCGGAACACTGGAGCGACACTATTGCGAAGCAAGCCTGACTGTGGCCGCGACGGCGGTGGCCGGGTGAGTGTGATGAGGTCTGTGGGGAAATCATGTGCCGGACTTAGACCCGGCGGCCGGGCCTGGCTGAGGCGGCGGGCGGGGTGGACCACCCCGGAGCTAGAAGTCTCAATACCCGCCGTTAAAGCCGATGGTGACCTTGCCGCCGGTGACGATGACCGGGGTGACGCGCTCACCGTTGCTCAGCCTCAAAAGCTCGGGGATGCGGCCCGGCTCCTTGGCCAGGTCCACCTCCACGTAGGCCACCCTGCGGCGTCGGAAGTCGGTCTTGGCGGCGGCGGAGAAAGTGCAGTCGGGGTGGGTGTAGATAATGACCGATGGCTGGCCGGCGGTGGTCAAGTTAAAGCCTCCCAAATTGTCGGGCGGAACGTCTGCGTGGCTCCGGTTCGTATTCTAATGGCGCCAGTGGTTTAGTTCAACCCGGCCCGGCCGGGGAAGGAGCGTGAAGATATGGCCCGTGTGCCCTACGTCAATCGCGAAGACCTGGATGCCGAGGGGCAGCAAATCTACGACCGCATCCGCCAGGACCGGGGAGCCCCGGAGGTGGGGTTCCAGTTCCGCGCCCTGCTGAACAGCCCCAAGGCCGCCGGCCACCTGACCTCTCTGGGCGCCCAGCTACGCTTCCAGAGCTCCCTGCCGGAGAACCTGAAGGAGCTGGCCATCATCCTCACCTCCCGGGAGTGGAACAGCGCCATCGAGTGGTCCGGGCACTCGGTTGCGGCGGCCAAGGCCGGGGTCAGCAAGACCTCCATCGAGAACATCCGCACCCGGCGCGCGCCCCAGGGCCTGACGCCCCAAGAGACGGTCATCGCCCGCTACGTGCATCAGATGCTGCGGGACAAGGTGGTGTCCGACGAGGTGTTCAACGCGGTCCAGGTCATGCTGGGCGACCAGGGAGTGGTGGACCTGACCCTGACGGTGGCCTACTACACCGCCGTGGCCTTGGCCCAGATTGCGCTGAAGCCGGAGATGCAGCCGGGCCGGGTTTCCACCCTGTAGTCATGGGCCGGAGATGCAACGTAAAGGAGAATAATAATGGCGCGAGTGCCTTACATGAAGCGGGAGGACTTGGCCCCGGAGGACCAGCAGCACTTTGACGGCATCGCCGGCAGCCGCGGGCGGGTGGGCAACAACTTCGCCGCGCTGCTCAACAGCCCGGAGGCCACCGGCCGGCTGGCGGCCTTTGGCGAGTATGTGCGCTTCCACTCGGAGATCCCGGAACCGCTGAAGGAGCTGGCCATCCTGTGCGCAGCCCGGGAGGCCAACAACCCCTACGTGTGGACCGCCCACGAGCGCCTGGCCCGGGAGAAGGGGGTTGCCGATCCGGTGATCAACGCCATCCGCGACCGCAGCGCCCCCGCCGGCCTGCGGGGCGACGATGCCCGGGTGGTGCGCTACGCCAAGGAGCTGTTGACCACCCACCAGGTCTCCGACGAGACTTTTGGCGCGGTGCAACGGCTGCTGGGCAACCAGCGCACGGTGGAGCTGACTCTGCTGACCCTGTACTACTCCACGTTGGCCCATGCCCTGCAGGCCCTGAAGGTGGACCTGCCGGCGGGCACCACCTCCACCCTGTAAGGGTGATGGCGCAGGGGTGCCTGTGGGGGTGTCGGATCGTCTGCTGGCCCAACTGGTGGAGCTGCTGGAGCGCCACGGGGTGGGCGCGGTCTACCTGACCCCCTTGCCCAGGGGCGGCAGTCTCACCGGCCCGGCCCGCGAGGAGGTGACGCAGGCCTGGCAGGCCCTGGAAGGGCGCCCCCTGGATGCCCAAGGGCGACTGGCCGGCGGCAACGCCTGCTTCGCCCTGGCCCGCTACCCGCAGGCGGCCAGCCTGTACCTGGGCGTTCTGGAGGCCGGCCCGGACCACCTTCCGGCCCAGTTCAACCTGGCCCTGGCCTGCGGCCGGCTGGGCCGCTGGCGGGAGGCGGTGGACCGGCTCAGCGGCGTGCTGCAGCGGGAGCCGTCCCTGGCGGCGGCCTGGTACCAGCGGGCCAACGCCCGCGATGAGCTGGGCGACCCGGAGCTGGCTCTGGCCGACTACGCCCGGGCCATCGAGTTGCGCCCCGGCTACCTCCAGGCCTTTTACAACCGGGGCGTGGTGCTGGCCCGCCTAGGCCGGCATGAGGAGGCGGTGGACGAGTTCACCCGGGCCATCGCGCTGCGCCCCGGCCTGTCCAACGCCTACCTCAACCGCGGCGCCTCCCTGGATGAGTTGGGCCGCCACCAAGAGGCCATCGCCGACTACGACGCGGCCCTGGAGCATAACCCGGAGAACACCGATGCGCTCTTCAACCGGGCCAGGACCTACTACTATCTGGGCTACGTCGAGGATGCCATTGACGACTACTCGGCGGTGCTGCGGCAGCGTCCCGATGATGCCGAGGCCCTGAACAACCGCGGCTTGGCCTACGACGCCCTGGAGGAGTACGGGCCGGCGCTGCAGGACTACGCGGCGGCGGTGGCCCTGCGCCCCGGGTTTGCGGAGGCCCTGAACAACCAGGGGGCGGCCTGGGAAGCCCTTGGGGACGGCGCGGCTGCCCTGGCGGCCTATCTGGCGGCCCTGGCCGCGGACCCGGACTTGGCCGACGCCCACTACAACGCCGCCCGCCGGTACTCACAGCAGGGCGCACTGGACGAGAGCCGGGTCCACCTGGAGCGGGCAATTGACCTGGCGCCCAGCATCCGGGCCGACGCCGCCCAAGATGCGGCCCTGGGCTGGGTGTTGAAGCTACTTCAGGTCAAGCAGAGGAAGGGGGAATCCAGCCAGGACTCGGCGTAGCCCTGGCCGGCTAGCGGTTCTGCGGCGCGGTGGGGCCCAGGTCGGCGTCCGGGTCGGCATCCAGTCCCAGCTCGTCCAGGGGCGCGGCGTCACCGGAGCCGGCTGCGGCGTGGCGGGTCACGAAGTTGTGGCCCAGCACCAGGGTTGCCAGGACCACCAGGCCCAGCACCAGGTTGCGGTCGGTCTGGTAGACCTGACTGGCCGCCAGGATCACCGCGAAGCAGGTGGCGATGCCCCACGCCGACCGCATGGAAGACCGCCACCGCACCAGCACCACCATCAGCCCGGCGGCGATGCCGAAGAGGGCCAGCGCGGGCACCAGGGTGATGGTCACACCCAACAGGGTCGCCATGCCGTCGCCACCCCGGAAGGAGGTGAAGATGGACTTCCAGTGGCCGATGACCACGGCGGCCCCGGCCAGCAGCACCAGGGCGCCGGAAACATCCAGCAGTTGGGCAATGAGCACCGCCAGCGACCCCTTGGCCATGTCGCCCACCAGCACCAACGCCCCTACCTTGTGGCCCACGTTCCAGAACACGTTGGCCGTGCCTGCCCGGTGGCTGCCGGTGGCAAAAATGTCCACCCCTTTCAGGCGGCCGGCCAGGTGGGCAAAGGGCACCGCGCCCAGCAGGTACCCCACCACCACGGAAGCCAGGAGCTTTTGTACCAGGATCAGTTCATCCAGCATGTTTGACCTTGCCAGAGCATTACGGCCGAGGCCAGTTTTTCGACCCTGGGAATACTATACCAGGCAAATATCCTGGTCAACAGGGTGTTTCGTCCCAGAATGTTGATCAGGGGCTGACGGCTTGACCTGCGGAGCGTCATGCCGTAGGCCCTTGGGGAGCACGGCAGGGTATCTATTGCAGTAGGTGCGGATTTCTGGAGAGGAAGTGGAGGGGTCTATGGAGGTGGGGCGGTTCCCACATACCAACCGGTCAACCCGCGTAAAAGGGCGGAGGAGGTGTAAGGGCTGTTCTCGAATCCTAAACCGGCGATTTAGCGTCCGTGCGACGCCCAGATCGCCAGGGTGACCCAGGCTGCCGCTACTAACATAGAGACCAAGTACAATGGCGCTCTGCCCCCCCCCCCCCGGCCTAACCAACCGAATATTGCCTCGAAGCAAGAAAGTAAACACTCCTCAAACCGTGTGGAAACATGACTTGACTCTTCAAGGAAATTATCCAAGGCCATTTGCTGGCGCTTAGACCGAAGCTTGGCCTTGATTGTCTTTCTGCACTTAGGATTGTCAGCCGCCGTAATTGCCCAGCCTATTAACATGCCTAATTCGTTTTCTATTTGCCGCTGACGCAAGAATAGATATTGAATCTTTTGGAGGCTTCGGGCGGTGAACACCCAAAACAACACCTGATTTGCAACCGCCAAACCAGCAAAGAGCCACAGGTATGGCCGAAGGACGTCCACCTTGGCGGCAGCCACGCCCAGTCCGGTGATCCACGCTGCGGCGAAAACCCCGGACGCGGTCCATAGCCAGGTGGATGTGGCGTTGGCTTGCTCCTCGCAAACCTGATACTCCGTGAGCCAGGCTTGTCGCAATTCTGGGGTGACTTCAGGGGTGGTTGGCTTACTATCTGCCATGTTCGTAACTGAGCCAGTGGATCGGGTGCTTCACCCCCTTCTCCACGGCATCCCGTCGGTCGCCTTCAGGAAGCGGTCAA
>JBGPJN010000049.1:0-15051 GCA_041485445.1 Dehalococcoidia bacterium
ATCCCAGCCCACCGGGGCCTCAACAGCGTCTATGCTTGGAGGTTTACTGTATGTAGCAGGACTTCAGAAAGCCATTCTGCCCAATATTGGTACCCCAAGAAGCTTGGACAAGATCGCCTGCAACACAGTCACGATAATGAAACCGACAACCACTACTCCCACCGCGCGCAAGGTGTCTTTGTAGTCCAGGGCTTGCCGCACCGCGATCACCACTGCGACCACTTGCCAGAGCTTGGCTATCCAGAAGATAAGCCATCCAATATAGGGCACGAATACCAGGGCCAGGAGCACGCCAGGGGACTGGGCGAACCCGATGGTCCGGGCCAACTGGCCCCAATTGGCGTGGGTATCCGGCGTCTTGAACAGGGTGGTGCCCAGGATGTAGGTCACCAGCGCCCATACCGCCCACACCCCCACGCCGCTGATGATCCCAAAAATCACACTGCGCGCAACTGCCCCGGCGTCGGCCACGCCGAAAAGTGCGGTGGCTAGGACGAAGCCAATGGCCGAGGCCAGGGACACTATAATCACCACGGTCAACGCCTGGGTGGTGGCCTTGGGGTCTGCTTCCACCTCCTCAAAGGTGTGAATGTTGAGCTTGGCCGCGCCGATCATCCGTTGGACCAGCGAGGTGGTTTTCGCGGCGGGTTCCGGTGCCGTTGCCATAGAGTTCTCCTCCAGCCTTCCAATTCCCGGTGCCAAGGTGCGCCTGCCGCCCGGCGGTGGCGCCAGCGCGGCTATTCTACTCCAACCGCGCCGCGCTAGCTACGTGGGGGCTTGACCGAACTCACTCAAAAGCTGGTAGATGGCCTGGGCGCCAAAGGCCAGCGCGGTCACCGGGATGCGCTCGTTGGCCCCGTGGATGGTCCGCAGGAAGTCAAAGCCGGGGGGCAGCGGCATGGGCAGGAACCCATAGGTCTGGATGCCCAGCCGGGCGAAGTACCGGGCGTCGGTGGCCGCCGGCAGCAGCATGGGCACGGGAATCCCCTCCGGGTCGGCCCGCCGCAGGATGCCGGCCAGGGTGCTGAACAGCCCCATGTCCAACTCCGATGGCCCCGGCACGTACCGCAGCAGGGACAGCTCCACCGGTGGCGATCCGGCTGAGCCCAGGAGGTGTCGCAGCTCGGCCATGAGGTCCTCGGGGCCGAAGCCGGGCAGCAGCCGCCCGTCCAGGGTCAGGGTGATCTCGCTGGGCAGCACGTTGACCTGCTCCCCGCCCCGCACCACGGTGGCGTTGACGTTGTGCCGGAGCAGCGGGTCCAGGGTGCGCCCCAGCGGCCCCAGGCGCGGCAGCATGGCGCGGGCCACCGCAGGGTGAAGCAACTGGCGCAGCACCAGCCCCTTGGGAAAGGGCAGATGCCGGCTAATCGCCTGGAGCATCAGCCGGGCCGGGTCGGTGACGTGCACCGGCAACCGATGCTGATCCAGGCGGCGCAGCACCTGGGCCAGGGCCGACATGGTGTGGTTGCGGCCGGCCAGGGCGCCGTGGCCCCCCGGCCCGCGCACCGTGAGCTGCACCCGGCAGGTCTGCTTCTCCGACACCATAATGGGGTAGAACCGGCGCCCGGCCAGGGTGGCGCTGAAGCCGCCGAACTCGCCGATGGCGTAGCGTACGCCCTGAAACAGGTGGGGGTGCTGCTCCACCAGGAACCCGGCCCCGTACTGGCCGCCGGCCTCCTCGTCGCCCACCAGGGCCAGGATGACGTCGCCCGGCAGCGCCAGACCCTCCGCCTTGGCCCGCAGGAAGGCCCACAGCATCATGGCCACGCCGCCCTTCATGTCCAGGGCGCCCCGGCCCCAAACGTACCCGTCCAGCAGCCGGGCCTCAAAGGGCGGCTGCTCCCACTGCTGGCCGGCGGTGGTCACCACGTCCAGGTGGCCGTACAGCAGTAGCGGTGGGGCCTGCCCCTGGCCGGTGAGGCGGGCCACCAGGTTGGGCCGATGGTCAGCCCGGGCCAGGATCTGAGTCTGGCACCCGGCCTGGGTGAGGCGCTGGTTGAGGTAGGTTACGCAGGCGGCTTCGTTGCCCGGAGGGTTGGTGGTGTCAAAGCGGACCAGGTCCTGCAGGAGCTGCACCAGGGAGGGGTCGGCAGCTACGCTGACCGGCATGGAGTCACCTGTGGGGGCCGGAGGGCGCCAAAGAGTGTGGGGGCAATTGAACTCTCCACGTTGCCAAAATGATTGATGCTAGTCAGAGTCTCGAAGTCTAAGGAGCATTTTATAGCTACGAAACTGTCATTCTGAGCCGTAGCGCAGCGAAGGCGAAGAATCTAAAGAATCTGCGATGGTGCTGGGCCACTACTTTAGATTCTTCGCTGCGGCTCAGAATGACATCCGTAAGACTGGGATTGCGGACAACCAGCATCACGCATCTTAAACATGGAATGCCCCATCCCTTCGACAGGCTCAGGGCAGGATCTAAACTGCCTTGCCAAGGGGAGGGAATTCTGCAACAACCTCAGGACCCGGATTCCGGCGGGCGGTCCAGCCCGCGGCCCATGTCCTCCAGGAACTCCTGGATGTTGGCGGACAGGTTGGGCGGCGGCTGGGACCCCTGCTGGTCCCGGTCGTACCGTTCCTCCAGCTGCTGCAGCAGCGGGCCGGCGCCGGAGGTGTCGTTGACCGTCTTTTGCAGCGTCTCGTACTGCTGCTGGCCCCGCTCCGGCTCAATCAGCCAGTCCGGCAAGCCGTAGAGCTTGCACAGGATCTCGGTGAGGCGGGCGGTGCCCCGGAAGTCCTCGTCCACCTGCAGGTACTGGGGCAGGTGCACCACGAAGGCGCGGGTCTCCAGGCCGGTTTGCGCCCCCCGCTGGGGGATCAGGAAGGTGATGGTGGTGGGCCCCTCATAGGTGGAAGGGTGCACCCCCATGGAGAGGTTCTCCTCCTGGCCCTGGGGGGTGTTGGCCAGGCCCGACACCAGCAGCGGGCGGGTGTGCGGCACCATGTCGTACATGGCCCCCACCAGGGAGTAACGGCGGACGCCCAGGAACTCCAGCATGGCCAGCAGGGTGTCCACGTAGTCCTCCCCGTAGAGGTGGGGCTCCAGCAGATGGATGAACACCAAGTCCGGGCCGGTCTCCCTCACCGCGCAGCGCACGATGGTGTTGGGCACCGACAGCTTGCGGGCGCCCTGGTCGACGTAGGAGCGGGGCCGGTACCGGGTGAAGTCGTAGAAGTAGCCCGGCCGGGCCAGGCGTCCCACCTCGGTGGCGTGCAGGTGGCGCTCCAGCCGGCTGAGGCTCAGGCTGCCCACGTTGCCCACGTCGATCCAGGGGCGCAGCACCGCCAGCGCGTGGGGGTCCTTGAGCTCCGGGGCTGGGCCGCTGATTTCAAACTCGCCGATGCGCATATCAACACTCACCCATGCGGGTCAGGTGGCCCTCCCGCCAGCACACCGCGCCGTCCCGCACCGTGAGGAAGGTGTCCAGGCGCAGCTTGCCGTCCACGTTGTGCCCCGCCATATCGTGCCAGACGAACCGTCCCTCCCGCAGGTCGAACACCGCGGCGTCGCCGGCCATGCCGGGGGTCAAGGACCCCAGGGACTGGGACAACCCCAGCACCTGGGCCGGACGCATGGTGCTGGCGGCCACCGAATCCTTGAGGGACATACCCAGGGCGTGGAACTTGCTCACCAGGTCGTTCATCTTATAGACGATGCGTCCCGGCGGCCCGATGTGAATATCGGTGCTGATGGTGTCCGGGGGCAGCCCCTGCTGGAGCGCCGCCTTGACCACCTCCACGTCGCAGTGCACCCCGGCATGGCCCACGTCCAGGACCACGCCCCGCTTGCGGGCGGCCCACACCTCGGGCCGCACCTGGCCCGCCTTGTCTAGAATATTTTCGTAGTTCCCATTGTAGGCGTGGGTGGCGATATCCCCGGGCCCCATGAGCTCCAGTACCTGGGGCAGCGGGATGGGGGTGCCGCTGACATGGACCATCAGCCGCGACCGCGACTGGTCGGCGGCGGCGCGGGCCAGCTTCATGGCAGCAGGGGCGTTCCAGTGGGCCACGGCGTCGATGTGCATGCGCACCTTGACCCCGAACAGCGCCCCGGCATTCCCCTTTATCGTGTCGGCAGTTTGGTCCACGTCCACCGCCCGCAGGTCGTGCAGATCGCCGCCCAGGATGCGGTTGAGCACCAGCCCGCCGGCGCCGATGTGCAAGAAGGCCAGCAGCCGGGTGCGGTGGGCCGGGAAGACATAATCCCGCATGGCTCCGTAGTTCAAGAAGCCGGAGCTGCCGGCGTCCACGCCGGTGGTCACCCCCGAGGAGAGGCAGGTCTCGTCGGCGTGGACCGCGCTGCCGGTGCCCCCGTGGTAGAAGTGGCCGTGCAGGTCAACCAGGCCGGGGGTCACCAGCTTGCCCACCACCTCCACCACGGTGGCGGCCTGGCTGGGGTCCAGACGCGGGTCCACCGCGGCCACCAGGCCGTCCTTGAAGGCGATGTCCCGGTGGCCGTGGATGCCCTGGGCCGGGTCCAGCAGGGTGCCCCCCTTGAGGAGCAGGTCGTAGATGGGCGCCGCCGGGGTCATCGGTCTCTCCTCATCAAGATCAAGGCTCAGCCCTCTTCCGCCTCGGGGTACTCCATGCGGCGCAACCGGGGATAGACCAGCTCCTTGGGCTTGGCCAGATCGGCATCGGAGATGTCCAGCCCTTCCGCCACGGGCCGGGCCTTCCAGCGCTCCGCGGCTTCGTGGACCAGCCGCTGGACGATCTGCGGCGAGCGACCCTCCAGCCGGCCCAGTTGGTAGGCCAGGGTCACGGCCAGCTGGTTGTTGGTAATCTGCTCGAAAGAGCCGGTGTCCCGCAGGTCCTCGGGCATGCCGCCGCACTGCTCCAGAAAATCGTCCAGCACCTGGCCGATAATGTCCGACAGGCCGCCCAGCTCGATCTCGGTCATATATTCGGTGAGGCGGTCCGCCAGGGCAACCACGCCGTCATCGGGCAGCACCAGGCCCTCCATCTCTTCGTGGGCGGACCCATTTCCAGTCATAGGCTGCCGCTACCCCCTTGGGCTGTGGTTGCCCCGGTCCCGCCGGCTTTTGCCTGACGGGTGAAGGCGGTAACATTGTAGCACGCCCTGGGGTTGGCGGGAGCCTGGCGGCGGAACCTGGCCCTCATCCCCCTGCCCCCTTCTCCCACAGGGGGAGAAGGGGGACCGCCTCTACTGCTCCCTCTCCCTCTGGGAGAGGGCTGGGGTGAGGGCGGTTCCCCACGCCAGGCGCGTATCCGAGGAGCATGAAACTACCCTGGCGGGCCCCACAATTTCTATTGACACAAGTTATGCCCACTGATAAAGTACCATTTTGCGTCCACATAGTGAACGGGGGCAAAGTATGCCTACAGTGAATCAATTAGTCAGGAAGGGCCGGCGTACAGTGCGGGCCAAGACCAAGTCCCCGGCGCTGCACTGGGTCCAGAACTCCCTGCGCAACCGCAACAAGTGGGGAGATGGCTGCCCCCAGCGGCGGGGAGTGTGCATCCAGGTGCGCACCATGACCCCCAAGAAGCCCAACTCCGCCCTGCGCAAGATCGCCCGGGTGCGGCTGACCAACGGCTTCGAGGTCACCGCCTACATCGGCGGCGAGGGACACAACCTGCAGGAGCACTCGGTGGTGCTGATCCGGGGAGGCCGCGTCAAGGACCTGCCCGGCGTGCGCTACCACGTCATCCGCGGCGCCCTGGACTGTGAGGGCGTCCGCAACCGCCAGCAGGGCCGCAGCAAGTATGGCGCGTCGGAGTCCCCAGGCTAGTTAATCGGTTAATTCGCCCGGCGACCCAGGCGGCTCCTCCGGGGGCAGTGCGGGTAGCCGGGCCTGCTATATTACAGGTGGTGATTTATGTCCAGGCGAAGGCGCGCGGTACCGCGCATCATACCTCCAGACCCACGATACAACAGCGTGGAGCTGTCTCGTTTCATCAACCGCGTGATGGAGCGTGGGAAGAAGTCCACGGCCCAGCGCCTGGTTTACTCCGCCTTTGCGCAGATTGAGGAAGAGGCCCATCGCCCGCCCCTGGAGGTGTTCCAGCTGGCAGTGAAGAACGCCACGCCCCTGGTGGAGGTCAAGCCCCGCCGGGTGGGCGGCGCCACCTACCAGGTGCCCACGGACCTGCGCACCAACCGCAGCGAGGCGCTGGCCTCCCGCTGGTTGATTAACGGCGCCCGGGCGCGCAAGGGGCTGCCCATGCGGCAGGGCCTGGCCCAGGAGCTCTTGGATGCCTCCCGCGGTGAGGGTGCGGCGGTACGACGCAGGGAAGAGCTACACCGCATGGCGGAGGCCAACCGGGCCTTCGTGCACTTCCGCCGGTAACACCTGGTGTGTTGAATTTGTCCCGCGGCCCCCTACGGCCGCGGGCGTTTGTTTGGATATGGACGATCAGTTTCCTATAGACAAGATCCGTAATATTGGGTTCATTGCCCACATTGATGCCGGTAAGACCACCGTCACCGAGCGGGTGCTGTTCGTCAGCGGACGCATCCACCGGGTGGGCGGCGTGGACGAGGGCACCACCACCATGGACTGGATGCCCCAGGAGCGGGAGCGGGGCATCACCATCACCGCCGCGGCCACCACGGTGCCCTGGCAGGACTGCCGGGTGAACGTCATCGACACTCCGGGCCACGTGGACTTCACCGCGGAGGTGGAGCGCAGCCTGCGGGTGCTGGACGGCGGCATTGTGGTGCTGGACGCGGTGGCCGGGGTGCAGTCCCAATCGGAGACGGTGTGGCGCCAGGCCGACACCTATAAGGTGCCGCGCATCATCTTTGTCAACAAGATGGACCGGGTGGGGGCCAGCTTTCCCCGGACCATCGAGTCCATCAAGCGACGCCTGAAGGGCAACCCGGTGGCGATCCAGTTGCCCATGGGCGACGAGGCGACCTTCGCCGGGATGATCGACCTGCTGACCGGCCAGGCGCTGGTCTACCCCCTGGGCCGGGACACCTCCTCCGAGATTGTGCCCCCCGAGGTGCAGCCCATCCCGGCCGAGTACCAGAAGACCTACCAGGAGTACCGTCAGCTCATGATCGAGAAGATCGTGGAGACGGACGACAAGCTGCTGGCGCACTACCTGGAAGGGGAAGAGATATCGGAGACCGACCTGCGCCGCGCCCTTCGCCACGCCACCATTCACCGCCTGGTGGTGCCGGTGCTGTGCGGCAGCGCCATCCAGGGCAAGGGCATCCACCCGCTGCTGGACGCCATCATCAGCCTGCTGCCCTCCCCGGCGGACGTGGCGCCCCTGGAGGGGGTCAGCGTCAAGACCCAGGAGAAGGTGCTGTGCCCGCCCGACGAGAACGCCCCCCTGGCGGCCCTGGCCTTCAAGGTGGTCACCGACCCCTTCATGGGCCGGTTGGTCTACCTGAGGGTGTACTCGGGCACCGCCAAGAGCGGCGGCGCGGTGGTCAACTCCTCCAAGGACCAGCGGGAGCGCATGGGCCGCCTGCTGCGGATGCACGCCAACCGGCGGGAGGAGCTGGAGACCATCACCGCGGGGGACATCTGCGCGGCGGTGGGACTGAAGAACACCTTCACCGGCGACACCATCTGCCACGAGGGGTTCAAGCTGCTGCTGGAGCCGCCCAAGTTCCCCACGCCGGTGGTGTCGGTGGCCATTGAGCCCACCAGCCGGGCCGACCAGGACAAGCTGGGCGACGCGCTGCACAAGCTGTCTGACGAGGACCCCACCTTCCTGGTGCGGTTCAACTCGGAGACCGGTCAGACCCTGATCTCCGGCATGGGGGAGCTGCACCTGGAGGTGCTGGTGGACCGGATCCGGCGGGAGTTCGGCGTGGAGGCCCAGGTGGGCACCCCGCGGGTGTCCTACCGGGAGACCCTCACCCAAGCCGTGAAGCAGGAAGGGCGGTTCATCCGCCAGTCCGGCGGCCACGGCCAGTACGGCCATGTCTGGCTGGAGCTGGAACCCCTGGAGCGGGGCGGCGGCGTGATCTTCGAGAACGCCGTGGTGGGGGGCAAGATCCCCCGGGAGTTCGTGCCCGGAGTCGAGGCGGGAGTTCGCCAGGCTCTGGACAACGGCCCGCTGGCAGGCTATCCTCTGGTGGACGTAAAAGTTAAGCTGGTGGACGGCAGCTACCACGACGTAGACTCGTCGGAAATGGCCTTCCGCAGCGCCGCCATGATCGCCATCCGCGAAGGAGTCCGCCGGGCCCGGCCGGTGATCCTGGAGCCCATAGTGGAGCTGGAAGTGGTGACGCCGGGGGAGTTCCTCAGCGAAGTGCTGGGGGACCTGGGCACCCGCCGCTGCCAGATCCGGAACATTGAGGGCCAGGGGGACACCCAGGTGGTGCGGGCCATGTTGCCTTTAGGGGAGACTTTCAATTACACTACCGCCCTGCGGTCGTTGACCAAGGGGCGGGCCAACTACACCATGGAGTTCCGTTACTACGAACCGGTCCCGGAGAACGTTGCCAAGACTATCATCGCCAGGGGCGCTTAGACTCAAGACCCCGGCGAGCTGTGAGCGTGAATGGTCACCAGACAGAAAGTGCGGATCATCCTGAAGGCCTTTGATCACAAGATGCTGGACCTGTCGGCGGGGCAGATAGTGGAGACCGCCGAGCGCACCGGCGCCCGCGTTGCCGGGCCGGTGCCCCTGCCCACCCACATCCGCCGGTTCTGCGTGATCCGCAGTCCCCACGTGGACAAGGACTCCCGGGAGCATTTTGAGATCCGCACCCACAAACGGCTGGTGGACATCCTGGAGCCAACATCCAAGACCATTGACTCCCTGACCCGGCTCAACCTGCCGGCGGGGGTGGACATCTCCATCAAGCTGTAAGCGGGTGGGTGAACCAAGGGGCGGTCTCCTCTTTCCCAAGGGGCATTCTCCCCCTTGCCAAGGGGGAGGTAGAGGGGGTGGTACGTCCCCTCAGACGCTCCCCGGAAATGAGGGGCGTCTCCAGAGGTTAATAGTCCCTCCTTCTCCCTCAGGTAGAAGGAGCCCGGGGGACGAGGGCGGGCGGGGTCTCAGGCGCTGAATAGGAAACAGGGGTTGACCATGATCAAGGGATATCTGGGCAAGAAGATCGGCATGAGCCAGGTCTTCAAAGAGGGCGGCGGCGTGGTGCCGGTGACGGTGGTGCAGGCTGGGCCTTGCGCCGTTACGCAGCTGCGCACCATGGAGCGGGACGGCTATGAGGCGGTGCAGCTGGGCTATGGGGAGCTGAAGCACCCCAACAAGCCGGAAGCCGGGCATCTCAAGGCCAGCCAGCCCTGCCGGCACCTGAAGGAGTTCAAGACCGACAACCTGGCTGAGCTCACGGTGGGCCAGCGCATCGGCGTGGACATCTTCACGCCGGGGGAACTGGTGGACGTGATTGCCAAGAGCCGGGGCCGCGGGTTCTCCGGCGGCATGAAGCGACACGGCTTTCACGGCGGCCCGCGCACCCACGGCCAGTCGGACCGGGCCAGGGCGCCTGGGTCCATCGGCGCCAACACCTTCCCCGGCCGGGTCATGAAGGGCCAGAAGATGGCGGGACACTTCGGCGACGCCCAGATCACGGTGAAGAACTTGGAAGTGGTGCGGGTGGACCCGGAGCGGAACCTGCTTCTGCTCAAGGGCGCGGTGCCCGGCGCCCCCAACGGCCTGCTCACCATCCGCCGGACCGGCAGATCGGCGCCGGCGGCCAGCTAGGAGTAGTGGGTCGAATATGGAACTACCGGTAAAGAATCAGCAGGGCGCCACGGTGACCACCGTCACGGTGAGCGACGCCGTCTTCGGCGTGCCCATGAACCACTCCCTGGTCCACCAGGCCTTGGTGATGTACCAGGGCAACCTGCGCCAGGGGACCCACGACACCAAGACGCGGGGCGAGGTCTCCGGCGGCGGAAAGAAGCCCTGGGCCCAGAAGCATACCGGCCGCGCCCGCCAGGGCAGCACCCGCGCCCCCCAGTGGCGGCACGGCGGCATCGCCTTTGGCCCCCACCCCCGCGACTACCGGGTGGACATGCCCAAACGCATGCGCCGCCTGGCCATGAAGTGCATGCTGTCGGAGAAGGCCCGACGGGGGCAGTTGGTCTGCGTGGACGCCCTGGAGCCCGCCGAGGGCAAGACCCGGGCCATGGCCGCCATCCTGGCCAGCCTGGGCGTGGCGGGTCCAACACTGGTGATCACCGGCGTGCCGGACCAGCAGGTGGTGCGGGCGGCCCACAACCTGGAAAGGGTCTGGACCCTACCGGTGAATCTGTTGAACGCCCACGAGCTGCTGCGCTTTGGCACGGTGGTCATGACCCTGGAGGCCGCCCGCCGCGCGGAGGAGATGTGGTCCGAGGAGCCCCACGGGCACCGGGGCAAGACGCCCGAGGGGACGCCGGTGCGCCTGCGGGTGCTCCAGCGCCGGATCAAGAAGGAAGCGGCGCCCGTGGCGGTGGAGAGTTCCCTGGGCGCCCAGGTGGCGGTGGCGGAAGCCCCCGCGGCTGAGGCCCGGCCGCGGGCGGCCCGGCGGCCCCGCGCCGCACCGGCGGCGGAGTCCGGCGAGGCGGCCGGGGGAGCGCAGTAGATGAATATCCACAACGTGTTGATCCAGCCCACCTTCACGGAGAAGAGCACCCTCAACCAGGAGTTGGGCCGGTACACCTTTAAGATCGCGCCTACCGCCAACAAGACCCAGGTGAAGGAGGCGGTGGAGCGCAGCTTCAACGTCACCGTCACCGCGGTGAACATCACCATGAACCGGGGCAAGCGCCACAAGTACGGGCCGCGGTTCAAGACAACCCCGGATACCAAGAAGGCCGTGGTGACCCTGAAGCCGGGCGACCGCATCAATTTGATTGAAGGGCTGTAGCAGAGGACATCGGCCATGCCACTGAAGAAAATGAGGCCCATGACGCCGGGCACCCGCCACGCCGTCCGGCCGTCCTTCGATGAAATCACCACCACCACCCCGGAAAAGAGCCTGCTGTCGGTCAAGCAGAAGCACGGCGGACGGAACAACCGGGGCAAGATCACGGCCTATCACATAGGCGGCGGCTCCCGGCAGATGTATCGCGCCGTGGATTTCAAGCGGCGCAAAGAGGGGATCAAGGGCAAGGTGGTGTCGGTGGAGTACGATCCCAACCGCACCTGCCGCATCGCCCTGATCCACTACACCGACGGCGAGAAGAGCTACATCCTGGCCCCCATGGGGCTGGCGGTGGGCAACTGGGTGGAGTCGGGGCCCCAGTCGGAGATCCACCCGGGCAACTGCCTGCCCCTGAGCGCAATCCCCACCGGCACGGTGGTGCATAACGTGGAGCTCACCCCCGGCCGGGGCGGCCAGATGGTGCGCAGCGCCGGCGTGGGCGCCCAGGTGCTGTCCCGGGAGGGAGAGCACGTGCTGGTGCGGCTGCCCTCTGGGGAGATGCGCCGGGTGCTGCTGGCCTGCCGGGCCTCCGTGGGGCAGCTGTCCAACCCGGACCACAAGAACGAAAGCCTGGGCAAGGCCGGCGCCAGCCGGCACCGGGGCCGGCGCCCGGAGAACCGCGGCGTGGCCATGAACCCGGTGGACCACCCCCACGGCGGCGGCGAAGGCCGGTCGCCCATCGGAATGCCCGGACCCAAGTCGCCCTGGGGCGTGCCCACCCTGGGGTACAAGACCCGGCGGAAGAAGAAGACCACCAGCAAGTTCATCATGCGGAGGAGGCGGCCGTAAACCATGTCCAGGTCGGTTAAGAAAGGCCCTTACGTTCACCCCAAGCTGATGAAGAAGGTGGAGGCGGTGCAGCGCTCCGGCGTCAAGACCGTCATCCGCACTTGGTCGCGGGCGTCGTTGATCATGCCGGAAATGATTGGCCTGACCTTTGGCGTCCACGACGGGCGGCGGCACGTGCCGGTGTTCGTTACCGAAAACATGGTGGGCCACCGGCTGGGTGAGTTCGCGCCCACCCGCACCTTCCGCGGCCACATAGGCCGCGGCTAAAGAGAGCAGGACCGTATGCCGCCAGTACGCGCCTCGGCAAAACAGATTGGAGCGTCCACCAAACGGCTGCGACCCATGATGGACTTGGTGCGAGGCATGGGTGTGGACGACGCATTGAACACACTGTTGCTGCTGCCCTCCCCGTGGGCCAGGTCGGTGGCCAAGGTGGTGCAGGCGGCTGCGGCCAACGCGGAGAACAATATGCTCATGGACCGCCGGCAGCTTCGCATTGTGCACATCACCGCAGACGTGGCCAGCTCCATCAAGCGGCTGGAGCCGCGGGCCCGGGGCCGGGTGGGCCACATTACCAAACGGTTCAGCCACGTCACCGTAATGGTGGATGAGGCGGAGGACGCCTAGACATGGGCCACAAGACGCACCCATACGGGTTCCGGCTGGGGATCATCAAGGACTGGAAGACCCACTGGTACGCCCCCAACGCCCGCGCCTACCGCACGCAGGTGCTGGAGGACTTGAAGCTGCGCGACACGGTGCATGCCGAGTACAAGGCCTTCTCCGATGCGGGCATTGCCAAGATCGTCATTGACAAGGGCTCCCAGGACAGCGTGATCAACATCCACTCGGCCCGGCCGGGCATCCTGATCGGCCGGGACGGCGAACGGGTGAAGAACCTGCGGGCCAAGCTGGAGGCCATCACCAAGCGCCGGGTGCAGCTCAACATCATCGAGATCGAGCACCCGGAGATGGAGTCCTACCTGGTGGGCCGGAACATCGCCGACCAACTGGAGCGGCGGGTGGCCTACCGCCGGGCCATGCGTCAGGCGGCCCAGCGGGCCATGCAGGCGGGGGCCAAGGGCATCAAGATCATCGCCAACGGACGGCTGGGCGGCGCGGAGATCGCCCGCACCGAGAAGGTGATGCTGGGCCAGGTGCCCCTGCACACCTTGCGGGCGGACATCGACTTCTCCATCGCCGAGGCGGCCACCAGCATGGGGCGCATCGGCGTCAAGGTGTGGGTCTACAAGGGCCAGATCCTGCCGCCACGGCCGGAGTCCACGGAGGAGCTGGAGACCATCGAAGTCACCGTCCAGGCCGACCAGCCCGGCGAGGCCGGGGCCGCCCCGGTGGACCCCGACGTAGTGGTATAACCGGGAGTTGTGAGGAGAATTCCGTGCTGCAACCCAAGCGAACCAAATTCCGCAAGTCCTTCCGGGGCAAGATGCGGGGCATGGCCAGCGGCGGCAACAGCGTTCAGTTCGGCGAGTTCGGACTGAAGGCCATGAGCAACCACTGGATCACAGCCCGGCAGATTGAGGCGGCCCGCATCGCCGTGAACCGGCGCCTGCAGCGGGGCGGCCGGGTGTGGGTGCGGGTGTTCCCCGACCAGCCCATCAGCAAGAAGCCCGCCGAGACCCGCATGGGCGGCGGCAAGGCCGCCACTGAGTACTGGGCCGCGGTGGTCCGCCCCGGCAAGATCCTCATCGAGGTGGGCGGCGTGCCCGAGAAGGAGGCCCGGGAAGCCCTGCGGCTGGCCTCCATGAAGCTGCCCATCCCCACCAAGACGGTGCAACGGGACCAGGCGGCCGCCATGGTCAGCGGCGCAGGCTAGGGAGGGGTAGTGTCTCAGTTTGCTGTGGTAGTGAATGGCGCCGCTATTCGTCACACCGGCGAAGGCCGGTGTCCAGATGCCGGTGCGGTTGAGACGCTCTCATGGATTCCGGCTTGCGCCGGAATGACGAGGACCTGATTGATGCACTACCGGGGGGTGGTCAATGAAGATTGAGGAAGTCCGGGCGCTGACCAACGAACAGTTGGCACAGGAGCTGGAGAAGAGCTACCGGGAGGTCATGAACCTCCGGTTCCGGGCGGCCACCAACCAGTTGCCCAACACCAACCTGCCGCGGACGGTGCGGAAGGATATTGCGCGCATCCTGACCGTGATGCGCCAGCGAGAGATGGTTAGGAGCTAGCAATGTCGAAAGAGATGCGCAAGGTGCGCACCGGCGCAGTGGTGCGGACCACCAATGAAAAGACCGCGGTGGTGGAGATGGTTTGGAAGCTGCCCCACCCCGTGTACAGTAAGCCCATGCGCCGGGTGGCGCGGTTCTACGTGCACGACCCCCAGCGCCAGTGCCAGGTGGGCGACGTGGTCAAGATTCAGGAGACCCGGCCCATCTCCAAGACCAAGCACTGGAGGCTGTTGGAGATTGTGGAACGCCGTCAGGTGGCCGAGGTGCGGCCCATTGACCTGGAGACCGATGTACTGGCGGTGACCCGCGGCGCCGGGGAAGCCTCAAGCAACGGCCCGGCAGGGAGTGCCGACTCATCGGCATCCCGACAGGGTCGGGGCAATGGGGGCGCCGGAGTATGATTCAAACCTACACCCGGTTGGTGGTGGCCGACAACAGCGGCGCCAAGGTCATCCGGCTGATTAACATCCCCGGCAGCAGCAAGCGCAAGTACGCCCACCTGGGCGACGTGATTGTATGCACCGTGCGGGAGGCCATCCCCAACTCCCCGGTGAAGAAGGGGTCGGTGGTCAAGGCGGTGGTCATCCGCCAGGCCCAGCCCTTCCGCCGGGCGGATGGCAGCTACATCCGGTTCGACGACAACGCCGCGGTGCTGATCCAGGACAACCAGCTGCCCCGGGGCACCCGCATCTTTGGCCCGGTGGCCCGGGAGCTGCGGGAACAGGGGTTCATGCGCATCGTCTCCCTGGCGCCGGAGGTGGTATGACGCACATCCGCAGCGGCGACAACGTGCTGGTCATCGCCGGCAAGGAGAAGGGCAAGACCGGCCGCGTGGAGCGGCGGGAGCCCCAGGCGGAGCGGGTGGTGGTGGAGGGCCTGAACATGGTGACCCGTCACGTCAAGTCTCGTCCCGGCGGGCGGCAGGGCGGCCGGATTCAGCAGGAAGGGTCAATCCATATCTCCAACGTGAAACTGATCTGCAACAAGTGCAACAAGGCCATCAAGCCCGCCGTCCGGCTGCTGGAAACGGGCAGCCGGGTGCGGGCGTGCCCCAAGTGCCGGGAAGTGATCGATGACGCAAGATAATAACCAGGCCAACGAGCCCGCCGCGCCCCGACCTGCCGGGGCCGAGCAGGCGCAGCCCAGGCCGCCGCGCCAGCGCCGGGAGCGGGGCGAAGGCGCCCCTCCGGCTGCCGCAGGTGC
>JBGPJN010000050.1:0-14938 GCA_041485445.1 Dehalococcoidia bacterium
CACGTCCAGCCCCAGCTCCCGCTTCCAGAGATCGGCGGCCAATTGCGCTGACTCGGGCAGGGAGGGGATCAACGTGTCTTCGTAGACGTTGATGATAAGCTTGCCGAATCCCTGGCCGCCGGGATAGCCCGCTTCGGCCAGCAGTTGCCGGGCCTTGGCCGGATCGAAGGGCCAGGGGTCCAGCTCCGGCGTGTACCCAATAGTGCTGGGGGTCACAACCCACCACCCCTTTACCTGCATCACCGCAGGCCCTCCATAGAGCGTGTCCCGCATCAGTTCCCGGTTAGTGGCGTAGGAGAGGGCCTGGCGCACCCGCTTGTCATGGCAGGGGAACTGGGGTTTCCAGCACCCTCGCATGAGAGATTCGAACGCTACGGCTTCCGGAGAAAACACCAGGCGCCCGCCCCCGGCCTCCACCTGCTTGCGCGTTGCCAGGCTAACGCGCGCAATATCCGCCTCCCCAGCCCGCAAGGAAGCCACCCGGGTGGCTTCCTCGGGGACCACCCGCAGGTCCAGCAGGCTGAAACTCAGCCGCTTGTCGGTAGGGAAACCGTTCTTGAGCTGATAGTAGTGGTCGTTGAAGCGCTCGAAGGCCATCAATTCCAGCGGGACGTGCTTCACCAACTTGATGGGGCCGGCGCCGACGGGGTTGCGCTCGTAGGCCGCCGCCGACGCCTGATCGCCCAGTGTCGGCCGCTTGGGCATGACGACGCCAGCCTGAGCTCCTCCCGCATTCTCGCTAATGTAGTTCGGGAACTCAAAGGAGGGGACCTTGTGGATCACGCTGACCTGGTCGGGCCCCGTCTGCTCTATCCGGTCCATTATAGTGGAACGGCCGACGCATACCGAAGATTTGCAGTAGTCCCTGGCTTGAGGTCCTATGAGTTGCCGGAAGCTCCACAGGACATCCTCCGCCGTTACTTCCGTCCCGTCGTGGAACTTGACCCCCTTCCGGATGGTAACGGTCGTGGTCTTGCCATCATTGGAGAGTTCCCACTTGCTGGCGATGCCGGGGACTGTCACCATGATCCCATCCTTAAGTTCCCAGGTGATCAGGAAGCCGTGGAAGGCCTTGTGGTATTCCTTGCCCACGGTGCCACCAAAGGTGGCGTCGAACAGTTCGGTGTTACTGGTGTTCACCATCAAGGTCATCTTGCCGGGGTTGACCACCGGGGGCGCCGAAATCGGCGTGGTCTGAGGCATTGCCGTAGGGGTTGCCTGACTGACATTGGCCGGGCCAGGCACTGCGGTGGCCGCAGGGGGCGTAGCGGTGGCCGCGGCGCCGCAGGCTACTGCCCAGAGCAACACCGTCACGGCGCCCAGTGCTCGCACCCGATGGAGCTTATCCGTGATATGTTCGACGAGACGCATGGCAACCCTCCATTCCAGTATTGGTGGCGTTGACCGTCACCGTTGCGGCCCCCGGATCTAGGGCCGAGGACGCTGATGCCGCGACCGCCGTCTCTGCGCCGAGAGGCGCTGGATCAGGAGCAACACGCCAACCGTTGTAGACACCATCGAGATGATACTTGCGGGAAATTCTGCTGTCAATCAGTGCAAACGGCTATTAGCACAACCTCTCCCGGAAGTATATCCCCAATATGTATATGCAACTCGTCACCAGTTTCAGGTTTTGAACCGTGCCGCTTCCTCCGAGCCGCCGGTGACGTTGCCGGCGCTGTAAGAGTGGGCCCCCGCCCCGGCCAGCTTGCCTCCCGCGACGATCAGGTACTCTTCGCGGAGGGGACGCCCCTCAAACCAGCATTCCAGGATCTCACGCACCCCGGCCGCGTAACGCGCCTGGGCCGACAGGCTGGTGCCGGACACGTGGGGCGTCATCCCGTGGTGCGGCATGGTCCGCCAGGGGTGATCATTGGGCGCGGGCTGGGGAAACCACACGTCGCCCGCATACCCGGCCAGGCGCCCGCTCTCCAGCGCTCGCGCCACAGCGTCGCGGTCGCAAATCTTGCCCCGCGCAGTGTTCACCAGGTAGGCGCCCCGCTTCATCTTGGCGATGAGCGAGTCGTCAAACAGGTGCTCGGTCTCCGGATGCAGCGGGGTGTTGATGGTGACCACATCGCAGACCCGCACCAGCGACTCAGCGCTGGGATGGAAGGTCAGGTTCAGCTCCTGCTCCAGGCTGGCCGGCAGCCGGTGCCGATCGGTGTAGTGCAGCTTGACGTCGAAGGGCTTGAGCCGGCGCAGCACCGCCGTGCCGATGCGGCCGGCGCCCACCGTGCCAACCACCATCCCTTCCAGATCGTAGGAGCGGGATACGCAGTCGGCGATGTTCCAGCCGCCGTTGACGACCCACTGGTACGACGGGATGTAGTTGCGCACCAGTGACAGGATCATCATTACCACGTGCTCGGAGACGCTGATGCTGTTGCAGTAGGTTACCTCAGCGACGGTGATCCCCCGCTGGATGGCGGCCTGCAGGTCCACGTGGTCCGACCCGACCCCTGCCGTGATTGCCAGCGTCAGCTCCCGGGCCTTGGCGATGCGCTCCGCGGTCAGGTATGCCGGCCAAAACGGCTGGGAGATCACGATGTCGGCGTCGGGCAGCTCTTGTTCGAAGACCGAGTTGGCGCCGTCCTTGTCGGCGGTGACGACCAAGGTGTGACCCTGCGCCTCGAGGAACGGGCGCAGCCCCAGCTCGCCGGAGACGCTGCCGAGAAGCTGTCCGGGGTTGAAGTCGATCCCTTTTGGCGTGGGAACGGTCTGGCCGCCGGGGTAGCGTTCAATCTTGGGGATATCACCGCGGGCATATGAGGTGGGATACCCACCGACCGGGTCGTCATACAGCACGCAGAGCACCTTGGCCATATCCGTTCCTCCCCTAAAGCAAGAGGCCACCCCACGGGTGGCCTCTTGCTTTGCTTCCGTATGTGGATAAGGGTAAATGGTCGGGGCGGCCGGATTTGAACCGGCGACCCCTTGCACCCCATGCAAGTGCGCTACCGGGCTGCGCCACGCCCCGACATCGGTACAGGATACCATACGCATTGGCGCCCTTCAAGGCGGCGGAGACAACGCGCCCAAACCGGAGGGCGGGCTGGCGGCCCGCCCCCGCGTTGTCGCTCCAAGACGGTGTCGCTGGAGGTCAGTCCTCTTTGATGGCCGGGATGACCTTGGTGCCCAGCAACTCCACGGAGCGCATCACGTCGGCGTGGGGCATGTTGCCCTCGTTGCCGTAGATCAGGATGTATCCGGGGTTGAGCTCCTTGCGGACGTGGCGAAGCTTCTTGATCACCGTCTCTGGGCTGCCCACCACGATGTTATAGGCAGCCTGCAGGTCGTCGTAGGTCATTTGCCGCCCGATGGTCCCGGTGCCCAGCATGGGCCGGGTCATCTTGATGCGCAGCGCCTCCCGGGACTGGTAGCCTGGCGGGTCGTTGAACTCCACGGGGCCCCGCTGGCGGTGGGCCTGCGTCCACAGAAAGGTCTTGCCGATGTCGTAGGCCTTCTCGTCGGTATCGGCGCAGAACACCCGCATCAGGTAGCCGAAGTGCTCGGGCCCCGGATCGTAGCCCATCTCGTGGGCAGTCTCCTGATAGATGCCTTTGAGCTGAATGGTCAGGTCCAGCAGCGCCCCCAGGTTCATGTAGGGGTACCGGTGCTGGGCCGCCCAGATGACGCTCTCCGGGCTGCCGGTGCCGGGGAACCAGATGGGTGGATGGGGCTTTTGGATGGGCAGCACCCAGGGGTTGACCATGCGGTGGGGGAAGTAGCGGCCCTCCCAGCGGAAGGGGCCGGGCGTGGTCCAGCACTTGAGGATCAGGTCGTGGGCCTCTTCAAAGCGGTCTCGGTTCTCCGTGGGGCTGATGCCGGCGTGGAGGGTCTCCACCGCGGTGCCCCGCACGAAGCCGGAGATCAGCCGGCCGCCGGAGATGCAGTCCAGCATAGCCAGCTCTTCGGCCATCTTCACCGGGTCGTTGAGGGCGATGACGTTGCCCAGCAGGGCGATCTTGGCCCGCTTGGTCACCTTGGCGATGACCGCGCCGTCAATGTTCACGGAGGGCTTCATGCACCAGTAGGCGCTGTGGTGCTCGTTGGACATGATGCCATCGAAGCCGTTTTCATCGGCCCAGGCGTACTGGTCGTGGTAGTTCTGGTACAGGCCGTGGGCCTTCAGCGGGTCAAAGTGGCTGTTGGAAAAATGCATCCGGCCTGACTCATGGGGCGCCAAGTCCTGGTCCGTAATGAACCCGTAGGGCTGCTCGGAGAACCAATATACTTCCACCATGTGCTCTCCTCCTTCTTCCAAACCGGTTACGTCTGGCCAGGCCGGTTACTTCGGGTTATTTCACCCGGGCCAAGAACTCCGTTACCGCCTTGAGGAACTCCTGGGGCTTCTCCAGCGCCGGGGAATGGCCGCAGCGGTCGATGATCCGCAGAGTGGCATTGGGCAGGGCCTGCCGGTAAAGCTCGGCGCACTCCACAGGGATGATGGCGTCCTGCTTCCCCCACACCACCAGGGTTTGGGTGGGCACGCTGCGCAGGTAGTGGGGCAGGCTGGGGTTATACAGGTAAGGCTTCCAGCAGAGACGGGAGGCCATCTCCCGGTTGCCATGGTCCACCTGCTGCTCCTCGGGCGTCATCGGGCGGGTGTACTTCTGGTAGTCGGACACCTGGGTGGGGTCAAAGAACCGCTGCTTGAGGCGCGTCTGGGCCGACACCATAAATATCTCAGCGATGTCGCTGTTCTGGGGCTTGATGCCCGCAGGGTCCACCAGAATCAGGGCCTTCAGATCGTGGTGGCACATGGCCGCCATCTCCGCGGCCAGCCAGCCCCCCATGGACGAGCCCATCAGAACGTACTGCTTCAGCCCCAGCTGCTGCACCATCTGCTGGTTGAAGTGGGCCACGTCGGCGATGGTGTAGACCCACTCGGGCCGCTCGGTGCCGTTGAACCCCGGCTGGGAAGGCACATAGACCGTGTAGCGGCGGGACAGCTCCTCATGGTAGGCCTGCCAGCCGGCGTTGCCGCCGGCGCCGTGGAGGAAGAGCAGGGCCGGCCCAGAGCCGCCGGTGAACATCTGCACCCGGGCGTTGCCCACGTTGACGGTGGTCTCTCTGAAGTTTTGGGTGGTTGTCATGCCTGGCCCCCCCGCTTGAATCGTCTTACCGGGTTGCGTGAATCGCCGCATAGCTCCCCGTAGGGAGAGTTGATGGGGCGGTTGCAATCACCCTAGATTCTGGTACAGATGCAGAGCCTTGTCAAGTTGTGCCAGCCGGACGTAACTGTTCAGACTTGATGAGGTAGGAGTGGAGGCTACATCCGTCACACCGGCGAAGGCCGGTGTCCAGATACACTCGTGGTTGAGATGCGCCGATGGATTCCGGCTTTCGCCGGAAAGACGAAGACCTAACTGAACAGTTACAGCCAGACCGCAGAAGCTACAAGAAGCGGTTGCGGGAGCCGAAGGCCCAGGACAGGACCCCCAGCGCCACGGCGAAGAGCCCCGCCACGATGGCGACCCAGCCCAGGGCCTTGATGAGCCAGCCGACAATGGGCAGCAGCAGCACCAGCCCCAGGATGACCAGGGCCAGCCCGCAGCCGATGTAGGCCCGGTAGCCTTCCCAGTCAGCGCGGTAGAACATGGCTAGTGTGTAAGGTAGTTGACAATTGGGGTATAACTAGTTACTATCTAGTCATATTAGTATTTGAGGTGGCACATGTTTGCTTGCCCTAGCTGCGGTACCGCTCTTGAACTCACCTTGCGTCCAGTGCAAGAGCAACCAGATTCCATTTCGCATCATGAAACAAATATCCCCGTACCACGTCGCCCAATGACCACCGTGGACTTCATCCTGGGAGGTCGCCCGTACAAACTTTCTAGGGCTAATATCTACCAAGCGGCTCAGGAGTTGTTCCCAGGCACTATAGTAAAATACTATGTCATACTACGCGACTCTGGCAACAACGAGCGACGCTTCCCCATAAAGCAAATTGTGCGGCACGCACTCCAGTCGGAGTTCAAAGAAAGGTTCGTTGAAGAGAACTTTACCGCGCACCGAGCGAGAGACATCCTGCGTAGGCTGGGGTTTGAAGTACGAGAGTCATGAGATAGCGGGGAGGTTTCTGTGAGCCGCGGTTTCACTACTAGTCCTTCTTGGGGGCGTAGCTGGCGGCGCGCTCGGCCACGCAGCCTTCCTCCACCAGCTTGTCCAGGTGGGTGCGCACGTTGCGGGACGCCGCCTCGTGCAGGTTCAACGCCAGGTCCCGGGGGTACACGCGGGCCACAATCTCCGGCACCGTGGCGGCCCCGCCGGCCAGGGCGGCCAGCACCTGCCTTTCCCGCTCCTGGCGGTGTTGGATGTAGTACTGGATGCGCTCGGCGCCGTTGGGCACCACCTGGCCGTGGCCGGGGCAGATAATGGCGGGGCGCTGCGTGGCCATCAGCGCCAGGGAGGCCATGTACTGCTTCAGGCTGCGCACCGTGCCGGTGGAGTTGCCCAGGATGGTGTCGCCGCTAAACATCACCCCGTCCGCCGCCAGGTAGTAGGCTACGTGGTCGTCCTCATGGCCGGGGGTGAACAGCGCCCGCAAGCCCACGCCGCCGCCGGCGGGCACCACCTCATCGGAGCGCAGCTTCACCACCACGCCCGGCCCCAGCCTTTGGGTCAGCCGTGGCTCCAGCTTGGGGTGACAGCGCACCGGGCAGGCCATGGCCTCCTGCAGACGGTCCGCCCCGCCGATATGGTCGCCGTGGCTGTGGGTGATCAGGATGGCGGAGATGCGAGGCCGGCCCAGCTCGGCGTAATAGTCCAGAATCTGGCGAGTCCAGGCCCGGTACGGCTCGCCGGTGTCCACCACCACCATGTGGTCCTGTGGGTCGCCCACAAAGTAGATCTGGGTGCCGCCGGGATGCATGGCCCCGAAGGTGTTGGGGTCCTCCATGATGTGGGTGCTGTAGACGTGCGGCGTTATCTGCATTTGCCCCTCTCTTTAAACCACAGAGAACTCGGAGAATCCTGCATTGCGTCCTCCATCTTTGCGGCCTCTGCGCCTCGGCGGTGAGCTGCCGGCCAGCCTCAGATGCTCTTCAGGTAGCGGCCCAGCAGGTCCAGGGCGGCCTGGGCCGCGCCCCGCTTGTTGCCGTCCCGGTCGCAGCCTTGAATCCCGATTTCGATGGCCGAGTCGGCGCCATCCTTCACCGACAGTCCGATAAAGAAGGTCCCGGCGGGCAGGCCCGAGTGGCCGGGGCCGGGTCCGGTGACGCCGGTGGTGGAGATGCCGAAGTCGGTGCCTACCAGCTCGCGGACACCCCGGGCCATGCCGATGGCCACCTCCCGGCTGACGCTGCCGGAGGTCTGGTAGACGTCGTCGGGCACGCCCAGAATGCGCTGCTTCAACCCGCCGGTGTAGGCGATGACCCCGCCGGGGAAGAACTGGGAGGCTCCCGGCACCGTGCCCAGCAGGTAGCCCACCAGTCCGCAGGTGCAGGCCTCCGCCACCGACACGGTCTTGTGGTGGGCGGTCAACAGCTTGGCTACCTCATTCACTTCCATTTCACTCAGCCCGCTCCTTTCTGCAACAGTAGGAAGAACTCCTGGTTGCCGGCGTCCCCCAGAATGGGCGAAGGGCACAGGTCGCGCACCCGCAGCTTGTGCTCCACCGCCCAGATAATCATGTGGCCCAGCACCTGGGCGTGGACTTTGGGGTCCTTCACCACCCCGCCCCGGCCCACGTCCCGGGGCGCGGCCTCAAACTGGGGTTTGACCAGGGCCACCACGCGGCCCCCGGGCTTCAGGTGCTCCAGCGCCGGGGGCAGCACCAGGGCCAGGGAGATGAAAGACACGTCCACGGTCACTAGATCCACCGCCTCGGGCAGGGGAAAGGGGTAGCGGGCGTTGAGCTTTTCCATCACCGCCACCCTGGGGTCCTGCCGCAGCTTGTGGCTGAGCTGGCCGTGGCCCACGTCCACGGCGTAAACGCGCCGGGCGCCCCGCTGCAGCAGGCAGTCGGTGAAGCCGCCGGTGGATGCGCCCACATCCAGGGCGATCAGGCCCGCCACATCCAGACCAAAGCTATCCAGGGCATGGGCCAGCTTCACCCCGCCCCGGCCCACGTAGGGCAGCCGCCCCCGCACCTCCAGGGGAGTGTCCTCCGGCAAGGGGGCGCCTGCCTTGGCCACCGGCCCGGCGGGAGTGAACACCAACCCGGCCATGATCAGCGCCTGGGCCTGCTCCCGGCTCTCGGCCAGGCCGCGCTCCGCCACCAGCAGGTCGGCGCGCTTCTTAGGGGTGCGGGGCGGCATTCTTGGAGAGATCCCAACTCTCGCCATTGAATGGTACGTGAAAACCCAAAGCTCCCCCATGGCAAAGGCGTGACCTTAGCCGCATTACCGTAGGGGCGCACCTGCGTGTGCGCCCAGGGCAGACACATAGGTCTGCCCCTACCGTTTCATGCCACAGCCACCGTTCCCTACCGCCCCACGAAGCGGGGGCGCCGCTTTTCCAGAAACGCCCGCCAGCCCTCCTGGTAGTCCTGGGTGTCGAACTGGGTCAGGGGCAAATCGGCTTCTTCATCGGTCAGCGCCGCCAGGGACGGCTTGGCCTGCACCTGGTTGAGGGTGCGCTTGTTCACCGCATGGGACAGGGGCGCCAGAGCCGCAATCTCCTGGGCCAGTTGGTACGTGCAGCTACGCAGGTCCCCGGCGGGCGTCACCTGATTGACCAGGCCAATGCGCAGCGCCTCCTCCGCGTCCAGCAGCCGGCCGGACAGCAGGATGTACAGGGCGCTGCCCCGGCCCACCAGGTTCAGCAACCCCTGCATCTCCCGGTGGCCGATGGTGATCCCCAGCCGGGCCACCGGGATGCCGAAGCGGCTCCCCACCCCGGCGATGCGCAGGTCCGTGGCCACCGCCAGCTCGCAGCCGCCGCCCACGCAGAAGCCCTGGATCATGGAGATGGTGGGCGTCTCCAGGTCGTGGAGGGTGGTCAGCAGGCCGTTGACGGCGTCGTTGTAGACCCGGCCTCTGGTGGAGTCGGAGCGGTACTGGGCAAAGTCCCGGATGTCCGCCCCGGCGGAGAAGGCCTCGCCTCCGGCGCCGGTAATCACAATGGCGCGGACCGCTTCGTCCGCGTCCAGAGTCTGCAACATTCCTGCCAGCTCACCCCACATGGCAAAGCTCATGGCGTTGCGCAAGTCCGGCCGGTTGATGGTGATGGTGGCCAGGGGAGGCTGGCGCTCCAGCAGGAGGTGGTCAGGCATCGCCGGGCCTGGCTACTTCCGCTCCAGGAGCTCGATGCGCACGTCGTCGGGCGCCCGCACGAAGGCGATGCGCACCCCCGGCCGGATAGTGTAGGGCTCCACGGCGAACTCCGCGCCCCGGCGCTTCAGGTCCGTTACCGCCTCGTCCAGGTTGTCCACCCGGAAGCCGAAGTGGTCCAGCCCCAGGTGCGGTTCCCGGGGACTGGGGGGCATGTTCACCTCGGGCGCCACCCGGGCGATGAACACCGCCAGGCCGTTGATGTCCAGGTCAATGCGCGGCTGGCCGTCGGACTGCACGGACTCGATGATCTTGGCGTCAAACATCTTGCGGAAGTACTGGGCCATGCCCATGGGGTTCTTGCTGCGGATATGAATGTGGTCATAGCTGTATTTTGGCATGTGCTGCTCCGAAAGCCCGGCGGTACGCCCGCGGTTATGTCAGGCCCAAGGTAGCCTGCACCTGGAGGGTTGTCAAGTGCGTCTTTCGGGCGGCGCTGGAGTCCAGTATAATGTCCGTGGGACAGTACCGGTTGGTCGCCAGACCAAGCTTCCTCAAGAGGGTGAGTGACAAAATCGGTTCTCCCCCTTGGTAAGTGGGAGTTAGGCATTTTCTATTAAACTTTTAGAATTGTTGAAGAAACAAGGGGGGTTCCCATGAGCACTGTAAAGGCCATACCCGCCGGACACCGCACCGTAACGCCGTACCTGGCCATCACGAACGCCGTCAAGGCGCTGGAGTTCTACAAGAAGGCATTCGGAGCGACCGAGACCGAAAAACTAATGATGCCTGACGGACGCCTTGGCCATGCGGAAATCCGCCTCGGCGATTCCGTGATCATGCTGGCGGACGAATTTCCAGAGTACGGGGGTAAGTCACCGCAAACCCTTGGCGGGTCACCCGTGAGCATTCACCTCTACGTGGCAGACGTCGACGCGTTTTTCAAAAAGGCGCTGGCCGCCGGCGCCAAGGAACGCAAGCCCGTCATGGATCAGTTTTATGGCGACCGCTCCGGCCAGCTCGAAGATCCTTTCGGCCACCTCTGGTGGGTGGCCACCCATAAAGAAGACGTCGCCCCGGAGGAGATGCAGAAGCGCGTACAGGCGATGTTCTCGGGGAAAAAGTAGGTGCGGTAACCATCCCTTCTAATTCTCCCCTTGCAAGGCTGGCCGTGAGCAGGAGCGAAAGGGGAGGGACTTTTAGGCGCACTTTGAGCAAGACCCAGTGCCCCAGGGCGGAGTCCCGACAAGAAAGAGAGGTCCCACATCATGGAAGTTGTATTCATTCAGGACGTGCAAAACCAGGCCCACGCCGGCGAGGTCAAGAAGGTGTCCGACGGCTACGCCCGCAACTACCTCATCCCCAAGGGCCTGGCCGCCATGGCCACCCCCGAGGTGCTGAAGCGGGTGCACAAGATCACCTCCGCCGGCGACCAGCGGCGGATCGCGGAGACCCAGGTGATGCAGGAGTTGGCCCAGCTCATCGACAAGGCCAGCATCGCCGTCACCGCCCGGGTCACCCCCGCGGGCCGGTATTACGGGGCCATCACCGCCGGCCGCGTCGCCGAGCTGCTGACCGCCAGCCTGGGCCGGACCATCGAGCGGCGGCTGGTGGACAACATGGAGCCAATCCGGGAGCCGGGGGAGTACGACGTGGTGTTGCGGCTGTCGGGGGACATCACCGCCACCATCCACGTCAAGGCCGAAGCCGAAGAGTAAGCTGATGAGCGCAGCGATAGCCGTGCGCCTGGCAGGCAGGCTTTAGATGAGCGCAGCGATAGCCGTGCGCCCCGACGAGTCGGGGCTTTATTAGATGTACGCCGAGAAGCTCCTGCCCCACGACATTGAGGCGGAGGAGGCGGTAATCGGCGCACTGCTCATTGACGGCGACTCGGTCCTCCGGGTCGCCTCCCTGATAAAGCCCGACGACTTCTACCGCGAAAAAAACCGGCTGTGCTTTGCCGCCTGCATCAACCTGTTCCAGCGCAGCGAGGCCATTGACCAGGTAACGGTGGCCCGGGAGCTGGGCCGGGACGGCCACCTGGACGCGGTGGGCGGCATGGCCTACCTCAGCCACCTGGTGGCCATCACCCCTGCAGCCGCCCACGCCGAGCACTACGCCACCGTGGTGTCCCGCACCGCCACCATGCGGCGGCTCATTGAGGCCGCCTCCCGCATCTCGGCCATCGGCTACGACGACACCCAGGACATCGAGGGATCCCTGCGCCGGGCGGAGGACACGCTGTTCCAGGTCCGGTCCGGGCAGCGGGGGCGGGACTTTGTCCCCCTGCGCCAGATCTACGACCAGTTCCTGCAGGAGCGGGCCGCCCTCACCGAAGCCCAGTCCCCCGCCGAGGTGCCGCTCCAGTCGGGGTACGCCGACCTGGACGAGTTGCTGGGCGGCCTGCAGCGGTCGGACCTGCTGATCCTGGGCGCCCGGCCCGGCCTGGGCAAGAGCGCCCTGGCCCTGAACATATCGGTCAACGCCGCCAAGAACGGGGCCGCCGTGGGCGTGTTCAGCCTGGAGATGAGCGCGGAGCAGCTGGCCCTGCGCATCCTGGCCGCGGAGGCGGAGGTGGATGCTCACCATTTGCGCCTGGGCCTCTACTCCGAGGCGGGGGAGCAGCGGATAGTTGACGCCATCGGCCACCTGTCCGACCTGCCGATTTATATTGACGATTCGCCCTTCCAGACCATCGTTGAGATGCGCAGCAAGGCCCGCCGCCTCTCCATGGAGCACGGGCTGGACCTGCTGGTGGTGGACTACCTTCAGCTCATCCAGGGCCAGGGCCAAGCCCGGGGCCGCAGCGAGAACCGGGTGCAAGAAATAAGCGAAATCTCCCGCTCCCTGAAGCTCATGGCCCGGGACCTGAACTCGGCGGTGCTCACCTGCTCCCAGCTCAGCCGCGTGGTGGAGAACCGGCCCGGCCACAAACCCCAGCTCTCCGATCTGCGGGACAGCGGCAGCATAGAGCAGGACGCCGACGTGGTAATGTTCATCTACCGGGAGGACTCCTACTTCACCGAGGAGGAGTGGGACCAGCAGTTTCCCGGCCGGAAGTACCCCAAGAACGTCGCGGAGATCATCCTGGCCAAGCACCGCCACGGTCCCACCGGTGCGCTGAAGATGTACTTCCGGGACAACCTGGTGCGGTTCGACGCCCTCGCCCGGGGCGACTTTGAGTAACATGAGTCATCCCGGATTTTTCAGGCAGATAGTGGGAAGGGAAATGGCACAGCCAGCGAGGAACTGCCGTGGGTCTTGAGCACAAGTCGCGGCAACATACCTCTCGTCTTTCCGTCGAAAGCCGGAATCCAGCCACTTCGCCTATATACGGGAGTTGGATGCGGAACTGTTACCCTGGGTTCCGGCCTCCGCCGGAACGACGAAGTTGACCCAAGGCGCGTTCCTGGATGCCAAACTCCGGGATGACTCATGTACGGAGTCCAGGACGTGATCATGCAATTCAGCGGCTTCGTCCGCGGCACCCGGGCCACCGCGCTGCCCGATCCCATGTTCGGCCTGCTGCTGGAGCAGATCCAGGACCTGGCCGAGCTCAAGGTGGTCCTGCGCGGCGTGTGGCTGCGGAACCAGAAGAAGGGCGCCTTCCGCCCGGTGTTCATTGCTGAGTTCCTGAGCGACCCGGTGCTGCGGCGCGGCTTGGCCGGGGGTGAGACCCCCTCCGAGCAACGCATCCTCCGGGGCCTGGCCCTGGCGGTGCAGCATGCGGTGTTCCTGTACTGTGCCGCCGGGGATGGGCCGCCCGCCCCGGCCGGCGCAACCGCCGCCGCCGGCCAGCGGGAGTTTTTTCTGCTGAACACCCAGGAGGACCGGGAGGCCCTGGCCCAATTGGGCGTGGAGCCCTCCCCGCAGTTCCCAGGGGAGGTTGCCTCCGGCTCCCCCGGTCCGGCGGAGCCGGCCCCAACCGAGCCGGCGCAGACCAACCTCTTCGCCCTCTACGAAGACAACATCGGCACCATCGGGCCTATGGTAGCCGAGGAGTTGAAGGCGATGGAGGCGCAATACCCGGTCGCCTGGATCGCCGATGCGTTTGGCGTCGCCGTAGCTCGCAACGCCCGGAACCTGGCCTACATTGAAGCCATCCTGCGGCGCTGGGCCGCGGAGGGGAAGGACCATGGAGAGTCTGGGCGACATTCTCCGCCGGATAACCGTGAAAAGTACGCGGAGCAGTACCAACGGTGGCGCGGCAACGTTCCCCCGGACCGACGCCAGCCCTGACCCGTGTCCCCGGTGCCACGGGACCGGATGGGTGAGCAAGCGGGCGCCGGTGGGCCACCCGGACTTTGGCCAGGCCTTTGCCTGCCGCTGCCAGGGGGCTGACGACCCCGCCGCCCGCGCCGCCGCGCTGCGCCGCTACAGCAACCTGGGGGCCCTGGCCCGCATCACCCTGGCGGACACCAAGGCCCAGGGGCCCCTGGACGACGCCGCCAGCCGGCAGCTGTTCGCCCAGGCCCTGGCGGCGGCCCGGGAGTTCGCGGAGAACCCCGCGGGGTGGCTGGTGCTCACCGGCCCCAGCGGCGCGGGCAAGACCCACCTGGCGGCGGCCATCGCCAACCGGTGCATTGAGCGCGGGCAGACCGCCTTCTTCATCGTGGCCGCCGACCTGCTGGATCACCTGCGGGCGGCCTATGCCCCGGACAGCGAGGTGACCTACGACGAGCTGTTTGACCAGGTGCGCCAAGCGCCGGTACTGGTGCTGGACGACCTGACCAGCCTTAGCGCCACCCCCTGGGCCCAGGAGAAGCTGTTCCAGGTGTTCAACCACCGGTTCAACAACGCGCTGCCCACGGTGATCACCGTACGGGGCGCCCTGGACCGGCTGGAAGAGGGTCTGCGCGCCCGGCTGGAGGCGCGCGAAGGCTTCTGCCGGGTGCTGAACCTGGGCGCGGCCCAGAGCCGTCTGGCCCGGCGCATGGGCGAGGTGCCGGCGGAGATGCAGCAGGAGATGACCTTCCAGACCTTCGACCCCCGCGGCCGCAGCGCTTCCCGCAAGGACCAGCAGACCCTGTCCCAGGCCAAAAAGGCGGCGCAGACCTTTGCCGCCCAGCCCAAGAACTGGCTGTTGCTCAGCGGACCCCACGGGTGCGGCAAGACCCACCTGGCGGTGGCCATCGCCAACCAGGTTTCCGCGGCTGGGCAAATGGTCTTTTACGCCTTTGTTCCGGCGCTGTTGGACCACCTCAGGGCCACCTTCCGCCCCGACAACCCCATCGGCTACGACGAGCTGTTCGAGCACCTGAAGAATGTTCCTCTGTTGGTGCTGGACGACCTGGGCTCGGAGAGCTCCACACCCTGGGCCGAGGAAAAACTGTACCAGATCGTGGTGCACCGCCATGTGGCCCGCCTGCCCACGGTGATCACCTCAGCCCTGACGGACAAGGATCTGGAGGACACCAAGCCGCGCCTGTTCTCCCGGCTGGTGGATTCCACCGTCACCTGGGTCCCCATTAACGCCCCAAACTATCGGGACGAGCGGAAAACCACCCAGTCCAGCGGTCCAGAGCCGTCCCGGCCGGCGCGTCACCGGTCCAGCGCGTCGTAGGGGATGGGTGGGGTCGTCCCCCGGTCTCTCGCCCTTGGTAAGGCTGACAGGGGTATGTTTCATATCTGGAACGTCCGAAACATGGAACTGTCGTTGCTACGAAAATGGCCCCCTCTCCCCGCCCGTGGGGCGCCAACCCCCCGCCCCCGACACCCAC
>JBGPJN010000051.1:0-14310 GCA_041485445.1 Dehalococcoidia bacterium
GATACTTCTGCACGTGCTCCGGCCGGAAGTAGTCGGCCCACAGAATGCGCAGCTCCTTCTTGCAGGTCTCGGCGTGCTCCTCTTTCACTGACACGTAGCGGGCCAGGGTGCTGGCGTAGATCCGCCGCGCTTCCGGAGTAGCATTGGCGCCCGGCACCTCCAGGGCCTGGATGCGCGCCACCATCTTCTGCGCCGTCTGGGCGGCGATCTTGGCGGTGATGGGGTCGTAGATCCCGCAGGGGCTGTCACAGTGGGCCTGGGCCCGCTGGGCTTTCAGCAGTCCAAAGATACCGAACATGGCTTCCCACCCTCCATATAAAAGTCAGTCCGACCAGGTTACGCCGAGAAAGGTTACAGGAAAACCCCAGGGGGCGCAACCCCTGAGCGTGACATGTCCAAGCCGTAGGGGCAGACCTGTGTGTCTGCCCTGCGGGTGGAAGGTCTGACCTGAGGGCGCATCCCGACGTGTCGGGACGCCCCTACGACCAAAATACGCCGGGCGCTGCTGGCAGCGCCCCTACTTCAGCACCACCGTGTGCAGCGCCGAGGGGAAGGGAGCCAGCGGGTAGGGCTGCCACGTCAACACCCGCGAACCCACTGCCCAGGGGATGTTCACATAGCCGATGCCCAGCTGGTAGGTCTCCTCCCGCAGCCGCAGGGCCGTCTTTTGGGTGGCGGCGGCGCGCTGGGCCGCGTCCACGATCTCGGTGGTCTCCTGCACCAGGCGGAGGACCTCGGGGTCCTCACTGATGCGGGTCAGGCTCTTGAGGTCGCCGTGGGAGGAGCGCATGATGGACGTGGCATCCCTCCGGTTTTCGTTGTCCCGCCACTGGAACTGCCCGCCGAGCTCACCCGCGCGCCAGCTCTTGGCGATGGCCAGGCTGTCGCCCACCTTCACCTCCACGTCCAGCCCCAGCTCCCGCCGCCAGGAGTCGGCGGCGTATTGGGCCGCTTCAACCTGCAAGGGCATGGAGGTGGAAGGGTAGGTGTTCACGATCAGCTTGCCAAACCCAACGCCGCCGGGATATCCGGCATCCGCCAGCAGCTTCTTAGCTTTGGCCACGTCCTGGGGCCACGGGTCCAGGGCGGTGGTGTACCCTACGGTGCTGGGGGTGAACACCATCCACCCCCTGGCCTGGAACACCTCGGGGCCGCCGTAGAGCTGGTCCCGGAGCTGGTTCTTGTTGATGGCGTAGTCCAGGGCCTGGCGGACCGCCTTCTTGCTGCAAGGGTATTTGGGATCCCAGCAGCCCATGAACTTGGCATCTACATATGAGCCCTCCGGCCCGAACACCAGTTTCCCGCCCCCGGCCTCCACCTGCTTCTTGGTTGACAGGCTCCCGGGGACGATATCCGCCTCCCCGGAGCGCACCGCCGCCACCCGCGTGGCCTCCTCAGGCACCAGGAACAGGTCCAAGAACCGGAACTTGTATCGCTTGTCCTCCGTGAACCCGTTCTTGGGCTGGTAGTAAAAGTCGTCAAACCGCTCGAAGGCCATCAGGGATGCCGGAACGTGTTTCACCAGTTTCATCGGTCCGGCGCCGATGGGGTTCTTGTCGTAGGCCAGCTCCAGGTCCGCGTCGTACAGCTTGGCCCGCTTGGGCATGATGGGGTACCACTTGTCCCCCGCCTCGGAAAGGGTAAAATCAAAAGTCGTGACGGGCACGTTGGTGACGACGGTTACCTGGTCAGGGCCGGCTACCTCAATTTTCTCCGTGGCACGGGACTCCGGGGTGGCCACCAGGCCAAAGTATTCCGTGCCCCCGGAGCCGAAGAGATGCTGAAGGGTCCAGTTGACATCCTCGGCCGTCAACTCCGTCCCGTCGTGGAACTTGACGCCTTTTCGTATGGTGAAGCTCCAGGTCTTGCCGTCGGGAGAGAGGCTCCACCGGCTGGCGATGCCTGGCAACATATCCCGCTTGTCGTTGTCGGAAATCAGGTACCCGTGCATGACGCGGCCGTAGTTCAGCCCGCCGGGCCGCCGTGCGCCAAAGATGGGGTCAAACCGCTCCCCGGCCCAGTCGCCCACCATGAGGGTCAGCTTGCCGGGGTTGACCGCCGGGGCCGCCGGGGCCGTGGTGGGCTTGGGCATGGCGGTGGGGGTTCCCACGCCCGCAGGCGGCGCCGTGGTCGCTGTGGGGTTGGTCGCCGGGGGCGGGGGCGTAGCCGTGGCTGCGGCCCCGCAGGCCACCGCCATTGCCATGATCAGAAGCAGCGCCGCTGCCGGCCAAACCTTGAATGAATTCGGTGCCCAGTGGGACATTCCAGGCCCTCCTCAGTGCTTTCGTTTTCCCCGGGGTAGTACATGAGTCATCCCAGAGTTTGGTATCCAGGAACGCGCCTTGGATTAACTTCGTCGTTCCGGCGTAGGCCGGAACCCAGGGTGACAGTTCTGCATCCATCTCCCGTGTCCAGGCGAAGTGGTTGGATTCCGGCTTTCGCCGGCTTGTCTTGGCGGCGAGCGTAAGGAATGGCGAGAGCTACCTCGCCGCTATTTGCGCTCAAGGCCCGCGGCGTTTCCTCTCTGGCTGCGCCCATTTCCCCCTTCCCCTTTCTGCCTGAAAAATCCGGGATGATTCATCTACCTTGCGCCTGGCCCCGCGTCCTGCTAGGGCTTCAGGGTGATGGTGTGCAGGGCCGAGGGGTACACACCCAGCGGGTACGGGTTCCAAGTAGCCACGCGCGAACTCACCCCCCAGGGGATGTTGGCGTAGCCGATGCCCAGCTGGTAGGTCTCCTCCCGCAGGCGCAGCATCAGCTTCCGGGTGGCCTCTGTGCGCTGGATGGGGTCCACCGTCTGGGCCACGCTCTGGGCCATGGCGTAGATCTCCTCGTCTTTGTGCATGACGATGTTGCTTTTGGGGTCGGCATAGCTGGTGACGATGGAGCCGATGGCGTCCTTGCGGGTCTCGTTGTCCCGCCAGATGACCTGGCCGTTGAGCTCGCCGCCGGCATAGGCGGAGCGGAGGGCGGTGCTGTCCCCCACTTTCACTTCCACGTCCAGCCCCAGCTCCCTGCGCCAGAACTCCGCGGCCAGCTCCGCCGCCTCCACCTGGAAGGGCATTGACGCGGAGGGATAGGTGTTGACGATGAGCTTGCCGAACCCCGCGCCGCCCAGGTAGCCCGCGTCCGCCAGCAGTTTCTTGGCCTTGGCCGAGTCCTGGGGCCAGGGGTCGATGGCCGTGCTGTAGCCCAGGGTGCTGGGCGTGACCGCCCCAAAGCCCCGGGCCTGGAACACCTGGGGGCCGCCGTAGAGCTTGTCCCGGATCAGGTTCTTGTCGATGGCGTAGTCCAGGGCCTGGCGCACCCCCTTCTTGTTGCAGGGATACTTGGGGTCATAGCACCCCGCCAGGATCCCCCACACAAACACGCCCTCCTCGCCAAAGATCAGCCGCCCGCCGCCGGCCTCCACCTGCTTCTTGGCGGTCAGGCTGGTGGGGACAATGTCGGCGCCCCCCGCGCGCAGGGCGGACACCCGGGTGGACTCCTCCGGCACGATGAGCAGGTCCAGGTTCTGGTACTTGGGCCGCTTGTCCTCGGGGAACCCGTTTTTGGGCTGGTAGTAGAAGTCGGCAAACCGCTCAAAACTCATGGAGGCCGCCGGGACGTACTTGACCAGCTTCATGGGCCCGGCCCCAATGGGGTTCTTGTCGTAGGCCGTTTCCTCCACCTCGTTGTGCACCGTGGCCCGCTTGGGCGAGACCTGGAACCACGAGGTGCCGGCCTCGGACACCAGCACGGCGAAGTCGGTGACCGGGATGGTGGTGCTCAGGGTCACCTTGTCCGGCCCGGCCAGCTCAATCTTGCCGGCGGACCGGGACAGCCGCAGGGACGAAGGGGAGATGGCGTAGTTCACCGCTTGGGCGCCAAAGAGGTGGTCCAGGGACCAGGCCACGTCCGCGGGCGTCACCTCCGCCCCATCGTGAAACCTGGCTCCCTTGCGGATGGTGAAGGTCCAGGTCAGGCCGTCGGGGGAGAGGCTCCAGGCGCTGGCGATGCCGGGCACCAGGTCCTTCTTTTCATTGTCGGAGACCAGGAACCCGTGGACGAGGCGGCCGTAGTTGAGCCCCGCCGGCAGGCCCAGCTGGAAGGCGTTATCAAACCGCTCGTTGGCCAGGCTGCCCACCATGATGGTCAGCTTGCCGGTGTTGACCACCGCCGGCGGGGCGGTGGTGGGCTGGGGCATGGCCGTGGGCGTGGCGCCCGTGCCGCTAGATGGCGCCGCCGCCGTGGGGCTGGCGGTCGTGGGGCTGGCGGTCGTGGGCTTGGCCGCCGGGGGCGTCGCCGTGGCCGCGGCCCCGCAGGCCACCGCCAACGCCAAGATCAACAGCAACGCGGCTGCCGGCCACGCCTTATATGCTCTCCGTGCCCAGTGAGACATGCCTATCCTCCTAAGTCGGAACTAAGAATTCGCCGTGGCGACGCCGGATACTCGTAGCGGGATGACGATACATGCTGACGTTGCGCCGCAACCGCTCCCTTAACAAGGGATTCGGGTGTCGATTCTCGGCCTCATCATGGCCTGCATCGCTGGGCAGTATAGGTCGCCCCACAAGCCGGGGTCAAGGGGCGTGTGACACGAGAGGGCCGGGGTGAGGGTTGCCTTCCCCCTCTCACTGGCGGCGTCCCCTCCCTCTCCCCCTGGGAGAGAGCCGGGGTGAGGGCGTGGCTCCACCTCCCTCAATCCAGATTGTGTCCCCAGCGGGCCGCCCCTATAATTAGCCCCATTGCCTAGCCAGACCAACGTTCGTCAGATACAGGAGGCCCCCATGACCGCCACCCGCCGCAACCTGCAGATGAAACACCGCAGCCGGGAGATCACCGAGGGGCCGGAGCGCGCCCCCGGCCGCGCCATGCTGCGGGCCATGGGCCTCAGCCAGGAGGAGCTGGACCAGCCCTTCGTCGCCGTGGCCAACCTGGCCAGCGACGTCACTCCCTGCAACGTCCATCTGGACCGCATTGCCGGGGCGGTCAAGGAGGGCATCCGCCAGGCCCAGGGCACCCCCTTCCAGTTCGGCACCATCACCGTCAGCGACGGCATCTCCATGGGCACCGAGGGCATGAAGGTCTCCCTGGTCAGCCGGGAGGTCATCGCCGACTCCATTGAGGTGGTGTGCTTCGGCGAGCGCATGGACGGGGTGGTGACGGTGGGCGCCTGCGACAAGAACATGCCCGGCTGCCTGATGGCCATGGCCCGCCTCAACCTGCCGGCGGTGTTTGTCTACGGCGGCACCATTATGCCGGGCCGGTTTGAGGACCACGACGTGAACATCCAGGACGTGTTTGAGGGCGTGGGGGCCTACGCCAAGGGCGCCATGTCCCTGGAGCGGCTGACGGACCTGGAGTGCCACGCCTGCCCGGCGGAGGGCGCCTGCGCCGGGCTGTTCACCGCCAACACCATGTCCACCGCCATAGAGGTCATGGGCATGGCCCTGCCCGGCGACGCGTCCATCCCCGCAGTGGACCCCGCCAAGCTGGACCTGGCCCGCCAGGCCGGGCGCACCGTGCTGCGGCTGCTGGCGGAGGAGGTGCGCCCACGGGACATCCTGACCCGCCATGCCTTTGAGAACGCCATCACCGTGGTGGTGGCCATGGGCGGCTCCACCAACTCGGTGCTGCACCTGCTGGCCATCGCCAAGGAGGCCGGGGTTGACCTGCGGCTGGACGACTTTGACCGCATCAGCCGCCAGACGCCCTACATCACCGACATGCGGCCCGGCGGCCGCTACGTGATGGCCGACCTGCACCGCTACGGCGGCGTGGCCTTAGTCGCCAAGCGACTGCTGCGGGCCGGCCTGCTCCACGGCGACGCCATGACCATCACCGGCAAGACCCTGCAGCAGAACATGGAGGCCATCGAGACCATCGAGGACCAGCCGGTGGTCTACCCGGTGGACCGGCCGCGCAGCCCCACCGGCGGCCTGGCCATCCTTTATGGCAACCTGGCCCCCGAGGGGGCGGTGATCAAGGTGGCCGGGCACCAGGAGAAGGTGTACCGCGGCCCGGCCCGGGTGTTTGACCAGGAGGAGGCGGCCTTCCGGGCCATCCAGGACCGGCGCATCGTGTCCGGCGACATCGTGGTCATCCGCTATGAGGGGCCCAAGGGCGGCCCCGGCATGCGGGAGATGCTGGCGGTCACCGGCGCGCTGATTGGCCAGGGCCTGGGCGACTCGGTGGCGCTGATCACCGACGGGCGCTTCTCCGGGGCCAGCCACGGCCCCATGGTGGGCCACGTGGCCCCCGAGGCCGCGGTGGGCGGGCCCATCGCCCTGCTGCGGGAGGGCGACGTCATCACCCTGGACATCCCCCAGCGCCGCCTGGACGTGCGCCTCACCGAGGCCCAGCTTGCGGGCCGCAAAGCCGCGTGGCGGCCCCTGCCGCCCAAGTACACCACCGGCGTGCTGGCCAAGTACGCCAAGCTGGTGTCCTCCGCCTCCCAGGGCGCGGTGACTGGGTAGGGGGTTGAACGGTTGCCTTCTTTCTATATCTATAGAGGCTGCGCCTATTACAATGGGGACGTCCGAAGGCGTGCGAAGACATGAAGTTGCACCCAGCAAAGGCGTGATGTCATGAGCCAAGGGAATACGACGGGGATTATGAGGGAGCTCACTGCATTCGCCAGTCGGTTGACCCCCTACCGAAGGCAGGTCGAACGATACTTGCGTGCCTCCCCAGATTTTCGACGGACGATAGAGGTAGGCCTTCGAGTTGAAACCCAATCGATGGCTAGACAAGCGGGCGGAGTCCGGCCGATCGTAGAGTCGGTTATAGGTTTAAGGGCCTTGATCCTGGACAACCGGACCTACGATCCCTGGCTGGAAGCCTTCACGAGCACATACGAACGAGCTATGTTGCTCCCTTCGCTGGACAGCGTGACCACCGCAGTTGAGAATACGATCGGGTTTCTGCAGTCCAAACACTTGATCGACGCAATTACCAAACCGGTTCAGCCCCAAAGTATCCAGCGGCCAAAGGTCTTCATAGCCCATGACGGCCAAAGTGAGTTGCGGGATCGGTTGGAGATTGAGTGCTGGCGCAATCTTTTGGAACCCGTGGTGGCCGAGGAACAGGTATCCCTCAACGAATCGGTAGACACGAAAGTAGGGCGGCTCCTGGACGGCTGCCAGTTCGCCATAGTCCTAGCCAGGTCTGAAAGGGGAGTGCTACAGGATAACCAGACGATTCCCAGGGGCAACATCATTGATGAAATTGGCCGTGTCAGGGCAACGCTTGGTGATAAGTACATAATCCTCTTGGAACGGGGCTTGTCATTGCCAACTAACTTGTCCACGGGCGTAGTGTGGGAGGCATTCGACCAAACCAACTTTGATGGTGCCATCCTGAAGGTCATCAGGAGCCTGCGTGCTCACCGCTTGCTGTAGCGGCGCGGTGACGGGGTAGGGGGAGGGGAGGGATATGGCAACGCTGTGGGCGAATGCCGAGGCTTACGAACGGTTCATGGGCCGGTGGAGCCGCCGTCTGGCGCCCCTGCTGGTCGAATTCGCTGAAGTTCGGGATGGCGACCGGGTGTTGGATGTGGGGTGTGGCAGTGGCTCCCTGGCCGGCGTCTTGGTGGAGCTCATGGCGCGGTCGGAGGTCGTGGGTGTTGACCCGGCCAGCTCCTCCATCGAGTATGCGGCCCGGCAGCTGGCGGACCCGCGGGTCCGGTTCGAGGTGGGGGATGCTCAGAATCTCCCCTACCCAAATGCCTCATTTGACCAATGCCTCTCCTTACTGGTGGTCAACCATGTCCCAGACCCCAGCCGGGTAGTCGCGGAGATGCGGCGGGTGACCCGGCCAGGGGGTCGGGTAGCTGCGGCCGTCTGGGATTATGGCGACGGCATGAGGATGCTCCGTATCTTTTGGGACGCGGTGGTTGCCCTGGACCCCGGGGCCCAGCGCCTCCACCAGGGCAACATGCCCCTCTGCCGTGAGGGTGAGCTGGCGGCCCTCTGGATCCAAAGCGGTTTTCAAGAGGTAGAAGAGACCTCTCTGGATATCTCCACGCGCTTCAGTTCCTTTGACGATTACTGGTCGCCTTTCCTGGCTGGCGTGAGCGTTTCGGGCACCTACATTGACGGCCTGCCCGCGGCGGGCCAGCAGCGGTTGCGGGACCGGCTGCGGGAGAAACTCCTGGGCGGGAAGCCGGACCAGACCTTCACTCTACAGGCGCGGGCCTGGGCCGTTCGTGGGACGGTGGGCCAGCCAAAGTGACGCCGTTGCCACGAAGGATGAAAAACAGTCTCCTCTCCCCTTGTGGGAGAGGATTAAGGTGAGGGGTATCACCCTCACCCTGGCCCTCTCCCATCGAGGGAGAGGGCAGTCTTTCTCCCCCTTACCAAGGGGGAGACCGAGAGGGGGTCGTTCCACCCATGCGCGTACCCACCTACAACCCAGCCGACTGCTTCGTCGCCATTGATTTCGAGACCGCCAACTCCAGCCGGGACAGCGCCTGCGCCGTGGCATTGATCACCGTCCGGGGCACGGAGATCGTGGACCGCACCAGCTTCCTGATCAAGCCGCCCCAGCCCGAGTTTGAGTTCTGCCACATCCACGGCATCTGCCGGGAGCACGTCGCCGATCAGCCCGCCTTTGGCGAGCTGTGGCCCCAGATCCTGGCGCGCCTGGAGCCCGCGGCATTCATCGCCGCCCACAACGCCGCCTTCGACCGGGCGGTGTTGCTGGCCTGTTGCGAGACCAACGGGCTCATCCCGCCGCCGCTGAGCTTCCTGTGCACCCTGCAGATGGCCCGGGCCGCCCCCTGGCGGCTGAACCCGGCCAACCTCCCCGCGGTGTGCCAGTTCCTCAGCATCCCCCTGGACCACCACCGGGCCGAGTCCGATGCCGAGGCGTGCGCCCGCATTGTCATCGCCGCCCGGCAGACGGGCATCGAGCTGGACCGGTTCATCCAGCGCCCCGACTCGTCAGGGGGGTCACCGGCCCCCGGCGTCATCGCCGCGCCGCCGCCGGTGCGGGCCATCGTCGCCCAATTGGACCGCCTGGGCGAGCTGAAGTCCCAGCGCGATGGCCTGGCGGCGGAGAAGGAGGCCCGCATTGACCAGGCGGTCACTCCCGAGGTTAAAGCGGTGCTGGCCGCCATTGACGCCGAGTTCACCCACAAGGAGGAGGGCCTCCGCGTCGACATTGAGGCGTTGGAGGCCGAGGTCAAAGCCGGCGTGCTGGGGTATGGGGAGACCGTGAGGGGGAAGTACCTGTCGGCCCAGTGGGTGTCGGGGCGCATCACCTGGGACCGGCGAGGACTGGACGGCTATGGCCGGCAACACCCCGAGGTCCTCCAGTTTCGGCGAGAGGGGAGTCCCTCCGTGAGGTTGCAGCCCCTCAGGCGAGGCAACCAGGAACCGGAAGACGCAGGGTAGTGGCTCTGGGCTGCTGGGTGCTAGTTGCACTACCCCGCAGTCTCTGTCATACTTTGGTATGACTCTGGTATGACAGGAGGGTGCGCGTATGGCCAAGATCGCAATCAGCCTCCCCGACGAGGTGCTCCAGGCGGTGGAGCGGGAGCGGCTGGTCAAGGGAGAGAGCCGCAGCGCGTTCTTCCGCCGGGCGGTGGAGCAGCTCCTGCGCCGGGAGCGGGAGCGGGAAGCGGACGAACGGTATGTGCGAGGGTATCTGGAGTTCCCGGAGACCGAGGAGGAGTTGGCGTGGGCCCAGCTTGGACTGGCGGCGCTAGCTGCAGATCCCTGGGACGAGGGTGATGACCAGAGCGTGACCCCAGCGAGTAACCCATGAAGCGTGGTGAGGTGTGGTGGGCGGACCTGCCGCCGCCATTAGGGCGCCGGCCGGTGGTGCTTCTTACCCGTGACTCCGCCTATGCCGTACGCCTGTCCGTTACCGTAGTTCCCGTTACCCGCCGGGTTCGCGGCCTGCTGGCGGAGGTGCCTCTGGGACCGGCGGATGGCCTGCCCCGGCCATGTGTGGCTAACGCAGATAACATAAACACAGTCCCCAAGAACGCTTTGCAGGAATACATCACCACCCTCAGCGCCGCCAAGCTGCGGGCCGTGGAGGCCGCCATCCACTTCGCCCTGGGGCTGGAGAGCTAACGCCGCCCTGGCTGGGCGCCTTTGGCCAGGATTAGGGGATTTGGGGATTGAAGCCATGGTACCGTTCATCCCCTAATCCCCAAATCCCGGCAGAACTCACCCCCGCATTGCCGAACTCCCGCCGGCGGTGTATTCTGTGCAGATATTAAACTGCATATTGCCAAAGTGAACCAATAAGGCGGGAGAGGGTTATGGACTACGGCGCAGAGGCCATCAAGCGGCACCGGGCCAGCCGGGGCAAGGTCAGCCTGGCCCCCAAGATGAAAGTGGAGACTATGGAGGACCTGTCCATCGCCTACACGCCGGGGGTGGCCGCGGTGTGCACCGCCATCGCCAAGGACCCCCGGGAGTCTTGGGCTCTGACCAACCGGGCCAACACCGTGGCCATCATCACCGACGGCTCGGCAGTGCTGGGACTGGGCAACATCGGCCCCCAGGCGGCCATGCCGGTGATGGAGGGCAAGGCCATCCTCTTCAAGGGCCTGGCGGACATTGACGCCGTCCCTCTCTGTCTGGGCACCCAGGACACCCAGGCCATCATCCAGACGGTGCGGTACCTGGCCCCCAGCTTTGGCGGCATCAACCTGGAGGACATCTCCGCGCCCCGGTGCTTCGACATCGAGGATGGGCTGCAGGACCTGGGCATCCCGGTGTTCCACGACGACCAGCACGGCACCTCGGTGGTGGTGCTGGCGGCGCTGATTAACTCCCTGCAGGTGGTGGGCAAGAGGTTCGAGGACGTGAAGATCGTCTTCTCCGGCGCGGGCGCCGGGGGCATCGCCTCCGCCCGGCTGCTCATGGAGTACGGCGCCAGGAACATCATCCTGGTGGACAGCCAGGGCGTCATCCACCGGCAGCGCACCGACCTGACCCCGGTGAAGCACCAGATGATGGAGATTACCAACCCGGAAAACGTGACCGGCGATCTGGCCAACGCCATGCGCGGCGCCGATGCCTTTGTGGGCCTGTCGGTGGCGGACCTGGTGAAGCCGGCCATGGTCCGGTCCATGGCCAAGGATGCCATCGTGTTTGCCGCCGCCAACCCGGAGCCGGAGATCTACCCGGACCTGGCCCTGAAGGCCGGGGCCGCCATTGTGGGCACCGGGCGCAGCGACTTCCCCAACCAGATTAACAACAGTCTGGGCTTCCCCGGCATCTTCCGCGGCGCCCTGAACGTCCGGGCTTCGCGCATCACCACCGGCATGAAGCTGGCCGCCGCCCAGGCCCTGGCCGGCCTGGTGGAGGAGCCCACGGCGGGTCGCGTTATCCCCTGGTCTCTTGACAAGGCGGTGGTGCCGGCGGTGTCCCAGGCGGTGGCCCGGGCCTGGCAGATGGCGTAGGGCAGTGCGGATATAGTTGGTGCTGCTGGCGTATAGTGACTATCCGTAGGTTGTGGCTGACTCTTCCGTAGGAGGCATGGCTGACAACACGTATGCGACCACACGGGTGATCGGTGTTCGGTCGGCCCACCAGGTGGTTCCAACGCTGCCGCTGCCATGCACCAGGGTGCTCTCGCGCTGACCTGCAGCCCTCTCGATAGCCGCCTCCCGGATGAACTCTGAGACCTTCTTTCCTGCTTGTTCAGCACAGGTAGAGACCCTCACAAAGTCCTCGCGCGGGAACGCCACGGATACGACAACTCGCGATGATTTGACAGGTTCTCTGGCGGTGGGCTGTTCAAAATCCCACGTCTCGGCGTTTTCCAGCTGGCGCTCGTCTTCTTTGCTCATGTTGCCTCCTGCTTCTTTCAAGGGCAGTCCGTTCCTGGGGCTTGCAAGGCCACGCGGTGTTGGGCCGCCATATTGTACGTTGGTGGGTTGCCTCCACCGGAACAGCAATACATATGCCGCTCTTGTCCCTTCCGATAACCAAATACAGGCCTCGCCGTTGCCTCCGGTTTCTGAGGACCACATGGGGATTTCCCAGCACTTCGGTGACCTGGCGGGCGGACAACCCGAGGGCCGCAAACTTATCTTCGTTCTCGCCATCAAGCAAGAATGCTTCGATGCGGGGACTTGACATGGCACTACAGGTGGCCTACACTTCCACTACAATCGTAGTGGCTCATTGTAGTAGCTCATTGGAGTGGTGTCAATGAAAGTCGAGTGGCTCATATTGGCGGATTCAGCCCAAGTGGTTGGCAACAAATTATATCTCCTAGGTGGGGGTTGGGAAAACGTGGCCGTAAACTCCGAATTCCCGGTAACACACCATTGTGCGGTGGCTCTGGCGGTCAAGATTCCGTGGAACGAGACCAACCAGAAACATACGCTTCAGGTGGAGATCATTGCAGAGGCCAAAGATACGGAGCAGCCCAAGACCCTCGCCAGCTTGGAGGGCCAATTCGAGGTGGGCCGTCCGCCCGGCATTCCCCAGGGGCAAGACCAAAGAATTCAGTTGGCCTTTGAGACTAATTTGAGACTTGAATCTACGGGTACGAACGTCATCATTGCACGCATAGAAGGACAGGAGATGGAACGGACAGAATTTAACGTGGTACGTGGCTCTAGGCTGGCCATGAAAACTTAGAGTCGAGTGAGACCAATCGGTCTGCCCTACGGAACTCGCTTTCCCACGCTGGCCCGTCGCCGCTTACGTCCGCCTCTCATGCTACCCCGCCTTCACCGCCCGTAGGGCCAGGAACAGGGGGAACTCGGCCCGGGCGCGGTTCTCCCCCCGGGATTTGACGCCCGGCTGGCTCACCTTGTGGGAGGGCCACTCCTCCAGGGCGTTGGTCCACAGACCCGCCGCCGCCAGCCCGTTGACGTAGTCCTGCAGGGGCCGGTGGTAGGTCCAGGTCTGCCGCTGCCCCGGCGCCTTGAAGGGTTGCAGGTCTATGGGAATCTTCAGGGGGGTCAGGTAGCGGGCCTCTTCCCGGTACATCAGCTTCCGGGCCTCGTCCCACCGCCAGCCGCTCTGCCGGGGGATGCGGAAGGCCGGGTGGTTCAGCACCAGCACCAGCCGGCCCCCAGGACGCACTTCTTCCCCTGAAGGACGCAGTCCTGCATCCGGAGAACGCAGCAGCCGGGCCGCCTCCGCCAGCATGGGCGCCAGGGGGTCCAGGTTCTGGGCTGCCAGCACGCAGACCGCGGCGTCAAAACTCCCGTCCTCCAGCTGCTCCAGCCGGCGCACGTCCCCCACCAGCAACCGCACCGTCAACGGTGAGCGCTGGCGGGCCAGGTCAATCAGCCGGCGCGACAGGTCCACCCCCGTCACCTGGGCGCCCGCCCGGTGCAGCGCCCGGGTCACCGCCCCCTGTCCGCAGGCCAGGTCCAGCGCCCTCTCCCCCTGCTGCAGCGCCAGCAGCCGCAGCACGCCGGGGGTGATGACCTTCTGGTGAAACTCCGTCCCCTGGTCCGAGGCCAGCGAGTCGTACCAGGTGGCCACCTGGTCCCAGGAGTCTCCCTCCTGCTCCGGGGGCGGGCCTGCCTCCGCTCTGGGGGTCCGGGGCAAGGTGGGGCGATGGCGCGGCGCCGGGGGCGCACCGGCCTGTGCCGCTGGCCCTGAGCTGGTGGAAGGGTCAATCGCGGAGGCGGACACGCTGCCCGCGGGCTTTCTGGCCCTCGGCGGCCTCTTTCGGTAGCCTTGGGGCGGGGAAACAAACTTTCGCTGTCTTGGCGGCATGGCTGTATTATACTGGTTGTGCCCGTTGAGGCGGGCCCGCCGAGCGCCCTGCCTTCACCGCGGATGCGCCGAGGAGGCTGAGGCGATACGGGTGGAAGGGATCCCTCCCATTGCTAAAGTGGGTGATGCTAGTCAGATCCTCGAAGTCTAAGGAGCATTTCATAGCTACGAAACTGTCATTCTGAGCCGAAGCGCAGCGAAGGCGAAGAATCTAGAGAATCTGCGATGGTGCTGTGCCCGCTACTTTAGATTCTTCGCTGCGCCTCAGAATGACATCCGTAAGATTTGGATGTCGGACAACTAGCATCACGCATCTTGGTAATGGGGCACGGGCGCACTTTTCCCTCGCCATCTCAGTGCTCTCTGTGTGCTCGGCGGTGAACCCGTACCCAACGACTTAGTCCTGTGGAGGTCCCCATGCCGCATCGAATTACGGTGGAGATTCTGGACCGCATGCGCCCCAACCTGGCCGCCCTGGTGACAGGGCAGGCCGCCCGGCTGCCCGGCCTGCAGTACTGCGACCTGCGCATCCAGGTGCGGGAGGAGAAGGGCGCCGCCGCGGAGAACGGCCAGGAGAAGGCCAGCGCCGAGGACTACGCCTTTGACTTCGGCGTGCGGGTCA
>JBGPJN010000052.1:0-14117 GCA_041485445.1 Dehalococcoidia bacterium
GGCCGCACCATCAAGAAGCAAAATCCCGGCACCGGCATTGTCATCCTGTCCGGCCACCGGGAGCGGCAGTACATTAACCTCATCACCGTGGATGAGTCCGCTGGCTGGTCGTACCTGCTGAAGCAATCGGTGAGCGATACCGACGCCTTGGCGCGGGCCATTGAGGGCGCGGCCGCGGGCCTGGTGGTGATGGACCCGGCGGTGGTCAACAGCATGAAGCCCCGTAAGGGCTCGGCCATCGGCGGGCTGACGCCCCGCCAGCAGGAAGTGCTGAACATGATGGCCCAAGGCTACAACAACGCCGCCATCGCCGACAAGCTGGTGCTGGGCACCAAGTCGGTGGAAAACTACATCAACGCCATCTACCAGGAGCTGAACCTCAACCACAACGGCCCCATGCACCCACGGGTGCAGGCGGTGCTGAGCTACATCCGCGACTGCAACTAGCCGCATCCCCCTCATCCCCTCCGCTCCCTGCCCCGCTCAACGGTGGTCCCCAGCGCCCGGTCCTCGCTACAACCTCTTGCCAATTTCTGTCTCGTAGCCGGTAGTAGGTTACTTTGGCGATTATCCGGTTCAAGCGGATAACTGTGATATAATTCAGCCATGTTTACAAGAGCTTGGTGGCGATGGAAGCGTCTCAAAGACATCGGCGAAACGATTGCGCTCACAATCAAGTTCGCAGGGCCGTTAGGCACCATTGTGGGCATCACCCTCATCGCTCTTGTAAAGGCTTTCCAGAACCTGGCATTGGCTTGGCAATTGGCTTTAATAGTGGCTCTGTGTTTCTTGTTCTTGGCAATAATGGATGGCCTAGGCAAGGTTGTACCACGGATACAAACGAAATGGAACCCCTTCAAAGAGTCCGCCAATCCTCCGGCAGCCGTTGTTTGCCATCAAGAGCATATAACAGCCGAACAAAAAGAGATTGTACTCGTGTACAGAACGCTTCTGGCTAATGACTATGCACAACGGCACATGTTCTGGGAGATTCGACGTGATAGCCCTGCGGATTGGAGTCACGCGTGGCCGGATTTAGGTTCAGGCCATATAGATTTCCATTTTCACGCCCGAGTGTTCACTGTTCTCAGTCTCACTTTGAACGGTGCCATCACCGGACTCATTACGTATCAGATGAAGGTTGATGACGAGCCTGGGAAGATGGATCGCCCACCAGAGTGGGTTGGTCCGATAAAAGAGTTGCCACTTTCACGTGGGCAATGGGCGCCATTTACACTGAGGCAGTGGCTTTCACCGGAAGCTGCCAAAGACCTACAGGGTGTAATAGGAAGCTCAGTCGAGTTCCATGCTGGTAATGTAAAAATTGTCGCTGCCTCGAAAGCACTTGATGGAAGTGAGAGGCAGTCCTGGGAAATGACCTTGCCAATGTCGTGGAAAGAATCTGGCCCATTTAGTAAGCCTTAATCCTGTGTTAACTCTTGACAAGGAAGAGCGTCAGCGGCCAGTAGTCGCAAGATGGTGTCCCGAAATAGCCAAGGATTCTCCCGGTTGTTGAACCGCCACTCCAACTCGTCCAGGTAGGCGTCTAGGTGTTTGACACTCAATTGGTGGTAGGAACCCATAATAGACCGCTTGAATAAGCTCCAGACATTCTCAATGGAGTTGGTGTGAACGTCACCCCGGACATATTCCTTGGCGCTATGGTTGACAGTTTCGTGGCGGGTATTCTCATCGCCGATACCACGGTAAGGTGCCCAGTCATCTGTGAAGATGGCTTCCGCATCATCAGAGACGTGGGTGCGGATGAACTCGTGCAAGGTCTCACGGTCTCTCCCAACCACTACCTGGAGAGAAATCTTGCCCCCTCTTTGGACCGCCCCGACCACGACGGCCTTGTTGCCCTTGTAGCCCCGTCCTTTACCCTCTACTTTGCCCCCCACCCAAGTTTCGTCAACTTCTACCAGTCCTTTAAGGGGCAGAGGGTAGGCGTCTCGCATGGCGGCCCGAATCCGGTGGCAGAGATACCAGGCTGTCTGGTAGGAACCAATGTCGAGGGTGCGTTGGAGTTGAAGGGCAGAAACGCCCTTCCGGGCTTCAACCATGAGGTACACGGCCATCATCCACTTACTAAGGGGTAGATGGGTGTCATGGAACATGGTGCCAGAGGTAACGGAGAACTGGTGACCGCATGAACCACAGTCGAATTGATTCCGAGTGTAGGAGTTGCGGATGTGGTTGCTCTGGCACTTGGGGCAGGCTACCCCATCAGGCCAGCGCAGCCCCTCAAGGTATTCCCGGCAGGCATCGTCACTGCGGAACTGGTCAACCAGCTTTACCAGGTTCATCTCATGCTTGACTTGAGTAGTTGACATCGGAGGTCTCCTATGCCGAAGCCTAAAAAAGCGGCTCGTGACTTGACTAAAGATGAAGCGATGGAGCGTCTTTTCCCTAAGAAAGTGCGGGACGTGCTTCGAGAAGTTGCCCACAAGAAGGATAAGCACACCGGAACCGCTTCACCACCAGACAAGTCTATCACATAGGAGAATCCGTGTCAAGTGGATAATCGCTGTTACTTTGATATGGCAGGGTTGACCCCGATGGAATCGGGGAATTGGGACTCTATCCGTCTCACCGGCGAAGGCCGGTGTCCAGGTACCCCGATGGCATCGGGGGGGTTGAGATGCCCTGATGGATTCCGGCCTACGCCGGAATGACGGGAACCTATCTGACCCACTCTCCCTTCGCCACTGAGCTTGCCCCAACGGCCCTACCCGCATATCATTGTGCGAAGGCATGAGGTAAGCGGTGTCAGAGCATACCAGCGATGCGGCCATTTGGGTTAAGGGACTGAGCAAGAGCTTCGGCCACGGGCCGGTGCTGCGCGGCCTGGACCTGGTGGTGACTTGGGGTGAGTCCCTGGCCATGTTTGGCGCCAATGGCGCCGGCAAGACCACCTTGCTGCGTATTCTAGCCACCCAGGCGCGGCCCGACGCCGGAACGGTGATGGTGGCGGGCTGCCAGCTGTCCCGGCAGGCGGCGGCGGCGCGCGGGAGAGTGGGCGTGGTGGCCCACGGCGGACTCCTGTACGACGACCTGACCTGCCTGGAGAACCTGGTCTTCTACGGGCGACTATACGGCCTCCCTGACGTCCACACACGGGGGCTGGCGGTGCTGGAGCGCCTCGCGCTAAAGGACCAGGCCGGCCGGCGGGTGCGCACCTTGTCCCACGGCCAGCAGAAGCGGCTGGCCATTGCCCGCGCCATCCTGCATAACCCCAGGCTGCTGCTGCTGGACGAAGCGGAGTCCGGGCTGGACTCGGAATCGCTGGCGGTGCTGCGGACGGTGGTTGCTGAGTGGACCACGCCGGAACGCGCCGTGATGATGACCACCCACAACCGGGAGTTGGGCCACGCCTGGGCCACGCGGACGGTGGAGTTGTCGGGAGGCAGGCTACAGCCGGCGGCGCGGCCCGCCCTGGATACCGCCCGGTGAGCCGGTTCCTGCGTACCGTCCTGGCGCTGGCGTGGAAAGACATCCTGCTGGAGCTGCGGTCCCGGGACATGGTGGTGTCGGTGCTGCTCTTCGGCTTTCTGGTCATCCTGGTGTTCAACTTCGCCCTCAAGCCCACGCCGCGCCAGGTGCCTCAACTGGCCCCCGCCATCCTGTGGGTATCCTTCGTCTTCGCCGGCACATTGATGGTGGAACGGGCCTTTGTGCGGGAGCGGGAGCAGGGGGGGCTGGAGGGGCTGCTGCTGACGCCGGTCAGCCGCGACGCCATCTTCCTGGGCAAGGCGTTCACCAGCTTCCTGTTCATGCTGATGGTGGAGGGGGTGCTGCTGGCGCTGCTGGCGCTGCTGCTGAACTTCTCCCCCTTCTCGGTGATCCTCTTAGCTACCCTGTTCTTGGCCACCCTGGGTTTTGCCACCGTGGGCACCCTCTTCTCGGCCATGGCCGTGCAGACCCGCGCGCGGGAGGTGATGCTGCCGGTGCTGTTCTTCCCCATCATCCTGCCCGTGCTGGTGGGCGCGGTGGAGGTCACCAGCCGCGCCCTGGCCGGCGAGGGCGCGGCCGCGGCGGGCCGCTGGCTGCCCCTCATCGGCGTGTTCGACGCCCTGTTTCTGGTAATATGTCCCTGGGCGTTTGGCGCGGTCATGGAGGAATAGATGGGATATCTACGGCAGCAGGGCTTGGGGCAGGGCCTGGTGGCGCTGGGCGGGCTGCTGATGCTGGTCAACCTGTACCTGGTGTTCCTGGTAGCCCCCACCGACGCGGTGCTGGGGGACGTGCAGCGGGTGTTCTACTTTCACGTGCCCCTGGCGGTGCTCTCCTTCCTGGCCTTTTTCTTCGTGTTCATCGCCAGCCTGGGATTTTTGGCCCGCCGCACCCCCGCCTGGGACCACCTGGCCCACGCCGCCGGGGAGGTGGGGGTGGTGCTGGTGACCCTGGCCCTGCTCACCGGCGTCATCTGGGCCAGGCCGGTGTGGGGCGTGTGGTGGACCTGGGAGCCGCGGCTGACCACGACGCTGATCCTGTGGCTGATCTACGTGGCCTACCTGATGGTGCGGGCGTACGCCCCCAACCCGGCCCGGGGGGCGGTGTACGCCGCGGTGGTGGGAGTGGTCGGCTTTGTGGACGTGCCCATCGTCTATTATTCGGTGCAGTGGTGGCGGTCCATCCATCCATCACCGGTGGTGGGGCCGCTGGCGGAGGCCGGCGCCCTGGAGCCCGTGATGCTGGCCATTCTCCTGTTTTCTCTGCTGACCTTCCTGGTGCTGTTCCTGCACCTTTTGCTCCTGCGCGCCTCCCTGCACCGGGTGGAAGCGTGGGTCAAGGAGCAGGATCCCCGCGGCAGCCCAGCCCCATTCCCGGCAAACTGAGGAAGGGACACACGCCATGCTCATCACCCTGCTGCAGGCCCAGACCCCGCCCGCCAACCTGTCCTACCTGTTCGCCGCCTTCGTCGTAAGCTGGCTGGTATTCTTCGCCTACACCTTCTTCATCGCCCGGCGACAGCGAGACTTGGAACGCCGGATGCGGGAGCTGAGCCAGCCCCGGCAGTCACCGGACAGCGGCCCGGCCAGGTGACACCAAGGTAGCGTCTCCGTCACACCGGCGAAGGCCGGTGTCCAGGCGCACGGGTCGTTGACATGTTCTCATGGATTCCGGCCCACGGCTTTCGCCGGGGCAGGCTTTGCGCCGGAATGACAGGGGCTTATTTGAGGCCCTGCCAAGGAGTCAACGAGTTGGCACGCCAAACCACGAGTGTTATCATGGCTGGTGGGCCCGTGAGTCCGCACATCCCTCAAGGTTTGGCGGGAGGCAGCAGTTGACGGAGGATCGCAAGAGGCCAGCGCCGGAGCCGCTCCCGGAGGGCGCCGGCGGCAGCCTGCGGATTCGCTTCATCATCCTGGGCGTAGTGGTGGCCCTGGCGGTGGGCTACATGGCCTATGCCGCCTTCCCGGGCAGCGCCCTGTACTTCCTCACCGTGGGCGAGTTCCTGGAGCAACCCAGCTACCAGGACGGCCGGACGGTGCGGGTCTCCGGGAAGCTGGTGGAGGGCAGTTTCCAGCGTCCCGGTGAATCGGTCACCGCCCAGTTTCTATTGATGGATAAGACGCAGGTGATGGACCAGGTCCAGGGGCCGGCGGGCGCCCACTTGGCCGCCACCTACACGGGGGTGCTGCCGGACCTGTTTTTCAACCCCCACTCGGAGATCATCCTGGAGGGGCGGTACGGGCCGGACCATCAGTTCCAGACCGACCAAATCCTGGTCAAGTGCCCTTCCAAGTACCGGGCGCTGGAAGAGGCGCAGGGTCAGGGGTAGAATCCGTTAGTACCCTGCCTTATAATAGATTATGTTCAGCCAAAGTATGATTTCGATACGTAACCGACTGGCTGGCGAAGTCCTTTGAGAGCAGGAGCGTACTATGGTAAAGGCAACTGAACCCGGGTCGGCCCGGCGAGTGAACAAGGTGTGGCGCAGCCAGCCCACCCTGGAGGGGGCCGGCGTCCACCTGCGGCGCGCCTTCGGATTCCCCGAGGCGCCCCGGCTGGACCCCTTCTTGCTGCTGGACGACTTCCGGGGGGAGAACCCGGAGGACTACAAGCGGGGATTCCCCTGGCACCCCCACCGTGGCATGGAGACCATCACCTATATGCTGGATGGGGAGGTGGAGCATGGCGACAGCCTGGGGAACCAAGGCCTGATCTCGCCGGGCGACGTGCAGTGGATGACCGCCGGCAGCGGCATTGTCCACCAGGAGATGCCCAAGGGAGACCGCAAGGGCCGCATGGGGGGATTCCAGCTCTGGGCGAACCTGCCCGCCGGTCACAAAATGATGGCCCCCCGGTACCGGGAGGTCAAGAACGCCGAGATCCCGGTGGTCAAGACCCCCGGCGGGGCGGTAGTGCGCGTCATCGCCGGGGAGGTGGCCGGGGTGCAGGGTCCGGTGCGGGAGATCGTCACCGAGCCGGAGTACCTGGACGTCTCACTCACTGCGGGGCAGTCCTTCACCCACGCCGTCAAGCCGGGGCACACCGTCTTCGCCTACGTCATCGAGGGCGAGGGGTACTTCGACCAGGGCCGGGACGCCTTCGCCCGCGAGGCCGTGGGCAAGAACTACTTTGACCTGGCGAGCTCGTGCGCCTGCGGAGAGGGCACCCTGGTGCTCTACGGGCCGGGCAACCGCGTAGCCGTGACCACCGAGAACAAGCCGGCGCGTTTCCTGCTGGTAGCAGGCAAGCCCCTCAACGAACCGGTGGCCTGGCGCGGCCCCATCGTGATGAACACCCAGGAAGAGCTGCGGTTGGCCTTCCGGGAATACCAGGACGGGAGTTTTATAAAGCACAGCCGGGGGTGATCTCCGCGCACACGCTAAAAGCACGGCTCCCCGCCTAAACAGCGGGGAGTCTTCATTTGACCCTAGCTAGGAAGCCCGGCCTAGAACTGGAAGGTGTCCATCAGCTCGTCCACAGTCCGGGACTTGACCTTGCCCCACTGCTGCTCCACCCGCTGCTGCAGGGAGGGCCGGGCGGCATCCTTGTAGATGATGCCCACCGGCACGCCCGGGCGCTGGAGCAGGCTGTAAGCCGCACCCTTGTCGCTGGGGTCATGGCCCTCGGGCACGTCCCAGAGGCTGGGCTCGATGCCCTTCTTGGCGTTGCCCTTGAGCGCCTCAAAGGTGTCGTTGTAGGTGGTGCAGGGAGACTGGACCTGGATGATGGCAAAGCCCTGGTGCTCCATGCCCTGGGTGATGAGGTTGGCCAGCTGCCGGGGCTGGCCGGAGAAGCCGGAGGCGATGAAGGACACCCCCAGGGTGAGGTACAGCTCCAGGGGGTTCACCGACGACTCAATCTTGCCGTAGGGGGTGGAGCTGGTGACCGTCCCGAACTTGGTGGTGGGCGAGCTCTGCCCCTTGGTCAGCCCGTAGACCCCGTTGTCCATCACCACCGCGCACACGTCTACGTTGCGGGCGGCCTGGGGAGCGATGTGCTCGCCGCCGATGCTGAGGAAGTCGCCGTCGCCGGCCACCACCACCACGTTCAGCTCCGGGCGGCCCATCTTCACGCCGAAGGCCACCGGCAGGGTCCGGCCGTGGATGCCGTGAAACCCGTAGGGCTGGGGCCCTTCCAGCAGGTGGACCAGGTTGCCGGAGCAGCCGATGCCCGCCACCACCACGTTGTTCTCCATGGGCAGGCCGGTGCGCTCCAGGCGGTCAATGAGGGCGAACTCCAGGGACCGGCGCACCCCAAAGTCGCCGCACCCCGGGCACCACTTGAAATCGTACTCTGGGTTCTTCTTACTCATACCCGAACCATCTCCTTGCCACGGGTCTTCATCACTTCGCTGATGCGCTCCACCAGGTCCCGCACGCGGAAGGGCAGGCCGGTGTACTGGGTGATGGCCTCCGCCTTCACGCCTTGGGAGCGCAGGATACTGGCAAACTGGCCCTGATAGTTGAGCTCCGGCACGATCACCAGGTCCTTCTTCCGGAGCTCCTCCAGCATGCGGGGAGGCAGCGGGTTCAAGAACATGGTGTAGTACCAGCTGATGGGCATTCCCTGGGCCCTTAGGGCATCGTAGGCCTCCCGCACCGGGCCCTTGGAGCCGCCCCAGGGCAGGATGGCGACGGAGGCGCGCGGGTTCTCCCGCTCAAACTCATCTTCCTTCAGCAGCTCCAGCTTGCTGAAGCGCCGTTGGGTCATCTGTACGTGACGGCTGGGCAGGTGGGTGGTGTCGCCCGTCTCGTCATGCTCGCTGCCGTTGGCCACGTAGGCGCCGGGGCTGCCCGGCAGGGGCATGGGCGACAGCTCAAAGCCCTGGTACCGCAGGTAGCCGTTGCTGCCCTGGTACACCTGGCGAGACTCTGCCTTGATCTTGGAGGTGTCCGGACGCAGGATGTTCTGGACCCGCTCGGCCAGGGCCATCTCGGTCATGAGAATCACTGGCCCCTGGTACCGCTCCGCCCAGTTGAACGCCATGATGGCGCCGTAGAAGCACTCTTCCACCGAGCCGACGGCGATGACCGGGAGGCAGACGTCGCCGTGGGCCGGGAACATGCAGGCCATCAGGTCCGACTGCTCCGTCTTGGTGGGCAGCCCGGTGGCCGGGCCGCCGCGCTGCACATCCACCACCACCAGGGGCAACTCAGCCATCCAGGCTAGGCCCAGGCCCTCGCTCATCAAAGAGAACCCCGGCCCGGCGGTGGCGGTCATGGCCTTTCGTCCAGCGTAGCCAGCGCCCAAGAGGGTGGCGATGGACTCGATCTCCGAGCTCACCTGGTAGACAAACTTGCCTGGCCCCACCAGGTGGCGCTCCATGAACACCAGGATGGTGGTGGCGGGTGAGATGGGGTAGCCAGCGTAGAAGTTCATTCCGGCGGCCAGGGCGCCCAGGGCCAGGGCCTCGTTGCCCTTGAGCATCACCTGGGTGTAGTCCGGCATCTGGGGCGGGGCCAGCTCCCCCAGGACAAACCCGCTGGCGGCGGCGTGCTCTCGTCCCAGGTTCATGGCCCTGATGTTGGAGGCGATGACCTCTTCGTCCCCCGTCCGGCCGCGGCTGAACCGCTTGGTGACGAACTCGTCCAGGTGGGCCGGGGGCATGTTCACCAGGTGGGCCAGGGCCCCGATGACCACCATGTTGGCCGCCCGGGCGTTGCCGGTGGAGCGGGCCAGGTCGTCAATGGGCAACCCAAAGCTGCGGGCATCTCCCTCAAGCTGGAAGTCGTTGGAGTTGTACATCACCACGCCGCCGTCCCGCACCTCGGCACGGTGGCTATCGTAGGCTTCCCGGTTGAAGGCCACCAGCACGTCCACGTCGTCGCCGGCGCTAAGGATGGGCGCCACAGCGATGCGGGCCTGGGTCCAGGTGGGGCCGCCCAAGATCTGGGAGGGAAATGTGGCGTAGGTCAAGGCGTGGTAACCGGCCTGGGTGGCGGCTTGGGCCAACCCTTCCGACGAAGTAACTACCCCTTGACCACCTTCGCCGGCGAACCGAACGACGAAGTCGCGCATTTGCATTGTGAAGTCCTCCCAGTCAGCTAAGCAATGGATTTGGCGGCGGGCTCAGACCCGGCAGCACAATAGAACGACCGCGTGATAAAAAGGGGGAAAACTGAGGGGGAAACCGGGGTTGCCAGGTAGCGATGCATACCCGTGGCGGTCACCATAGAATAACAAGAGGGCCGCTTGAGACCCCCCGGCTCGGGCCGGCGAGTGACTCGGAGCAAACCCCTGACTTTGAAAAACAAGACATATTTTCAGCAGTGGAGTGAACGTATCCAGCAGCTAGGTAAATATAGCATCGGCCAAGTTACATGTCAATCTAAGCCAGCACCCCAAATAGGCCTTTTCGTTCTCCGGGAGACGTCGGTCGAGTAGACGTAAAGCGCCGTATCTAGACTACGCCGCTGCTGATTCCGATACACACCCGCCTACCCAATCGACGCGTCGGAACTCTCGGGCCTGAAATTGAAACGACCCTCGCGCCCCCAAAATAGCCCACGGTTTTCTCATTGTTCCCCCCGAAGGGCGTGTGCTAGAATCGGAAACGTGGATGACACCAAGTACTGGGCGGCCTTGAGCCGCGTCCCTCAACTGGGCACAGTCCGGTTCCGGCGGCTGGAGAGCCACTTCGGGTCTTTGGACCGGGCCTGGCAGGCCAGCCGGCCGGAGCTGAAGGCTGCGGGCCTGGAGGACCGGGTGGCCGATGAGGTGGTGGCGGCCCAGCGCGCCGTCTCCCCGGAAGGCGAAATGGAGCGGCTGGGCGCCGCGGGTGTACAATTGTTTAATTGGCACCATCCCGGCTACCCGCCCCGGCTGAAGGAGACCGCCGATCCGCCGCCCGTGCTCTACGTGAAGGGCGGGATCGTGTCCGACGACGAGCGGTCGGTGGCGGTGGTGGGCACCCGCAACCCCACGGCCTACGGGCGGGAGGCCGCCGCCGCCCTGACCGCCGACCTGGCCCGCCGTGGCATCACCATCGTCAGCGGACTGGCCCTGGGCATCGACGGCGTGGCCCACCGGGCCGCCCTGGAACACAATGGCCGCACCATCGCCGTGGTGGCCAACGGGCTGGACATCATCTATCCCAGAGAGCATGCCCGGCTTTCCCAGCAGATACAGGAGCGGGGCGCGGTGGTCAGCGAGCACCCCCTGGGGGTGCGCCCCGACGCCCGCAGCTTTCCCCGGCGCAACCGGCTGATTAGCGGCATGTCGCTGGGCACTCTGGTGGTGGAGGCCGGCGAGGGCAGCGGCGCCTTTTGGACGGTGAGGCATGCCCTGGACCAGAACCGGGAAGTCTTCTGCGTGCCGGGGAGCATCTTCTCGCCGGCCAGCGTGGGCACCAACCGGCTGATTCAAGAGGGGGCCAAGCTGGTCTCCAACTACACCGACGTGCTGGAGGAGCTGAACCTGAGCTCGGTGACCCGCCAGCTGGCCATGCCGCTGCCCCCGGCGGAGACGGGGGACGCCCAGGGAGTGCTGCTGGGCCAGCTTGACCACGAACCCAAGCATATTGACGAAATTCGCCGCCAGGCCGGCCTGCCCACCGCCACGGTGAGCGGCCTGCTGACGCTGCTGGAGATCCAAGGAAAAGTGAAACAAGTGGGTTGCATGCACTATATTCGGGTCCGGGAGCCGGCGGCGGCGTATGGTAACTAAGCGCCGCACCAAGGCCACGCCGGCCGCCAAGGTGGCGGCGGCCAAGGGCGCCAAAGCTAAGACTACCCGCCGCAAGCCCGCCGCATCGAGCCGCAGCAAGGCCGCCGGCAAGCTCAACACCAAGGGCAAGTCCCTGGTCATCGTAGAGTCGCCCGCCAAGGCCCGCACCGTGGGCCAGATTCTGGGGGCCAAGTACGTGGTGACCGCCTCCCAGGGCCACGTGCGGGACCTGCCCAAGGGCAAGCTGGGGGTGGACCTGGAGCAGGACTTCCTGCCCTCCTACGTGGTGATGCCGGCCAAACGGGCCATGCTCAACGACCTTAAGAAGGCCGGCGATGGCGCCACCGAGATCTTTCTGGCCACCGACCCAGACCGGGAGGGGGAAGCCATCTCCTGGCACCTGCAAACCTCCGCCCTGTGGGACCAACGGGCGCAGTTGCCCCAGCGGGTGGTCTTCCACGAAATTACCCCGGAAGCGGTGCGAGAGGCGTTCTTGCACCCTCGGGACATCGACATGCGCCTGGTCAACGCCCAGCAGGCGCGGCGCATCCTGGACCGCCTGGTGGGATACCAGCTCAGCCCGCTGCTGTGGCGGCGGGTGCAGCGGGGCCTGTCCGCCGGGCGCGTGCAGTCGGTGGCCCTGCGCCTGGTGGTGGACCGGGAGCGGGAGATCCAGGCCTTTGTGCCGGTGGAGTCCTGGACCCTGGAGGCCCAGCTCCACAAGACCGCCGACCCTGCGGACCCGCCCATTCAGTTCACCGGGGTTCTCCACTCCCGCAAGGGCGAATCGGAGCGCATCAGCATCGCCAACCAGGACGAGGCCAGCCGCTACCAGACGGAGCTGGAGCCGGCGGTCTACTCCGTGGCGGAGGTGCGCAAGCGGGACGTGCGGCAACGGCCCACCGCGCCCTTCACCACCAGCACCCTGCAGCAGGAGGCGGGCCGCAAGCTGCGGTACACCGCCCAGCGCACCATGGTGATCGCCCAGCAGCTCTATGAGGGCCTGCCCATCGGCGATGAAGGCTCAGTGGGGCTGATTACCTACATGCGCACCGACTCCACCCAGGTGGCCGCGTCGGCGGTGCAGGAAGCCCGCCAGTACATCCAGGAGCGGTTCGGCCCGGAGTACCTGCCTGAGAAGCCACGGGCCTACCTGGCCCGCGCCAAGGCGGCCCAGGAGGCCCACGAGGCCATCCGCCCCACGTCCATCCGCCGGGCGCCGGACGCCCTGCGGCAGCACCTGACCCACGAGCAGTTCCAGCTGTACAGCCTGGTCTGGTCGCGAATGCTGGCCAGTCAGATGGCCGACGCCCGCACCGAGGCTACCACGGTGAACATTGAGGCCGCCGCGCCGGGGTCGCCCAACGTCTACATCTTCCGGGCCACCGGCTCAGTGCTGAAGTTCCCCGGGTTCCGCGCCCTGTACCTGGAGAGCCGGGACGACGGGGATGACGACGCCGCGCGCAAGACCCTGCCGGCGCTGGCGGCGGGCGACGGGCTGTCCTGCGCCGCCCTGGACGCCCTGCAACACTTCACCCAGCCGCCGCCTCGCTACTCGGAGGCCACCCTGATCAAGGCCATGGAGGAGGCCGGCATCGGCCGGCCCAGCACCTATGCGCCCACCATCGGCACCTTGCTGGGCAGGTATTACGTGGTCAAGGAGCAGAACCGGCTGGTGCCCAGCATCCTGGGCCTCACCGTCACCGACCTGCTGGTGCAGTTCTTCACCAACATCATGGACCCGGACTTCACCGCCCGCATGGAGGAGGAGCTGGACGAGGTGGCCCAAGGGGAACGGGAGTGGGTCCCCATGCTGCGGGACTTCTACACGCCTTTTGAGCAGGCTCTGGCGGCGGCCCAGGAGAACATGCCCCGGGTGAATGTGGACGAGGAGACGGACGAGGTCTGCCAGAACTGCGCCAAGCCCATGATCATCAAGACCGGCCGGTTTGGCCGGTTCCTGGCCTGCACCGGCTTCCCCGAGTGCAAGACCACCCGCCCCATCCTGCGCCGGACCGGCGTCGTCTGCCCCCGGTGCGGCGGCGACCTGGTGGAGCGGCGCGCCCGGGGCCGGGGCCGCCCCTTCTACGGCTGCTCCCGCTACCCGGAGTGCGAGTTCATCTCCAACCGCCGTCCGGTGCCGGCCCCCTGCCCCGAGTGCGGCGGCATGATGGTGGCGGAGGCCGACAACCAGGTAGCCTGCACCGTCTGCGCCTGGAAGGGCCCGGCAGAGGAGCCCGCCCCGGAGCTGGCCGCCACGGGGAACTAGGGGCCAGGGATGTTGAACTAGGCGAGCCTAATCGCTACGAAAATGTCATTCTGAGCCGTAGCGCGGCGAAGAAGAACCTGTAGTCAGTGTTCGCCCAAGCCTACAGTGTGGGATCTTGGAAGGCAAAGTTCGCTTTCGAGGTGCGCACTGTCCATGCAGCTTACTCATGAATCTGCGGATAAGGCCGGACTGAAGGAGTATCCCACCGTGTCTAACTGGGAATATCAAATAGTAGTGAGCGTGATTGATTGGAGCATTCAAGGACCGCTTGCTCAGCACGATCTGAATTGGATGGGCCTGGGTGAGCTCGGACGTCAAAGGTGGGAGTTGGTTGGCATCGTCCCCATCAATGCACCCACTTCCCGCGGGGGCGGGACTGCCGTCACTGAATATCACCTAAAGCGACAGCGCCCATGAAATACACCGTCATAATTGCCAAGGGCCGGGAGTCCGGGTTTGTGGTCCAAGTGCCTGCATTGAAGGGGTGCGTCTCGCAAGGGGAGACCCGAGAGGAAGCTCTGGGCAACGTCAAAGAAGCAATAGAAGTGTATATCCAGGCACTTAAGGAAGACGGGCTGCCAGTGCCTACTGAAGTTGGGAAAGCTATCGTCGAGGTGGAGGTGACGCTCCAGTGATGCGGCTCCCTCGCGGCCTTTCTGGCAACGAGGTAGTGCGGGCATTGCAGCGAGCAGGTTTCTATGTCAGACGGCAACGAGGGAGTCATGTA
>JBGPJN010000053.1:0-14033 GCA_041485445.1 Dehalococcoidia bacterium
CTGGTGGGCAGCTTTGCCGCCTTCCGCACCACCAAGGAGCTGCTGCACCAGGAGGGCATCTTCGCCGGCATCTCCTCGGGGTCGGTGGTCTACGCCGCCATCAAGCAGGCGGAGCGCATGGAGCAGGGCAACATCGTTTGCTTGCTGGCCGACGGCGGCTGGAAATACCTCAGCACCAGCCTGTGGACCAAGGATTACGACGAGCTGGCCAAGACCGCCCAGGGCAAGATCTGGTGGTAGGAACGCCGCTGCCGGCCCTGGCATAACACCCTATTCCCTGGCTCCCCAACCCTCCGGCGAGCCGGTGACGGCCCCACACGGAATTGCCGCCTTTGTCCCAGTCGCCCCAGCTACGGCTTACCTGGGCCGCAACTTGTAACTCCCCCTGCCCAATGCTATACTGGCGGTGGGCAATTCTCTTTGTGAAAGCGGGGTTTCCCCGCTTTCTTGCTGAAGGGGCCACGTACATAAGGCCTCACGCAGCTTGACCCTGGGGGTTAGCCATGAAGAGCGACTTCTTAATCGCGCTGACTCAGTTGGCGGCGGAACGTCACCTGCCCAGGGAGCAGGTGCTTCAAGCCATTGAAGCCGCCCTGGCCTCGGCGTTTAAAAAGGACAACCCCGCGTCGGGACAGAATATCTCGGTCAAACTGAATCCCAACACTGGGGACGTCAACGTCTACGCCCTGAAAACGGTGGTGGAGAAGGTTGAGGACCCCACTAGGGAGATCAGCCTCAGAGACGCCCAAGCGGTCAAGCCGGCCATCGCCCTGGGCGAGGAGCTGGCGGCCGCGGAGCCCCTGCCCCATAACGCCAGCCGCATCGCCGCTCAGACCGCCAAGCAGGTGGTGTTGCAGCGGCTGCGCGAGGCGGAGCGGGAGCTGCTCTACCAGGAGTTCCTGAAGCACCAGGACGACATCATCTCCGGCGTGGTGGAGCAGATTGAGCAGGGGCGCACCATTGTGCTGGACTTGGGCCGGGCCCAGGCCATGCTGCCCACGGAGGAGCAGGTCCCCACCGAGCGGTATCGCAAGGGGCAGCGGCTCAAGGTGTTCGTGCTCAGCGTGCGCAGCGGGCCCAAGGGCCCGGAGATCCTGGTGTCCCGCAGTCACCGGAACATGCTCAAACGGCTGTTTGAGATTGAAGTGCCGGAGGTCTACAACGGCGTTGTGGAGATCAAGGGCATTGCCCGGGAGGCCGGCTTCCGCAGCAAGGTAGCGGTAAGCTCCACCCAGGAGGGCATTGACCCGGTGGGGTCATGCATCGGCGTGCGGGGCAACCGGATTCAGAGCATCGTCAACGAGTTGCAGGGCGAGAAGATTGACGTGATCCCCTGGGACCGGGAGCCGCGCACGTTCATCGCCAAGGCGCTCAGTCCCGCGGAGGTGCTCCACGTGGACCTGGCCACCGGCGGGGAGCAGAGCGCCACCGTGGTGGTGCCGGACCGGCAACTGTCCCTGGCCATCGGCAAAGAGGGGCAGAACGCCCGGCTGGCGGCCCGCCTGTCCGGCTGGCGATTGGACATCAAGGGCCTCACCGAGTGGGAGGAGATCAAGGCCACCCGCCAGAAGCAACATGAGGAGCAGCGCCGCGCCGCGGCCCAGGCTCCGGCCCCATCGATGGCCGGCGTGGCTGCCACCGCCGAGGTCACGGCCGCCGTGGCCGAGCCTCCGGCGCCAGTCAAGGTGAAGGCCGCGCCGCCGGTGGCCGCGCCCGTCCCGGTCACTGCCGCGGCCAAGCCCGCCGCCCCGCTGAGTGAGGACGCGGTGCTGGAAGCGCTGATCCGCGAGGAGGAGGCCGCCAAGAAGGTTGCCCCCGCCAGGGCGGAGGCCGCCCCCGCGCCGGGCCTCAGCGTGGAGGCGCTGGCATCCCTCACGCTGGAGGAACTGGCGGAGGAGATGGGCGTGGAGGAAGAGGAGGAGGGGGAGGAAGGCGAGCCCGCCGAGGTGGCCATGGGGTTGCCCGGCGCGCCGGTGCTTACCCCCGACGCCGGCAAGATCCGGTTTGCGGAAGACATCATGGACGACTACCGGGGCGCTGGTCGCGGCGCCCGCCGCACGCGCCGCACCCCGGCCCCCAGCGGCAACCGCGGCGGCAACCGCCGGGGTGGCGGACGCTAGACTCCCACCCCATGACAGTGGGAGGGGTTGTGTTGGCAAAATCCCGCCACGTACCCGAGCGCACGTGCGTTGCCTGCGGCCAGAAGTCGGCCAAGCGCGGGCTGTTCCGCATTGTGCGCACCCCCCAGGGCGCAGTCCTCGCAGATGTCACCGGGAAGAGCCCCGGACGCGGCGCCTACATCTGCAGCGCAGCGCCGTGCTGGGAACGGGCCGTCCACAAAGGCAGCCTGGAGCGCGGCCTCCACACCCAGATATCCGCCGCCGACCGCGAGGGTCTTATAGCCTTTTACCGTGAGCAGGTGGCCGGCAGTCCGTAGCCGGACTCGCCGCCCCAGGGAGATGATCTGAATATGACAACCAGCGAAACAGGCGCCCCCGTCAGTACCCAACCCAGGCCCGCCCGCCGGACCGCCGAGGCGCGCAAGCCCGCCAACCGGGTGTTGGCCTTGCCGCAGACCCTTAGCATCAAGCAACTGGCCGACCTCATTGACCAGACCCCCATTGACGTCATCAAGCAGCTGATGCGGCACGGCATCATGGCCAGCGTCAACCAGATTGTGGACTACCAGGTGGCCTCCCTGGTGACCACCGCCGCCGGCATTCGCACCAAAGTGTCGGAACCCGCCGACGCCGCTGCGTCGCCGGCCAAAGCGGTGGCGCCCGCCGATGCCGCCAACCTGGTGACCCGGCCCCCGGTGGTCACCGTGATGGGCCACGTGGACCACGGCAAGACCACCCTGCTGGACACCATCCGCAAGACCCGGGTGGCCAGCGGCGAAGAGGGCGGCATCACCCAGCACATCGGCGCCTACCAGGTGGAGTACCACGGCAAGAAGATCACCTTCCTGGACACCCCAGGCCACGCGGCGTTCACCGCCATCCGCTCCCGCGGGGCCAAATGCACCGACATCGCCGTGCTGGTGGTGGCGGCCAACGACGGCATCATGCCCCAGACCGTGGAGGCCATCAACCACGCCAAGGCCGCCAAGGTGCCCATCATCGTCGCCATCAACAAGATGGACCTGCCCGACGCCAACCCGGACCGGGTCAAGCTCCAGCTCAGCGAACACAACCTGGTCATTGAGGAGTGGGGCGGCGAGGTCATCGCCGTGCCGGTGTCCGCCCGCAGCGGAGAGGGCATTGACAACCTGCTGGAGACCATCCAGCTGGTGTCCGAGGTGGCGGACCTGAAGGCCGACCCCACCAAGCCCGCCAGCGGCGTCATCATCGAAGCCAAGCTGGACCGCAAGCGGGGCCCCACCACCACGGTGCTGGTGCAGTCCGGCACCCTGCGGGTGGGCGACCACATGGTGGCCGGCACCGCCTGGGGCCGGGTGAAGGCCATCGCCAACGAGCTGGGCCAGGCCATCAAAGAGGTGGCCCCCGGCGACCCAGCAGAGGTCCTAGGGTTCAGCGAGCTGCCCGAGGCCGGAGACGTGCTGTCCGTGGTGCCCAACGAGCGGGCCTCCCGGATGCTGGTGGCCGAGCGGGAACGCTCCAAGACCGCCCAGCAGGCCCAGGCCAGGGCCCTGACCCTGGACGAGGTGGTCAAGCAGATTGACGCCGGCGACGTTAAAGAGCTTAACCTGGTGCTCAAGGCCGATGTCCAAGGCAGCGTGGAAGCCATCCGCCAATCGCTGGAGAAGCTCACCGACGCCGAGGCCACGGTGCGGGTCTTGCACGCCGGGTCGGGAGCGGTCACCGAGCTGGACGTGCTGCTGGCCAGCGCCTCCAACGGCATCATCATCGCCTTTAACGTGGGCAGCGAGCCCAGCGCCGAACGCACCGCCGAGCGGGCGGGGGTGGAGATCCGGAAGTACAACATCATCTACCAGCTTATCGAGGATATGGAACGCGCCCTCCACGGCATGCTGGAGCCCACTTACACCGACGTGATGACGGGCCGAGCCGAAGTGCGGGAGGTCTTCCCCGGCCGCGGCAGCGCCAAGGTGGCCGGGTGCCGGGTGCTGGAGGGCCGCCTGGTGCGGGGCGGCACTGTCCGGGTAATCCGCGGGGGCCAGACTCTGCAGGAGGCGTCCATCACCGGCCTGCGGCACTTCCGCGACGAAGTTACCCAGATCAACACCGGAATGGAGTGCGGCGTGGTCCTGGACGGCTTCAACGACTTCCAAGTGGGCGACCTGTTGGAGGTCCACCGGCAGGAACGCAGCGCACGCTAAGCTCAGCCCAGCCGGCCAGTTCCTCCCTCAAGCCTTCAGGGGCCAGGAGAGAGCACCATGTCCAGACGCATTGACCGCATCAACGAGTTGTTGCGAGAGGAGATCAGCCAGCTCCTGTCGCGGCAGATCAAGGACCCCCGGCTGAACGGCGTCATCAGCATCACGGAGGTGCGCACCTCTCCGGACATGCGCAACGCCCGGGTATCTCTCAGCGTGCTGGGGGATCAGCCGACCCAGGAGCGCGCCCTGGCGGGCATACGTTCCGCGGCGACGTTCTTGCGGCGGGAGCTGCAGGGGCGCCTCACCCTGCGCCACGTGCCTTTCATGAGTTTCCACCTGGACAACTCCATGGAGACCGCCGACCGGGTGCTGCGGCTGCTTAACCGCGTTCAAGAGACCCTTCCCCAGGAGCCCCTGCCGGCAGGGCCCGCGCCGGAGGAGGGCCAGCTTGCCGGCTCCCTGGCCCAGCATGGCTCCAGTGCTGCGCCGCAGAGCGACTAGGCCGTGAGCACAGCCCGCCGCCAGGCGGCGCCCGACGTGGACGGGTTCATCAACCTGAACAAAGCGGTGGGCATGACCTCCATGGACGTGCTGCGCCGGATCAAGGGCATCACCGGCCAGCGCCACAAGGTGGGCCACGGCGGGACCATGGACCCTTTGGCCCACGGCGTCCTGCCCATCTGCTTCGGGCAGGCCACCCGCTTGATGGACTACGTCACCGAGGGGACCAAACGCTACCGCGTGGAGGTCCTCCTGGGGGTCACCACCACCACCTACGATGCCGAGGGCGAGGTGGTGAAGACCGCTCCCATTGAACAACTGGCACACCTGACCCAGGAGGTGGTGGAGCGGGCCCTGCTCCCCTTCATCGGAACGGTCCAGCAGACGCCCCCCATGTATAGCGCGGTCAAAATCCAGGGCCAGCGCCTGTATAAGCTAGCCCGGGCGGGCATCGAGGTGGAGCGGAAGTCCCGCACCGTGGAGCTGCATGACATCACCATCCTGGAGTTCCTGCCTCCCAAGCTGGTGTTGGACGTGGAGTGCGGGCGCGGCGTTTACATGCGGTCGCTGGCCCACGACCTGGGGGAGGCCCTGGGCTGCGGCGGCTACGTAACGGAGCTGACGCGGACCCAAGTTGGCGCATTTAGCTTGGCCGACGGGGTAACCCTGGAGGATCTGGAGCGGGCCAACGCCACCGACCCCGCCGGGTGGCGGCAGTATCTGCACCCGGTGGACTGGGTGCTGCGGGGCCTGAAAAGCATGGCCGTGGGTCGGGCCGCGGAGCAGTGCATGCGCAACGGCCAGTCCATCAGCCTGGGCCGCCTGGGCCCTGAGGCGGCCTACCTGGAGCGGTTTCGCGCCTACAGCGCCGACGGGCGGTTCCTGGCCTTGGTGCAGTTTGAGCGGTCGGACAACGCCTGGCGGCCCATCAAGGTGTTCCACGGCCTCATCCCCTCCCCCCACGCCCCGGCAGCGGTGCACCCGTAGCGCACCCCTCGGGCGGCGGCGTGCCAGCCGGCACCAAGAGCTGCCTTCTCGCCCCTCGGCGGACCCAAAATCTCCCCTGCGTTAGGTTTTGGGGCCATTTTGGTGCAGTCGTGTCACAAGAAGGTGCCAGTTTTCCGTCGCAGATAGCTTGACAAAACCCCTCAGCTTTGTATATGGTAGCTATGTAGCTAGGAGCCAGCTATCCAACGGTATCTGGGTACCTGGCCACCAGCGCCCGATAGACTCATAGCGAAAGGGGGTGAGACGCATGGACGCCTATTGCTTCAAGTGCCGCAGCAAGCAGAATATCCGGAATCCCCAGCAGGTTACCCTGAAGAACGGCCGGCCAGCTACCCAGGGTGTATGCCCTGTGTGTGGCACCAAGGTCTTCCGCATCGGCAAGGCCTAGGGACCATTCAGCCCAGCTCGGTAGGTTGTCTCAGCGGCGGGCAGTCGTCTCCGGATGATGCGCCAGGCTGAGGGTAACTCCTGATCTAGTCAGGAAGTTCCGTGGATTGCTGTGCAGCAGGGCGCAGGCCTCCTCCTGAGTGAGGCCCGCGCCCAATGCAATTTTATGGTTCAGCCCCGGCCGTAGCGGGTCATGGGGCCGTACAGGTGTGGGAGTCCGGTACCGTGTTGGCCCTGGCCCGCCTTCTCTCCGTCCACCAAGGCGGGAGAGGCATCAGAGGACCGCTGGCATGAATACCCAGGGCTGCCACCGATGCCGTGTCACGTTACGCCGCGGCTGGAGCTTTGCCTTCAAGACCGCTAGTGCTCCGTCGTCCGCCCACGACGCGGGGCCGCCTGGAGCCAGCGTCCGCTGCCTCCGGTGCGCGTTACAGCACCCGGGGCTGCTGCGACGCTCCCTGACGGCCTCGCTGGTGGTGGGCACAGCCCTCACTCTGCTCAACCACGGCGACACCCTGCTAGCCGGCGGGTGGAACAGCGCCCTGTACTGGAAGATACCGTTGACCTACTGCGTGCCCTTCCTGGTGGCCACCTACGGAGCACTGTCCAATTGCCGCCAGTAGCGCCCGCCAGAGGAGTCAGAACTTGCGGATCACCGCCACCACTCGGCCGCGCACTTCTACGTCAGACGCGGCGCAGTAGATGGGCCCCATCTGGCTGTTGGCCGGCTGTAAGCGCACCCGGTCTCCCTCCAGATAGTACTTCTTGAGGGTGGCTTCCTCCTCTTCCTTCAGCCACGCCACCACCATGTCCCCATTGTCCGCGTGCTCGGTGGGCATCAGCACCACCACGTCGCCGTCGTCAATTAGGGCGTCCATCATGGACGTGCCCTTGACGCGCAGGGCAAAGAGCTTGCCGTAGCGCCGCGGCAGCTCGGGCGCCACCTCTATGGTGTCGAACTCGGCGCTGGCGGCGCCGCCTTCCGCCGAGAACACCGGCAGAGGCTCGCCGGCGGCGATGGTGCCCACCAGCTGCACCCGGGGCGCGGTGGACACCGGCTGTCCGCCCTGGTCCAGCAGCTCAATGCCCCGGGCCACGTCCGCGCGCCGGGTGAGGTAGCCGTCCCGGCTCAGCAACCGGAGATTGTAGTCCACCACGGAGGTGGAGCTGATGTCACAGGCGCGCTGGATATCCCGCACCGTGGGGGGGATCCCACCTTCCTGAATGAACTGCTGGATGAAGTCCAAGATCCGTTGGCGCCGGGGGGGCAGCTTCTTGCGCAACAGCATATCTTACCTTTGTGCCCAAACTTGAAACTTTTGTTCTGCGCCCAGGCTAGCAAAGCAGGCAGGGGCTGTCAATGGGCGCGCGTCAGTGGGCAGGGCCGTTTCATTCTCGCCGCAGGGGCCTCGCCCCCGCTGGTTGAGTAGGCCCGACCGCAGTCGGGACGTATCGAAACCCGTCTCCCCGTTGGTCTCGATACGTCCCGATTTTATCGGGACTACTCGACCAGCGAGTGGAGGAAAATGAAAAAGCCCCGCGTCACTGGGGGCAACGCCTGCGGGTGATGGCGCCGGGCAAACCCACAGCGCCGGTGTTGCCACGGCGCCGAAAAGGGAATGCCTGGATTGGGGGTGCGGTTGGGGAGAGTTAAGCGCCGGGCTGGCCCATCTTGTTGAGGCGGGCCGCCAGGCGGGACTTGGTGCGGGAGGCGGTGTTCTTGTGCATGACGCCCTTGCGCACGGCCACGTCCAGCAGGCTGATGGCATGGCGCACCGTGGCCTCGGCCCCGGCGTCGGCGGATTCAATGGCGGTCAGGGCGTTGCCCATGGCGGTGCGGGTGGTGCGGCGCACGCTGCGGTTGCGCAGGTTGCGCCGTACGGACTGGCGGGCGGACTTTTCAGCGGGCAAGGACACTCCTCCTGGAAGCTGGGGAACCCAAGATCAACCGGGGTCATTATAAACCAAATGGGCGGGTATTCCAAATGAGTCCTCCCTCCCCTGGTGGGAGGGAGTTAGAGTGTGTTTAAAAAGGCCCTCACTTTACCAAGGGGGAGAAAAAGGGGCCGTCCCGTCCCCCCTTACGAAGGGGGGACTTCAGGGGGGTCGTGCCCTTACGCCGCCGCGCGGCACAGGACGCAAACCACCCCCTCAGTATCTCCCCCTTCGTAAGGGGGAGAAGGTGGCTTTTTAAACACCTTCTTAGGGATTCTTAGTCTTGCCCTGGTTACGGGGGCGAAATGGGGCTCCCCCGCACGCGGCCCCGCTACACGTCCAGGTTCTTGACGCTGCGGGCGTGGGCCTGGATGAAGCTCTTGCGGGGAGCCACCACCTCGCCCATCAACGTGGCGAAGACGTTCTCCACCTCCACCACGTCCTCAATGCCCACCTGGAGCATCTGCCGCGTCTCCGGGTTCATGGTGGTCTCCCAAAGCTGTTCCGGGTTCATCTCGCCCAGGCCCTTGTAGCGCTGCAGGGCCACGTTGCGCCGCCCGTCCATGGCATTAAGGACCGCGTCCTTAGCTTCCTCGGTATACACGTACTGGGGCGCCTGCCGGCCGCTCTGGATGCGGTACAGGGGCGGCTGGGCGATGTACAGATATCCCTGCTCGATGAGGGCCGGCATGCGGCGGTAAAAGAAGGTCAGGATGAGGGTGCGAATGTGGGAGCCGTCCACGTCGGCGTCGGTCATGATGATGACCTTATGGTAGCGCACCTTGGCCGGGTCGAACTCCTGGCCCTCGCCGGCGCCCAGGGCGGCGATGATGGACCGGATCTCCTCGTGGGCCACGATCTTATCCGGCTGCTGCAGCACCCGCTCCACGTTGAGAATCTTCCCCTTGAGGGGGAGGATGGCCTGGAAGTGCCGGTCCCGGCCCATCTTGGCCGAGCCGCCGGCGGACTCACCCTCCACGATGTACAGCTCCGAGAGGGCCGGGTTCCGCTCGGCGCAGTCGGCCAGCTTGCCGGGCAGGGACGAGCCGTCCAGGGCGTTCTTGCGGATGACCAGCTCCCGGGCCCGCTTGGCGGCCTCCCGGGCCTTCTGGGAGGTGAGACACTTCTCGATGACCTGCTTGGCGTCGGCGGGGTTCTCCTCCAGGTAGCGGCTGAGCCCCTCGCTGACCACCGACTCCACGGTGCTGCGGACCTCGGCGTTGCCCAGCTTAGTCTTGGTCTGGCCCTCAAACTGGGGGTTGGCCAGCTTGACGCTGATGACCGCCGCCAGGCCCTCCCGCACGTCGTCGCCGATTAGGTTGGGCTGGTCCTCCTTGAGGAACCCCTGGTGGCGGGCGTAGTCGTTGATGACCCGGGTCAGGGCGGAGCGGAAGCCGGTGAGGTGGGTGCCGCCCTCGGTGGTGTTGATGCAGTTGGCGAAGGCCAGCACCGTCTCGGTGAAGCTGTCGTTGTACTGGACCGCCACCTCCACCACGGTGCTGTCGGCGGTCTTCTGGAAGTAGAAGGGCGCCCGCTGCATGGTGCGGCGGTTGCGGTTGATGCTGCTGACCAGGTTGGCGATGCCGCCGTCGAAGCAGTAAGTACGCTCGATGTCGCCCTTGCGCTGCTCCTGGTGCCAGTGGCTAACGAAGCGGATCTCCAGGGACTGGTTCAGGTAGGCCACCGTGCGTAGGTGGTCGGTCAGCGTGTCGAAGTCGTACTCGACCACGGGGAAGATGGCCGGGTCCGGCTGGAAAGACACGGTGGTGCCGTGGGTTTGGTCCCGCTTGCCCCGCGCCACGTCGCCCTGGGGGTGGCCCTGGTGGTACTCTTGCGAGTGGGTCCAGCCGTCCCTCCGCACCTCCACCTTGAGGTAAGAGGACAGGGCGTTGACCACCGACGCGCCCACGCCGTGAAGCCCGCCGGTGACCTTATAGGCACCCCCGCCGAACTTGCCTCCGGCGTGGAGCACGGTCATCACCGTCTCCAGGGCGGACCGGCCCGTGGCGGGGTGGAGGTCCACCGGGATGCCCCGGCCGTCGTCGGTGACGGTGACCCGGCCGGCCGGGTCAATGTTTATGTCAACCCGGGTGCAGAAGCCAGCCATGGCCTCGTCCACCGCGTTGTCCACTATCTCATAGACCAGGTGGTGCAGGCCGCGCTGGTCGGTGCTGCCGATGTACATGCTGGGGCGGAGGCGGACGGCCTCCAGCCCCTCCAGGACCTGGATGTCTTTGGCGGTGTATTTAGAGGATTCGGTCGGCAATGGTGGCTCCGTCGGCTAATTGGTCCGGTGGCCCGCCGGCTTCACTGGGCAAGGACACCCCTGAACGCTGGTCACGCTGTACGTGGATGAGGGGTGAAACCGGCCCGCGGCGGTCCTTCGGCTCCCTTAGGATCATGGATGGGGGGGCCTACCACCGGAAGTGGCGTCCACCTGGGAACACCCTTTCTATTATACCAGATTTTGTATCTGGGATGTGCCGTTTGCACCGCCGGTTTGGGGTGGTTTTGGAGGGTAAACCCCGGACTGGCCAGGGTGGCCGCGCCGGGGCGAAGCTGGGTCAGGCGCCGGGGAAGTAGTGCCGCCCGGTGCGCAGGCTGTCCAGGGCGTAGCGCGCCGCCTGGAAGAGGGGCTGGGGCAGCGCGTCCAGGGTGAACCAGCCGTGGTCGGAGAAGGCCTCCGGCTCCGCCAGCACCGGCTCCTGGTCGCCGATGTCCCCCAGGAACTCCACGTCCAGGTAGTGCCTGCCGTAGGCGATAATGTTACCGACGCAGAGGAACTGAACCGGGCCCACGGTGACGCCCAGCTCCTCCAGGGCCTCCCGGCGGGCGCACTCCTCCAGGGTCTCCCCCAGCTCCAGGTGACCGCCGGCGGAGGCCCAGGTGGCCTCGCCGTGGGAACCCTGGCGTTTGGCCAGGAAGACTCGCCCCTGCCGCAGAAACACCACGCCCACGCCCACCAGGGGACGGGCTGCCGGTGGGTTCCCCGCAGGTTGGTTCATGGGGGCGAGTATACCACCAGCGCAGGGCCTCTTCATTCTCGCCGCAAGAACCTTGCCCTCGCTGGTTGAGTAGGCCCGACTGCGGTCGGGCCTACTCAACCAGCGAGTGGAGGAAGATGAAAAGGCCCTGACCAACCACCCGCGCCCCTCGCCTTGCCGCTCCGCTCCGGCCATGCTAGACTGCCCCAAACTCAGTGATGCTTGCAGGCGTCCGCCGGGGTTTGGCAGGCGCCGAATCGGGGTATGCGGTGACACAGGCTCACACGACAACCACCGGCGCCGGGGTGGTGTTCTCCGGCATGCGCCCTACCGGGCGGCTGCACCTGGGCAACTACCTGGGGGCGCTGGAGAACTGGGTGCATTTACAAGACAGCTACAAGTGCATCTACTGCGTGGTGGACGTCCACGCCCTGACTACCATTGAAAACCCCAAGGACGTGGCGGAGATCAAGCCCAACATCCATGAGATGGTGCTGGACTGGCTGGCCGCCGGGGTGGACCCCCAGCGCAGCATGATCTTTGTCCAGTCCCAGGTGCCCGAGGTGATGACCCTGCACACCCTACTGAGCATGGTCACCCCCCTGGGCTGGCTGCTGCGGGTGCCCACCTTCAAGGAGAAGGTGCGGCAGATGGACGAGACCGAGGAGAGTGTCAACTACGGCCTGGTGGGCTACCCAGTGCTCCAGACCGCCGACATCATCCTCTACAAGGCCGACACCGTGCCGGTGGGCCAGGACCAGCTCCCCCACCTGGAGCTGGCCCGGGAGATTGTGCGCCGCTTCAACCACCGCTTCGGCAACACTTTCCCGGAGCCCCAGGCCAAGCTCACCGAGGCGCCCCTCATCGTGGGGTTGGACGGCAAGCAGAAGATGAGCAAGTCCCTGGACAACCACGTGGAGCTGGCCGCCAGCTCCCTGGAGACCACCCGCCGGGTGCTCACCGCCTTCACCGACCCGGAGCGGCTGCGGCGGGACCAGCCGGGCCGGCCCCAGGTGTGCAACGTTTACTCCCTGCACAAGCTCTTCAGCGCGCCGGTGGAGGTGGCCACGGTGTTCGACGAGTGCACCACCGCCCGCCGGGGCTGCGTGGACTGCAAGCGCCACCTGGCGCGCAGCATCAACGCCTACCTGGAGCCGCTGCGGGAGCGGCGGGAGCAGTTCAGCAAGGACCCGGACTACGTGCGGCAGGTGCTGGAAGACGGGGCAAAGAAGGCCCGGGCCATCGCCCGCCGGACCATCGAAGAGGTCTACCAGCGCATGGGGCTGGCGTAGGGGACAGCAGTCAGCCATCGGCATTAAGCCGTCAGCGATGGCCATTGTCGACCAGAGTGAATTATGCAGCGACGCAACGCCTCCTCCCTGTTGCCTCCCTCCCGCAGCGGCCGCTCCGCCCTGGACCTGGCGGTGGATGCGGCGCGGCGGGGCGGGCAGGTGATCCGGGACCGGTTCCTTACCGACAAGGTGATCAGCTTCAAGGGCCGGGCCGACGTCGTCACCGACGTGGACCTGGCCTCGGAGCGGGAGATTCTGGGCCTGCTGCGGGCCGAATACCCCCAGCTGGGCATCCTGGCGGAGGAGTCGGCGCCCATTCAATCCGAGACCGCCTCCCCCTACTCCTGGGTGGTGGACCCCCTGGACGGCACCCGCAACTACGCCAACGGCATCCCCCACTTCTGCGTGGTGGTGGCCCTGGCCCAGGGGGAGGAGATGGTGCTGGGGGTGACCTACGACCCAATGCGAGAGGAGCTGTTCACCGCCCAGGCCGGGCAGGGGGCGTTCCTCAACGGCGCGGCCATCACCGTGTCCGCCCGGCACGAGCTGGGAGAGTGCCTGCTGGGGTTTGACCTGGGGTACGTGGACGAGAAGGCAGGGCTGGCCCTGGACATGATGCGCGGGCTGTGGCCGGGGTTCCAGAGCATGCGGCTAATGGGCTCCTCCGCCCTGGGGCTGGCCTACGCCGCCGCCGGGCGGGTGGACCTTTACTTCCACCACTCGCTGGCCCCCTGGGACGTGGCCTCGGGCCTGCTGCTGGTGCGGGAGGCGGGGGGCGAGGTGGTGGACCGGCAGGGGCGGCGCGCCGTGCTGCACACCCCCAGCGTCATCGCCGCCAGCCCCCACCTGATTGACCGCTTCCTGAAGGCGACCGACGGGATGCCGTGGAGAAGGGGATAACGCACCCGATCCACCCGTTTAGGTAAGTGTATGGCAGATGTTCAGCCACCCGACGCTGAAGTCCCTCCGGAGCTGCGACAAGCCTGGCTAACGGAGTATCAGGTTTGCGAGGACCAGGCCAACGCCCTGGCCACTTGGCTGTGGACTGCCTCGGGCATCTTCCTGGCTGGCTGGATCACCGGACTGGGCGTGGTTGCCGCGAACGTGGGTGAGTTTGGCCGCTTTTTGTGGGTCCTGGCTGGGCTGGCAGTCCTCGCGCAACTATTGTGGTGTGTATTTATGGCGCGCAGCCTGCGGATGCGGCAATACCTCTTTTTGCGGCAACGGCAAATCGAAGCCGAGTTGGGAATGCTGAAGGGCATCGCGATAAATATAGCCGACACGCGTCCGAAGAAATGTAAACCCGATAACATAGCAAAAGCCAAAAAAACATTGAGATACCCCCGGCAAGCGCGCGATTTGGACGACTTCGCTGAGCGCGCGGAGCACATATCCTCGGGGGTCCTCGAAAATCCGTTCCTGTGGTTCGGCGATTTGCCGCCGCTCAACTGGTTCGGCAGAGGCGGCCGGGCACCTTTATACCTGCTTTCTCTGCTCGTGGGTCTGGCATGGTTGGGCTTGGCCGTTTGGGCACAGTGGTGCCAGGGGTAAACTTACCGCGGTGTCGCCGCGCCAAACCCCGTCCACCGGCCCCACAGCTCTCCCCCACCGCGCTCCTCACGGGCC
>JBGPJN010000054.1:0-14016 GCA_041485445.1 Dehalococcoidia bacterium
ATGATGGGCCTCAACGTGGTGGGCGGCATCGGCGCGGGGATGCTGTCGGACCGGTTCAGCCGCAAGAACCTGCTGGCGCTGGTGTACCTGGTGCGGGGCATCGGCTACCTGCTGCTGCTGCTGATGCCCTCCCAGCTCGGGTTGTGGGCCTTCGCCGCGGTGGCCGGGTTCTCCTGGATCGCCACCGCGCCCCTGACCACCTCCCTCACCGCCGACGTGTACGGCCTCAAGGCGCTGGGCGCCATCAGCGGGGTGTCGTTCCTGTTCCATGCAATGGGCGGCTTTGCCAGCGTCCTGCTGGCTGGGTTCCTCTATGACCTCACCGGCTCCTACACCCTGCCCTTTGCCCTGGCCGGCGCATTGCTGTTCCCGGCGGCCCTGGCGTCCTTCACCATCCGCGAGGGCAAGTACTCGGCCCGCTACCAGGCCCAGCCGGTGGCGACCGAGGCGGCGGGCGACTGAACTGAGCTGTCAGCCGTCAGCTATCAGCTATCAGGGGGCGGACGCCGGAGAGGGTATGTGGGCAATGCCGCCGGGTCTACTTTGGTCAGTAGTCCCCCACCAGGGAGAGGCCGACCCCACGCTGCTGGGCTGGATCAAGGACCAGCTGGACCATCTGCTGGGGCTGGGGCCGTGGACGGTGGTGGCGCTGCTGGGACTACTGCTGCTGCTGGCGCCGGCCAGTCTGGTGACGCTCTACCTGGTGCAGCGGCGGGCCGGCGCTTGGCGCCGCCGGCCCTAACGCCCGCTCCCTGGATGGGAAGAGGGCGGAGTGAGGGTAATACCCCTCACCTCAATCCTCTCGCGCAAGGTTAACCTTAGCCAGCGCAGCGCTAGCATTGCGGAGCGTAATGAGAGTAAGGGGAGAGGAAGGACGCCGCGACTTGCCACCCCCTCTCCCTCTGGGAGAGGGCCGGGGTGAGGGTGAATCCGCCCCGCCGGGGCAGATACTAACCATTTGCACACACCCTCTTGCCACCCGCCACAAATCTGGGTACACTGTTTTACCGTGGCCTGGGTATCCAGGTAATGCCGCCTGACCAACAGGGCGGTCTCCGCGACCAAGGCCGTAGAATGTTCGGGAGGAGGTCTGCAGGAAGTCACTATGTTTGATAAGAAGTCATTGGAGACCCTGTTTGATGATCTGCGCGACGAGTTCGAGTTGGAGCCGGACTGGGAGGAGATTCAGCGCTCCGCCCACCTGGGAGTGGCGCTGGCGGACGCCGGCGTGGCTTACAAAACCAAGATTGACAAGCGGGTGATTTCCTACTTGGACAAGCACAAGCCCGACTAGGGGCTAGCTGCAACGCAGCCGCACCGCACCGGCGCCAGCAACCTGCCGCAGGGATCCATCCAGCGGCAAGGCTGGCGCACTGGCGTTGGACTCACCCTACTGACCCGGAGTCATTGACACTTCCGAAGGCAGAAGGGTAGGGTAGAAACAGTCAGGGACGGACCCCGATCAGGGCCCGTCCCTTTGTTTGTCCAGGAGGTGAGCCCAGGTGCGCTGCCGACGTTGTCTATCCCTCCAACTGCGCCGACTGGCCCGAGCGTCGCCCCGCGACCATCGGGTGTTCCGCTGCCTTGAATGCAGCTTCATCTTCAGCCCGCCCGACGCCGCCGAGGCGGAGCCGTCTCCCCCACCCGCCGCGCCGGAGTGGCCCTTGTCCTGGCAAGCCCTGGCCCGGATGCTGGCCAGCCAGGGGTCGTCCCGGACGGAGGAGGGCTAGATGGAGGAGGAGCGAACCCTGGAAGCCTTCCCTGGGCCGCAAGCCGCCGCGCCCCGGCCGCGCCGCCGGCCCCGGTCCGCCCTGGCGCCGGCCCTGGCCCCTGACGGTGGCAGCGGCGTGGTCCAGGGCATCTCCCCCCTGGCCTTCGCCAAGGGCGTGCTGCAGGTGGAGCTGTGGAGCAAGCAGGAGGAGGTGCTGGCCGCCATTCCCCAACACCGCCGGGTGGCGGTGAAGTCGGGCAACGGACTGGGCAAGGGGTTTTGCGCCGCGGTGGCGGTGCTGTGGTTCGTCTACAGCCACGACCCGGCCATCGTGCTGAGCACCGCGCCCACCTTTCGCCAGGTGGAGCACGTCCTGTGGCGCCAGGTGCGCCGCCTGCACCGCCGGGCGGCAGATACGCTGGGAGGCAAGATGCTGGGCACCCGGTGGGAACTGGCGGATGACCGCTACGCCATGGGGTTGTCCGCGGAAACCGCCGACCAGTTCCAGGGGTTCCACAGCCCCAACATGCTCATCGTGGTGGACGAGGCCGAAGGGGTGAGTGAGGAGATCTACGAGGCCATTGAGGCCACCATGACCTCGGAAGAGAGCCGGCTGTTGCTGCTGGGCAACCCCACCACCACCTCCGGGGCTTTCCGGCGGGCCTTCTACCAGGAGCGCCGCCTGTACCACGGCATCACCATCTCCGCCCTGGAAAGCCCCAACGTGCTGGCCGGCAAGGCGGTGATCGCCGGCCTGGTCACCGCCCGGTGGCAGCGGGAGCGCCTGCAGGTATGGGGCCAGGACAACCCCCTGTACCAGGCCCGGGTGTTGGGCGAGTTCCCCGACCAGGGGGAAGACACCCTGATCAAGCTTTCGGACATCGAAGCGGCCGCTCGGCGGGACGATGACCTCGCGGCCCAGGAGCCCGTCCTGCGGACCAGCGTTGCCGCCGCTGCCACCAACGGCCCGGACTCGGCGCAACTTGTGAATAACCCGCCGGGGCGCGACGCGGCGGCCAAGGGGATGCCCGGCCCGGAGCAGGCGGCGCCGGAGGTGGTGCTGGCGGTGGACGTGGCCCGGTTTGGCGCCGACCGCAGCGTGGTGCTGCGCCGGCGGGAGGGTCTGGTGGAGGAGATGCGCACCTTTCAGGGGCTGGACACCATGCAGCTGGCGGGATGGGTGGCCGCCGCCATCCAGGAGTTCCAGCCCAACCGGGTTTACGTGGACGAGGTGGGCGTGGGTGGGGGAGTGGTGGACCGGCTGCGGGAGCAGGGCTACCGGGTGCAGGGCATCAACGTGGGCCGCCCCGCCCAGCAGAGCCAGCTCTTTGCCAATCTGCGGGCGGAAGGGTACTGGCGGCTGCGGGAGTTGTTCGCCAGCGGGGCGCTGCGTATCCCCCAGGACGCCGAGCTGATGGGCGAGCTGGCCGCACTGCGTTTCGGCTACGACAGCCAGGGACGGGTGCTGCTGGAGAGCAAGGACACCATGCGCAGTCGCGGGCTGCCCTCCCCGGACAAGGCCGACGCCCTGATGATGTCCTTTCTGGAGCAGCCCAGGGTCAAGCTGTGGACCTGACGGGCGCCCCGCCGGCGGGGCGTCAACCCGGAGCGGTTGGGGATGGTGAGTCAGGTTGCCGTGGCAGGGTTGACCCCGATGGAATCGGGGAACGGGGACTCTGTCTGTCTCACCCCTTACGCTGCGGCTAAGGCAAGGGCGAAGGCCGGTGTCCAGGCAGGAGCGTGGTTGAGATGCACCGATGGATTCCGGCCTGCGCCGGCTTGTCTTAGCGGCGAGCGTAAGGAATGACGGGAACCTATCTGACCCACCACTAGGTTTGGATTTAAGCCAGGTAAGGACAGGTAAAGCGAGGAGGCTGACGATGCAAGAGCGCATCACGTCGGGGGGACTGGGGAATCTCGGGAATCTATTGGAGGGCTGGCGTAAGCTCCGCGGGCGGTTGACGCTGCCGCCCACCGATGACCGCCGCCGGGTTGACCAGGAGCCGCCCGCGCCCGGTGGACGTAACAACTGGCAGCAGCGGGCCAGCCGGGCCGCCGCCAGCGACCTGGACCCCTTCCGCGAGCTGGCGGGTGCCGGCGGCGGCTGGGCCCGCACCGAGTACGGCAGCTACTACACCACGTCGGTGCCGGTGTACGCCGCCATCCGCATGCGGGCGGACGCGCTGACCCGCCCGGCGGTGCGGGTGTACCGGCCCACGCCCCAGGGGGGCAAGGCCTTCGTGGGGCCGGCCCATCCCGCCCAGCAGCTCCTGGACCGGGTCAACCCGTGGTACACCCGGGGCGACCTGTGGCGGGCCACCCAGATCTACCTGGACCTGTGGGGCTCCGCCTTCTGGGCGTTGGAGCGCGACCAGTCGGGCCGGCAGGAGATCTGGCCGCTGCGCCCGGACCGGGTGAGCATCCTGCCCGATCGCCAGCGACACATCCGCGGCTTCGTCTACCAGGGCAACCGGGGCCCTGTGGCCTACACACCCGAGGAGGTGGTGTGGCTGCGCTACTTCAACCCTCTGGAGGAGTACGCCGGGCTATCGCCGCTGGCGCCCGCGCGCCTGGCGGTGGATATGGGCACCGACGGCCTCCGGTTCAATCGCAACTTTTTGCGCAACTCCGCCCAGCCGGACTTCATGCTGCTCACCGACGAGACCATGACCGATGCGGAGATTGAGGAGTTCTACACCCGATGGGAGTCCCGCTACCGGGGGCCGGGCAACGCCCACCGCCCGGCCATCGCCAGCTTCGTGCGGGACATCAAGACCCTGGGCTTCAGCCAGCGGGACATGGACTTCATCCAGGGTCTGCGCTGGAGCCTGGAGGAGGTGAGCCGGGCCTACGGCGTGCCCAAGCCCCTGCTGGGCGACTTTGAGCGGGCCACCTTCTCCAACATCAATGCGGCGGAGCGCATCTTCTGGCGGAACACCATGGTGCCCCAGATCCGCTTCCTGGAGGAGCAGCTGACCCGGGCGCTGCTGCCCCGCCTGGACTACGGCGATCTGGCGGTGGAGTTCGACCTGAGTGTGGTGGAGGCCCTGCAGGAGGACGAGGCCCACCGGGTGCGGCGGGAGACCCAGCTCCTGGACCGGGGTGTTTTGACCATTAACGAGGTGCGGCGCAGCCGGGGCATGGCCCCGGTGCCCTGGGGAGATGTCTGGGCCAAGGCGCCGTCAGCTGCGCCCAAAGCCCTGCCCCGGTTGCTGGCCGATGCCCCGCCGGGCGAAGCGCCGCCGGCCGCCGCCGCGGTGCTCACCCACCACCTTGGGGAGTCGCTCCCGCTGACACCCCATGCCCAAGGGGGCGCCAACGGCCACGCCAGGGTTGCCGGGGAGTGACCGGCCCTGCCGCCGCCGCCGTTGACACGGCCTCCAGCCGATGGTAGTCTCCCACTGGCCAGTGGCCCATATTACTGAGCGGGCGTAACTCAGTGGTAGAGTGTTTGCTTCCCAAGCAAAAAGTCGTGGGTTCGAATCCCATCGCCCGCTCCAGCTTTCGTATCTGCCCACTCCTTCTTGCCCCCTGAGTTGTTAACACGCAAGCCGTTAACGTTAACAGAGGCGTTAACAAGCTGGCAATACCGCTCGTACAAGTCAGGCCGCCAAGGCCGCTTGCCGTTGACCATGTAGCTAAGGTAGGCCGGTGTAACCCCCAGTTCCGCTGCGATCTGCCTCAGTGACATCTCCCGCACCTTCCTTCCTGATTGTCGCCAGTGGTACACTGTCTGCGCCTTCCCCTTACTTGCTGGTGAGGGAAGGGTGTTCGTTAGCTCCGGTTGCCATCCGGTGGCCGGAGCTATTCTTTTGCCGCCCGTTGCCGTGGCCTGTCCCAATAGGGCGACTTGCACTTCTTGTTGGGGCAGACCTTGGGCTTGTTCGGAGTCCTGGGCAGCCAGACATGGTCACACCGCAGGCACTTGTACGCTTCGACCATCACCTTGTTCATGGCCGTATTGTAACAGAACTCCCACCACTAATCAATCCCTAAAGGGTATTGACAAGATATACCCAATGAGTATATAGTCTTGGCGTAGGGAAGCGAACACCCTAACATTCACCGGCAAGAGGGAGGGCAAGCCATGAAGGTAACGACGGTGAGCGCCAACATCCGGTTTAGCAAGGACACGGGACAGGGAGCCTGGAAGGTGGTCGAGCTAGGGGCTGAGGCCAGCATTGATGCCAATGAAGGGTGGCAGGCTGCCCAGGGCCAACTCTACGCCGACCTGGGCCAGCAGCTAAAGAGCTTGTGGGGGCATGGGCAGAAGGCCCAGGAAGCCACCACCGAGGCCGCTGAGACGCCAGTCCAGCCTGTGCCACCATCGGCACCAGCGCACTACTGCCAGGCCCACCAGACCGAGTTCAAGCGATTCGAGAAGGATGGGCGGGTGTGGTTCAGTCACAAGGGGCCAGACGGGAAGTGGTGCAAGGAAAAGTAGAGCGACCTTAACACCAACAGCAGCAGGCCTCTGGGTGAGTCCTGGGGGCCTACCTCTTTGGCGGTTCCAGGGGGGCAACGAGAAAACCCCCGCTGACGGGGCGGGGGCTTCCGGAGAGCCTGAAGGGGAACTTCCGCACTATGCTATCATCGGGTTGTTAAGGACTGATGAAGGGAAGCGTGGCATGATTCCGGACAAAGGCTATTTATATGGGTAATTGGCTTGTCCGGAACGCTGTACCCACGGGCTGGTGGCGCAGCCCCCTTTTGCGACACACGCTTATATATACTAATAAGCCCTGTCGCAAATGACGTACTCGAGACTAAAATCCCAGAGCCTTCCACTACACCTGGTATAATCCCTGGGTGCAAGGCGGTAAGCGACCACTGTTGAGTGGGGCCGGTAGTAGCCTAGCAAAACCACTGGCGTTGCTTGTGGTGCTAAGTGGCTTTGTGGCTTTGTCCGGGTGTGTGACCGCAGCGCCAAGCCCAACCCCGGTTGCCGACGATACGATTATTACAGAGCTTGCTGCAAAGCACCGGGCAATAACCGGCTGGGAAGAAAACTTAACCTATACGCTTCAAGCGCAGGAACGATTAACTACTGGTCAACCAATTTTGTTTAGAGGTGAGTTTGATGATGTATTCAACAGTGATGGAAAAACCTTTGTTCGCTTCTCATCCTTTGTTTTCTTCTCATCCACATTTACAGCCGACGACTTCGTATTCCAGCTTGAGTGCAGCCGGTCTATTGTGGAGACAATCCTTGCGCGAGAGTCTTCTGACCGGATAGCCCGATTAGTAAATCGTGAATATGCTATGGTAGCAAAAATACAGAAAGTATCTATTGATTATCCATCAAAGCTAATTATTGCCAGCGGCACTTGTATAGATATTGCATACCTTCCGCACCCCTCCGAGGCCGAGCCAGGAAAACTTAGAAGCCGCTGGTAGTTACCGTTGAACCACAGTCCTGGAGAAAACAGAAGGAGGACAGGGAGAACTGGGGCGGCTTCCACGTCAGAGACAGCGGGGAGTAAAGGGGAAAGAAGTCCCATGCGATAAAGCGGCCCCTGGGCGGAAGTGTATGCTTGGTCAGCCAACGGGGTTATATTCGCAGGAAAACACGAGGCAATGAAAAGAAGACGAGACTGGCCGCTAATCATCGGTATCGTGGCGGGCGCATTCGTCGGGGCGGTCGCTATAGCCTACTTTGCAACCAATCAATTCTACCTCTACAGATTCCAGACCTCCTATACCACCCAGATACAAGACCCTACCACCTTTCATAGGTCCGAAAGAACTACCACCGGTCTATACCACCCTACGGCACTTCCTGAGAGGCTAAAAGGGGCCATTGTAGGTGTAGTTTACGACTGGCCTTCGATATGGCTGTGGGCCTCCGTTGGCCTGGTTGTGGGAGCCTTCCTCGGAGCAGTTGCCGTCTCCCTTCTGCGTGCAGTCAATCGCCACCAGCCCGTTACAAAATAGGACATTACCTAGGGGTGCAGTGAAATGGCTGTTGGGCCTGCTGGGGCTTATTAGCCTCTTGATTATTGACACGGTGGAGATGTCTTGCTAATAAAATGTGTCGGGGGCGGGATTCTGCTCGGCATAGGCATTGGTTTCGTCATTAGCCTGTTCGGTGGGACGTGGGATGTGTTGAAGTGGATGCTAATTGGTGCGTTAATTGGGAAGGCAGCTTGGTTGATTGCGGGGGTCAGTAGTCATCTACGCAGCCGAGCCTCCGGTGGCCGGGGGGGTGTCTGACATGGATGCGCGTTCTCCACGGAGTAACTACCGTGTAGTCGCCAGGTTAGTTTAGTGGCCCTTTCCCGCTACGGGCGGGGTTGACTTCGCGGCCCCGCCCGCCCAGCACCACCAACTCGCCCTAGCTTGCGCCTTCCTACTCCCCTTCAACCCCATCACAGATGGGACTCGGAAGGCCCACACACTCCCGCCGCCGCGCCTCGGCAGCCGAGCATATCCGGCCTGGCGGGTGTCGTCCTGGGGGTGCCGTGAGGTTGAGTGTAGGTGCGATATTGTCCGCCGGTTTAACCTTTAGCAGGATGGGGGGTGGCCTGGCGATGGTGGGGGCAGGGGGCCGGTGCCACCTGAAAGTTTCTTGACCCTGTGCTGGGGGCTGCGCCCCCTTACCCCCTTTCTTTCCTCAATCCCTCACACCCATATCTCTTTCAGTTAATGTCAGCGCACACAGGGGCAGATTTTTTCCAGGTCCGTGGCAGGGGGCAGCTTGTGCAGCCACCCCCCGCGCTCAGCAGTTAAGGCAGCCGGGCCAAAGCCCACCGATGGTCGCCTTCCAGCAACCACCGGTCGCTCTCCACCAGCGAGATGGTGAGGCTGGTGCCAGACTTCTTCGTCCCCACGGCTCCAAGAGCGCCCAGGCCGTCCATCACCTTGGGGGCGGTCGGGCGGCTCTGGCCCAAGGCCCGCTCCACGTCAGCCGAAGTCATTGCCCCACCTTCCGCCCGCAGCAGCGCCCGCACGACACGCCGCCGCTCCCAGGGCATAGAGTCCAGCCCCACCCGCACGGCCAGTTGCACATCTTCGGGTGCCAGCTTGCGCCGTCCACAGGCGATGGCATGGCCCTTCGCCAGACCGTACAGTCCTTTAAGCAGGCGGTACGGGGATTCGACCTGCGGCGGTGAGTGTTCGCCTTCATAATAGCCGTCCGGCTCGACCGTCACGCTGCCTCGACACCGTACCACCCACTCGGCCACCCGCACCAAAACCCGCACGAGGTCTAGGTGGTCGGCGGCATTGTCCCAAATTACGCTTCCATAGCCGCCAGTTTCCTGCCATACCGTTTGCAGGAATTGGCCCACAGCCTCCCCGCACTCCTGCACCTTCCGCTGGAACGGAATGCTGCCCATCATGGAAGCAACCAAATCATCGGTAGTAACGGCTTCCCCACCCACTTCGAGCATCAAGATACGGTTGCCCACCCTCGCCATAGAGCGCCATGCGGTGGCGCTAAGCGGGGTGGTAGCGGCAGCAGGGTGAAGCGGTAGTCGCCCACGGGCCCCCGGTGCCCGTGGGTGCCGCTGTCCGACTCGTACCCTTGGCCGTCCAGCACTCGTGTCAAGACACCCACATTCTTAGTCAGGTCTTCCTCACGGGCGCTAAAGGTCGGGGCCAGGTCAGGCACGATGAACGTCTTGTGCCGGATATGTGGCAGCAGGTCGTTCTTGTCCAGCTCTTCCGCCGTGCGGTTGGCGGCGTGGGACAGGAAGGCGGCTGGGGTGAAGCTGTCACTCACCCATACCAGCTTACCATCCCGTAGCGGTTGGCCCATCAGGAGGTTCAGGGCCGTGGTTTTGCCGCTGGACGCGGGGCCTTCCAGCACCAACGCTACGCACCCCTCGGCCTGGGCCAGCAGCAGAGAGCACTGGGCCGAGATGCAAGCCTCGGCAGACAGCACCACGCTGGAAGCGGGGCCGAAGTGCCCCACCACGATGGCGAGCACGTCATGCAGGCTGCCAACGGTGAGGTCAGGCTGTGGAGCTACAGCCGTTGCCTGCCCACCAGCGCCGGTGTCAGATTGACGGCTTGCTTCAGATATGCTACCATTCTCCCCAGTCGAGGTTCCTCCAGTGGCCCCGTAAGGTGCTTCAATACCTTGCGGGGCTTGTTCTTGGTTAGCCATTCACGGCCTCCTTCCGCATAATCTCCAGGTCGCCGGGTCGGATAAAGACCATATTACCCACCTTCTTGGCTGGCACTTTGCCTTCCCTCACCCACCGCCTCACCGTCTCTGGATGCACGCCGTCGGCGGCGGCCACCGCCAGAATGGTGAGCGCATCGGGCGGGTTCTCCGTGGTTACCATCGTCCACCTCGCAAATAAAATTGGGGAGCCAACCCCTTAATAGGGTGGCCCCCCACCTCTTCCTGCATACCACAATATGTGGTATTAGTCAATGGTTAGACATACTGCTGATAGTGTTTAACAATGCTCGCGGTGGGCACCTACGGCCGTTGGACGGGCGCGGCTTGGTCAGGTGACGATGGGCTTGTACCGCTGGGCGGCGTTGTCGAAAGTAAAAGCCTTGGTGTACCGGCGAACCATTTCCAGGGATGACCAACGGCCTAGCTGCTGGATGTCTAACTCGCCTACACCGGCATGGCGCAGGGCAGTGGCGAATCCCCTTCTAAAGCTGTGGGCGTTGCACTTGATGCCGGTCTGCCGTTCCAGCCGCCTGAGCATGGACTGGATGCCGAAGGTGTTCATGGCGAAGAGCTTGTCCGTCGGGTGAGACTCCCCAATGTACGCTATCAGCAGGGCCTTGGTTTTGGACCCGAACACCAGCCAGCCTTCCTTGTTGCCTTTGCCCATGACTTTGATGCGACAGCGGGCCAGGTCGAGGTCAACCACTTCGATGTCGGCAAGCTCAGTCCGCCTTGCGCCCGAATCAGCCAACAGAGCAATCAGGGCCTTGCCCCTGGCGTTGTCTACCGCCTCAATGAGCCGCTCAACGTCGGCTGGTGTGGTGGTATGCAGCACTACGTCGGGAGTCTTTGGGGCCGGTATCCCAATCATGGGGGTGATGAAGTGGTATTCCTCGGCAGCCCACTTGTAGAAGGTCTTGAAGGCCCGATAGAAGCTATGTCTGCGCCAGGGCCTGTCTTGATACTGGCCCAGGAACGCTATGATGTGGGACTTGGTGGTGGCTTCTACGGGGACGGGTAGCCAGGTCAGGAAGGGGCCAAGGGATACCCTGAGCCACTTCTCACCGCTGGCGGTTAGGCCCTTGGTGGCCTTCTTGAAGGTGATAAACGTCTCCATTGTGCTTGTATTTCTTACGAAATCGGCTGATGGTAGGCGCTTACCAGGCAAAAAGTCGTGGGTTCGAATCCCATCGCCCGCTCCAGCCCAGCCCCTGACGGCGTTTCGGTTAACCCGCCTCACCGGTCCGCACTGCCCAGGCCGGCATCAGTCGTCGCGGCGACCGCCGAAACTCCCGTCTCCCCTCCCAGGCCACATAGTGCGCAGCCCGCCGCCGGGGATTGACAAGCCCCTTGCCACCTGCTGAAATGGGGCCAGTCGCCACAAAGCCAGCCGCTGGCCGGCGGCCCAAGGACACGGGGAGGGACAGCAACATGGTGGTAGTAGATACCCATTGCCACGCCTCACTTACCTGGTTTGAGCCGGTGGAGATCCTGCTGGACCAGATGGCCCGCAACGACGTGGACAAGGCGGTGCTCATCCAGATTCGCGGTCAGTACGACAACTCCTACGTTCTGGAGTGCGTGCGCCGGTTCTCCGCGGTGGTCATCGTGGACCACACCCGTCCGGACGCCCCCCAGCGGCTGGAGCAGTGGACCAGGCAGGGCGCGGAGGGCATCCGCCTCACGCCTACGGACCGGTCGCCCGGCCGGGACCCCCTGGCCATCTGGCGCAAGGCGGCGGAGCTGGGCGTGCCCGTGAGCAGCGGCGGCGCCCTGGAGGAGTTCGCCTCGGCGGGGTTTGAGGGCATCATCAAAGAGCTCCCCACTCTGAACATCATCGTCGAGCACCTGGGTGGCGTTGGCCGGCACTACCTGATCCCCCGTAAGGATGGCCCGTCGCCCCTGGAAACCTACCAGCGGGTGTTGTCCCTGGCCCGGTACCCCAACACCTACATGAAGGTGCCCGGCCTGGGTGAGTTCTGCCCCCGGCCCCAGCCCTTGATCCAGCCCATGCCCTTTGCCGAGATTCCGTCGCTGATCGAGATGGCGGTGGCGGCCTTTGGTCCCCAACGGCTGATGTGGGGCAGCGACTTCCCTCCGGTGGCCAACCGGGAGGGATACCACAACGCCCTGCGGTTCCCCATGCAGAACGTGGATTTCGGGGGCGACCAGAACAAGGAGTGGGTGTTCGGCGGCACCGCCGCCACCCTGTGGAAGTTCCCAAGCTAAGCGCCTATCCTAATAACCGCAGAGAACACTGAGGACGCAGGGAGTTTAGGATTGTTTGCCGCTCCCCTTAGCGAAGCGTAAAGATTGTCTCAGCGGTCTCCGTGTGCTCGGCGGTGAATTTTGGGATAGGCTATAAGCTGGGGCTAAGTAGGAGGCAGCCATGAAGCTGGTGCTGTTCGACGATTACAAGCTGGGCGTCATCAAAGGCAACAGCGTGGTGGACGTGCGCCCCGCGGTGGCGGACCTGGCCCACACCTCGCCCCAGGACCTGATGACCCAGCTCATCCGCAACTTCGACCGCTACCGCGGCCCCATGGAAGAGTTGGTCCGCAGCTCCCGGGGGGTGTCCCTGCGCCAGGTGCGGCTGCGGGCGCCCCTGCCCGCGCCCACCCGCATTGTGGCCATGGCGGTGAACTACATGGAGCACGGCACCCGGGAGAAGGCCGCGGACATTGACGCCTTCCTCAAGTCGGCCAGCGTAGTCATCGGCGACGGCGACACGGTGGTGCTGCCCGACGTCCAGCCGACGATCTTCGAGCAGGAGGCGGAGCTGGGGTTGGTCATCGGCAAGCGGGCCAGCAAGGTGACGCCCGAGGAGGCCTACGACTACATCTTCGGCTACACCAACTTCATCGACGTGTCGGCCCGAGGGTTCCGGCCGGAGAACCGCCCCAGCTTCTTCTGGGGCAAGAGCTGGGACACCTTCGGGCCCATGGGGCCGGCCATCGTCACCGCCGACGAGATTGCCGACCCCATGGACCTGAACGTGAAGTGCTGGATCAACGGCAAGCTGTACCAGGACTACTCCACCAGCGACATGGCCCACGACATCCCCCATCTCATGGAGTGGGTCACCTGGATCACCACGCTGCAGCCCGGCGACCTGGTGGCCTGCGGCACCAACCACACGGGGCTGTGTGCCATTCAGAACGGGGACCGCATTGAGGTGGAGACCCAGGGCCTGGGCAAGCTCACCGTGCAGGTGAAGGACGAGCTGGGCCGGGAGTGGCCCCGCGCGCCCCGGCGGGAGAAGACCCCGGAGCAGATCCGGGCCATCGGCGGGCCGGCGTCCTTCCAGCGGCTGGGGAAGAGTTAGCTTTCCGATTTCCGTCCCAGCGGGTCTGCGCTACTGTAGCTGAAGGCGTTGGTCTGAGGGGTATGCTTACCCTTGTCTCGTCCGTCTCCCTCCATTGGAGAGGGGGAAATCACGGTCAGGGAGGGTATGCCGGTGATGGTCAACAAACGGCTCATTATTACCTGGATTGCTGTATTTGTGGCCTGGATGATCGGCAACTTTGTCATCAATGGACTGGTGCTGTTAAACGACTATGCGCGCCTCTCCAGCCTCTACCGCCCCATGGAGGGACCCAGCAACCTGTTTCCATTGCTGATTCTGGCGCATGTGGTAATGGCTTTCGCCTTCGCCATGATCTACTCAGAGATCGCCAGCACCAAGCCGTGGGTGCAGCGGGGACTCCGCTACGGTGTGGCCGTGGCGCTCCTGACCGTGGTGCCAACTTACACCATTTATTACGTGGTTCAGCCCATTCCGGGAATGCTGGTGGTCAAGCAGATTGTCCTCGGCTTGATTCTGGTGGTGCTCTTAGGCGTGCTGGCGGCGTTCCTGAACAAGCCGGCGCCGGCCACTGCAGTGGTGGCCCGGCCAGCTCATTAGCCGGGCGTGGGTTAGGAGGTCTTCCCAGTGAACAAGAAGCTTGTCCTCACCTGGATCCTGGTCTTCGTCGCCTGGCAGGTGGGCAACTTCGTCATCCACGCGCTGTTGCTGTCTGGCGACTACTCCCGCCTGCCCAGCCTCTACCGGCCTGAGGCGGAGTCGATGCGGTACTTGCCGTTGGAAGTCCTGGCCCACGTGATGATGGCGGGCGCCTTGGCGTGGGTCTACTCGAAGGGGGTGTCGGCAACACCGTGGTTCCCCCAGGGCTTG
>JBGPJN010000055.1:0-13645 GCA_041485445.1 Dehalococcoidia bacterium
GGTAGCGCCCGCCCAGGGCCTCCGCGGCCACGCGGGCCGGTTGCTCCACCGTTGGGTAGAGGGCGAGGTAAGGGACGTGGCCCCCTTGGACACCGGAGATATCCCGCCCGGCCTCGGCCCCCATCTGGGTGATCTTGACCACGCTGTCTCGGTAGCGGCCGGGGCTGTAGAAGTAGGGGAGCCAGCCGTCCCCCAGGCAGGCGGCGCGGCGCATGGCCCCTTCCCGGCGGCCGGCCACCCAGATGGGGGGATGGGGCTGCTGGGTTGGCCGGGGGTTGAGGGTCACGTCGCTGAGCTGAAAGTGGCGCCCCTGGTAGCTCACGTGGTCCTGGGTCCACAGCAGGCGCAGCGCCTCCAGGCACTCGTTGGTGCGGCGGCCCCGCTGCTTCACGTTCAGGCCCGCGGCCTCAAACTCCACCGGGAACTCGCCGCCCACTCCCACCCCCAGGGTCAGTCGCCCGCCCGAGGCGATGTCCAGGCTGGTGGTCAGCTTGGCCAGCACCACCGGGTGGTAGAAGGGCGCCAGCAGCACCGACGACAGCAGGCGGATGCGCTCCGTGGCCCCGGCGGCCACCGCCAGCAGGGGCAGCGCGGCGTGGGTGTCCCCCGGCGGGTTGCCCCGCATGAAGTGCTCGCCGGAGGACAGGTACTCGTAGCCCAGCTCCTCCATCCAGCGGGCCTGGGTGGCCGTCTCCGCCGCCCCCAGGGCCATGCTGGCGCCAAAGTGCAGGTCTGGTTCAGGCATCTGAAATCTACCCCTCCCTACCCGCGGGTCCGCTTCTGCGCCATGTCCAGTCGCCAGAGGTGCTTTTGGGTCTGGAACACCTTCAAGACCAGCACCCCGGCTGCCAGCGCCGTCAAATACGGCAGGACGCTTGGCACCCAGCCCGTCCCAAACACGATCAGCCCGGTGTTGACCAGGATGAAGAACAGCCGCATCTCCGTGGGGCCGACCTTGAGCACCGCAATGAGGAACTGGTTGGTCGCCGCAAAAGAGAGGAATATATTGACCATGAACGCCCCGCCCAGGGCCATCAGGGCCAGGAACCAGTACCAGGGGATGTGGGAAAGCAGCAAGGCATACGCTGTGACGATGGCGGCCAGGAAGACATAATCCAGGAGATGGTCCATGTAGAAGCCCCACTTCACCAGGCCGGTGTCCCGGTACCGGCCCACCGCGCCATCCAGCACGTCGGTGAGGTACTGGAGGGCGATGCACGCGGAGACCAGCCAGAGCCAGTGGATGTTCTGCCGGGCGAGCCAGCCGCCCGCCACGATGCCGGCGGACCAGGCCAGGGTGAGCAGGGTCAGGTGGTAGGTCTCCAGGAAGGGCGGCACCCGGGGCACCAGCCAGCCCACCATCCGCCGCTCCCCGCGAGCCAGGAACCAATCGCCCTGCTTCTTGTCCCCGGCGAACACCGTGCCTGCCATGCGTTACCCCCGGCCCCTGACTTGGTTAACCCGGGCTGGGACTATGGGCACCACTGTACAGCATCCGGGGTCGCTGCGGCCAGCCGGTAGGCGACCTTGGCCCAGGGCCGTTTCATTGTCCCAGAATGTAGGGGCAGACCTGTGGAGCCTGCCCTTCGGGTGGAAGGTCTGTCCCGGGGGCGCATCCCGACACAGTCGGGACGCCCCTACGAGCCGGCCGAGAACGAAACCACCCTGCCGGCCTTGGCCCGCCCGCCGCGTCCTCGCGTGCTATAGTGGGTGGCGAGGTGCGACGATGGAAGTGCTGGTCACCGGGGCCACGGGATTCCTGGGCCGCCGGGTGGTGCGGGAGCTGCTGGACCGGGGGCACCGCGTGCGGGCGCTGGTGCACACTCCGGGCCGGGAGGCGCTGTTTCCCCAGGGCGCGGTGACGGTGCATCAGGGCAGCGTGTCCCGCCCCGAGTCCCTGGCGGCCGCCTGCCGCGGCGCCGACGCGGTGGTGCATCTGGTGGCCATCATCCGCCAGCGCAAGGGGGCCAGCTTTGACGGCGTGAACCGGCAGGGCACGGCCAACCTGGTGGCCGCCATCAAAGAAGCCAACCGGGATGCCACGGCAGCCGGCGGCGGCGTGCGGAAGCTGGTGCACGTCAGCGTCATTGGCGCCGCCGACAACCCGGCCATTCCCTACCTGCACAGCAAGTGGCAGGGGGAGCAGGCGGTGGCCGCCGGCGGGTTGCCTTACACTATCCTCCGCCCGTCGCTGCTCTTTGGGGAAGGAGACGAGTTCCTGAATACCCTGGCGGGCCTGGTGCGGGTGTTTCCGGTGGTGCCGGTGGTGGGGTCGGGCCGGAACCGGTTCCAGCCCATCGCCGCCGAGGACGTGGCCAGGTGCGTGGCACTGGCCCTGGAGCGCCCAGACCTGGACGGCCAGACCCTAGAGATTGGCGGCCCCCAGGAGCTCAGCTACCTGGAGGTGCTGCGCCTGGTGGCGCGCACCCTGGGGAAGCGCCGCTGGCGGGTTAATCTGCCGGTGTGGTTCATGCGGCTGAACGTGGCCCTGCTGGAGAAGGTGCAGCCCCGGCCTCCCGTCACCACCGAGCAGCTTCGGCTGTTGCCCGTGCGCAACGTGGCCCAACTGGACTCGGTGGAGCGCGTCTTTGGCTTTACCCCCCGGCCCCTGGAAGGTAACATAGACTACATCCGGTCCGTGGGCTTCCTAGACGGCCTGAAAATTACCCTGGGGTTCATGCCCTCCCGCATCCGGGACCACTGAACGAGAGATGTATTATGGATGAGAACCAGCTGCTGATAGGCCCTTGCATAAAGGTCTTAACTGAGGCTGACGAAATCCCCCCTCGCCCCCCTTTGCAAAGGGGGGTTGGGGGGATTTGCGCCGCTTCGAGCAAAGCGTAACGCCTTGGACTACCCGCAAGCCATAAACGCGCTGCTGGCGATGGTGGACCACGAGCGCAGCCAGTCGCCGGCGCCCCGGCAGAAGCGCATCTACGACCTTGGTCGCATGGAGGCGCTGCTGGCCCGCCTGGGTAGCCCCCACTTGGCCGTACCCACGGTCCACGTGGCGGGCACCAAGGGCAAGGGCAGCGTCTCGGCAATCTGCGACTCGGTGCTCCACGCCGCGGGGCACCGCACTGGCTTCTACTCCTCGCCCCACCTGCACACTTTCCGGGAGCGCATCCGCCGCGACACCCAGCCCATCGGCGAGGCCCAGTTCGCTGGGCTGGTGGCGCAGCTCTGGCCCCACGCCCAGCGGGTGGAGGCCGAGGCGGGCCTGGGCCCCGTGTCCCTGTTCGAGTTCATGACCGGCATGGCCTTTCAGTGCTTTGCCCAGGACCGGGTGGACTTCCAGACCATTGAGGTGGGCCTGGGCGGACGGCTGGACGCCACCAACGTGGTGCGGCCCCAGGTGTGCGTCATCACCTCCATCAGCCTGGACCACATGGCCATCCTGGGCGACACCATCGCCCAGATTGCGGCGGAGAAGGCGGGCATCATCAAGCCGGGCGCCACGGTGGTCATCGCGCCCCAATCGGCCGAGGCGCTTGACGTGATCCTGGCGGCCTGCCGGGAGCGGGGCGCGCGGCCCATTATCGTGGGCAAGGACGTGACCTGGACGCCCGCGGGCGCGGACATTACTGGCCAGGACGTGGAGATCAAAGGCCGGTTGGGCGACTATCAGCTACAGATGCCGCTGCTGGGGGCCTACCAGTTGGAGAACGCCGCCGCGGCCCTGGCGGCCCTGGAAGCCTTGCGGGAGCTGGGCCACGCCATTCCCGGCCAGGCCATCCGGCAGGGATTTGCCTCTGTGTCCTGGCCCTGCCGCATGGAGGTGCTTTCCCGGAAGCCGCTGGTGGTGGCCGACGGCGCCCACAACCCGTACTCCGTGGCGGCCCTGCTGGACTCCCTGCCAAACTATCTGGACCACCGGCGGCTGGTGGTGGTGGCGGGGTTTTCCCGGGACAAGAACGTGGCGGACATGGTGCGCCTGCTGGCCCGCCGCGCCGAGGTGGTGTACGCCACCCGCTCGCGCCATCCCCGGTCGGCGGCCCCGGAGGCCCTGGCCGCGGAGTTCCAGGCCCTGGGCGCCCAGACGGTGGCGTGCCCCACGGTGGCGGAGGCGCTGTCGCAAGCGCTGGCCCAGGCCCAGCCGGGGGACCTAGTGCTGGGCGCCGGCTCCCTCTTTGTGGCGGCGGAGCTGCGGGAGGCGGTGCTGGGGATCCAGCCGGAGCTTTACCCGGACCTGCGGGCGCCCCGGGCGGCGGTGTAGGGAAACCACCGTGCCGATCACCTCTTAAAATAAAGCCAAGGTAGAAAGTTCACCGCCCACGATACGGACACCTTCACCAGGGATAGGAGCGGAGGCAAATGGCCGGGATGAGGGGATTAACGACGGGTCTATCTCCTAAGCCCCAAATCCCAGCGGGATAGTACGTCTGCGGGCTTCACCGTGGTATAAGTTTAGCGCGCAGAGACCGCAGCTCTGGGATTCAGGACAACCTATCCCGACTCTCCGCGTCCCCGGCCATCTCAGCGGTCATTGGCTAGTATGCTCAGGGCAGGTGCAACGATGCAGCGCAGGCGAGTTGTCATAACCGGCATGGGAGCGGTGACGCCCCTGGGCCAGGATGTGGAGACCTTTTGGACCAACCTGGTGGCCGGCAAGTCAGGGGTGGGCACCATGACCCTGTGCGACCCCACCGGCTACCCCTGCCGCATCGCCGGGGAGGTCCGGGACTTTGACCCCGGCCAGTACCTGGACGCCAAGGAGGCCCGGCGCATGGCCCGCTTCTCCCAGCTGGCGGTGGCCGCCGCGGGAATGGCGGTGGCTTCCGCCCGGCTGGACATGGCCCAGGAGGACTCGTACCGGGTGGGGGTGGTGCTGGGCAACGGCAACGGCGGCTTTCCCACCCTGGAGGAGAACTGCCGGGTGCTGGCCAGCCGTGGCGGCATGCGCATGTCCCCCTTCTTCTTCCCCATGGTGCTGCCCAACATGGCGGCGGCCAACGTCAGCCGATTGGTGGGCGCCCGGGGGTTCAGCTCCACCGCCACCACCGCCTGCGCCGCCTCCAACCAGGCTATCGGCGAGGCCCTGGAGGTGGTGCGCCGGGGCGCCGCCGACGTGATGCTGGCCGGGGGCACGGAGGCGGGCATCAGCCAGTTGGGCCTGGCGGGCTTCGCGGTGATGCGCGCCCTCAGCACCCGCAACGAGGAGCCGGAGCGGGCCAGCCGCCCCTTCGACGCCGGGCGGGACGGCTTTGTCCCCGCGGAAGGGTCGGGAGTGCTGGTGCTGGAGAGCCTGGAGCACGCCCAGGCCCGGGGCGCCGCTATCCTGGCCGAGCTGGTGGGGTTCGCCTGCACCTCCGACGCCGGGCACCTGGTGCAGCCCGAGGAGACGGGCGCCAGCGCCGCGGCGGCCATGCGCTTGGCCCTGGCCGACGCCGGGGTGGCCCTGGATCAGGTGGACTACATCAACGCCCACGGCACCTCCACTCCGCTGAACGACGCGGTGGAGACCGCGGCCATCAAGCGCCTTTTTGGTGACCTGGCCCACCGCATCCCCATCAGCTCCACCAAGTCCATGATCGGCCACGCCCTGGGCGCTGCCGGGTCGCTGGAGGCGGTGGCCTGCGTCAAGACCATCACCCAAGGCATCATCCACCCCACAATCAACTACGAGACCCCCGACCCGGCCTGCGACCTGGACTACGTGCCCAACCGTGCGCGGGAGAAGGACGTGGCGGTGGTGCTGTCCAACGCCTTTGGCTTTGGCGGCCAGAACGCCTGCCTGGTGTTCCGCCGCTTCGAGGGGTGAGGCCGGGGGCGCCTCGCGGGCACGTCGCCGTGCTGGACTGGCGTCTGGCAGTGTGTATATATATAGTATATACTAACTACATTAGGTTGACATGGACTTTGAGTGGGATGAGGCCAAGAACCGGGCCAACCTCGCCAAGCACGGGATAGACTTCACCCGTGCCAAGGAGATTTTCCAGGGTTACGTGCTGGAATCTGCTGATGTTCGGCGCAATTACGGTGAAACTAGAGTGGTGGCAGTGGGTGTTACGGACGGAACAGAGCTTACGGTGGTCTATACACCCAGAGGTGAAATCCGCCGAATTATTTCGGCCAGGAGGGCAAAGCGGGATGAGCGAAGAGCGTATCGTCAGGCGAACCTTAGGTGATGTGCGGGATGACCAGACCGACTGGCCGCGGGTGCTGGCCATGACCGAGGAGGAGCTTGACGCGGCGGCCCGTTCCGACCCCGACGCCCAACCCACCACCGAGGAGGATTGGGCGGAGGCGGTGCTGATCCTCCCCGGCCCCAAGCAGTTGGTCTGCCTGCGTATTGACCGGGACATCCTGGACTGGTTCAGGGTCCAGGGCCGGGGCTACCAGACCCGCATGAACGCGGTGTTACGGAGGTACATGGAGGCCCAGGACCGGAAGGCGGAGAAGGCCAAGAAACCGGCCAGCTAGGACCTGGTCAGGGCTCGCTGCCCCTTTCAGGTTATGTTACTCGAGCTAGCAAACCCCGTACCATACCCAACCCTCTGAGGGTCGGAAGCAGCCGTCCGCCAAGGCGGGGGAAGCTAGGTCGCCGGGACGGGGTCTTTCCCAGCGTGCGCCAGCATCTCGTCCAGCATGCGCTGCAGCGCCATGGTGTGGCCGCAGACGCCCCGGGTGGTGAAGAACAGGCACTGGCAGTGCCAGACGCCGGAGTCAAAGCTAACCTGGTAGGTGTTGTGGTTGCCCTGGAAGCTGGCCTTGAAGCTGGAAATGTGGACCCGCTCCTTCTCCTCCGCGTATTTCCTGGCCTTGTCAATCTTTCCGATGATGCTGGAGTTCATCCGCACCTCCAAGATTTGTGCCCACGGTAGGTAGATTGTAGGATTATCGCTGTCCACCGTCAAGCTGGATGCCGGCCCTTCACCCCGACAGGGGCCGAGAAGGGGAGAGGGTTGGGGCCATCGGCCCGTGATGTCTCAGATTGACGCTCCATTCCCTCTGCCATACAATGCCCTCACACTTGGCCAGGGTGACCGCCAAGATAGGCCTCTAATACGCTCAGGATGCTGCCTGGCGCTGCCCCGAGACCCGTCAGCCTCGGCCGCCGGCGCCCGTGTGATTTGCATTGGGATTTTGGGAATGGTGTTATGGATATGACCGGAGACCAGATTCGCGCTGCCTTTGCCCAGTTCTTTGAGCGCCGGGGCCACCTGCCCATGCCCAGCGCCTCCCTCATCCCCGCGGGTGACCCCACCCTGCTGTTCACCAGCGCCGGCATGGTGCCCTTCAAGCCCTTCTTCATGGGCGAGCAGACCCCGCCGCGCCGCCGCCTCACCAGCTGCCAGAAGAGCTTTCGCACCACCGACATCGACACCGTAGGCGACCACAAGCATCTGACCTTCTTCGAGATGCTGGGCAACTTCAGTATCGGCGACTACTTCAAGAAGGATGCCATCACCTTCGCCTGGGAGCTGGTCACCCAGTTGTTCAAGCTCGCGCCGGAGCGGCTGTACGTGACGGTGCACCTGGACGACGACGAGGCGTTCCAGCTCTGGCACGAGATGATCGGCGTGCCCCTGGAGCGCATCTACCGCTACGGCGACCGGGAGAACTGGTGGGGTCCCGCCGGCACGGAGGGGCCCACCGGCCCCTGCTCCGAGCTGCACTACGACGCCGCCCCGGACAAGGGCTGCGGCCAGGCCATGGTCGCGCCCGATGTCCTGACCAGCCTACTGCGCCAGGAACGGGCCACGGGCCAGCGGGAACCGATTCCCGGCTGCCACCCCAACTGCGACTGCCAGCGGTTCGTGGAGCTGTGGAACCTGGTGTTCATGCAGTACTACCAGGACCCCCAGCGCCACCGCACGCCCCTGCCCGCCCCCAGCGTGGACACCGGCATGGGGCTGGAGCGGGCCACCGCCATCCTCCAGGGCCAGCCCAGCGTCTATGAGACCGACCTTTTCACTGCCATCATTGGCCGGGTGTGCCAGCTCACTGGCAAGACCTACGGCCAGGACCAGGCCACGGACTACGCCCTGCGGGTGGTGTCGGAGCACGCCCGCGCCGCGTCCTTCCTCATCGGCGACGGCGTGGTGCCCAGCAACGAGGGCCGCGGCTACGTGCTGCGCCGCATCATCCGCCGGGCGGTGCGTTACGGGCGGCGATTGGGCCTCACCCATTCGGCAGGCTCAGGGCAGGCTGAACCTTTTCTGACCAAGGTGGCGGAGGTGGTGCTGGAGCGGTTCTCTGGCGTCTACCCAGAGCTGCGGGACAACGGCGACTTCATCCGCCGGGTCATCAGCCTGGAGGAGGAGCGGTTCCAGTCGGCCATCGAGGTGGGGCTTACTGCCCTGAACGCCGCCATTTCGCGCGTCAAGTCCGGCGGCCCCCGACTTGTCGAGGCAGCCCAGTCCTTACCGGCCGCCGATGCCTTCGCCCTGTACGACACCTACGGCTTCCCCCCCGAGCTGACCCAGGAGATCGCCCGGGAGCAGGGGCTAGAGGTGGACATGGCGGGTTTCCAGCGGGAGATGGAGGCCCAGCGGGCGCGGGCCCGGTCGGCTCACGCCTTTTCCGGCGGCATGGAGATGCTCACCACTTATGAAACCTTGGGAGTGGGCAAGTCCCGCTTTGTGGGCTACGGGCAACCATCGGCGGCGGGACAGCAGTCGGCGGTGGTGGCGGTTCTTGTAGATAGTGTGCCAGCAGGCCACGCCACCCAGGGACGGAAGGTGGAGCTGGTGCTAGAGGAGACCCCCTTCTATCCAGAGGGCGGCGGGCAGGTGGGCGACCGGGGGACCATCTCCGGCCCCAACGGACTGGTGCGGGTGGAGGACACCCAGAGCCCGGTGGCCGGCCTGATTGTCCACCGGGGCGTGGTGGAGCAGGGGGACATCTCCCTGGGGGATGTGGTCACGGCCCAGGTTGAAATCTCCCGCCGCCTGGACTCGGCCCGCAACCACAGCGGCACCCACCTGCTGCACGCCGCCCTGCGCGCGGTGCTGGGCAGCCACGTGCGCCAGGCCGGGTCTTATGTGGCCCCGGAGCGGCTGCGCTTCGACTTCAGCCACGTCAGCCCACTGTCGCCCCAGGAGGTGCTGTCGGTGCAGGGCCTGGCCAACGAGAAGGTGCGGGAGAACCTGGAGGTCTCCTACCACGAGACCAGCTATGCCCAGGCGGTGCGGGAGGGCGCCCTGGCCTTCTTCGGCGACCGCTACGGCGACGTGGTGCGCGTTGTGTCCATGGGCGGCGGCAGCCACGATTCCGCTCATCCTGAGCTTGTCGAAGGACCCTTCAGCCTGGAGGTGTGCGGAGGCACCCACGTGGCCGCCACCGGGCAGGTGGGGACGGTCCTGGTGCTGGGCGAGTCCAGCGTGGGCGGCGGCATGCGGCGCATCGAAGCGGTGACGGGCCGCGCCGCCGAGCAGTTGTTTGTTGACCAGGCCGCCCGGCTGGAGTCTCTGGCCCGGAAGCTGCAGACGCCGGTGGCCGACCTGGAGGCCCGGCTGGAGGGCTTCCTCCAGGACACGGAGCAGCTCAAGCGCCGCCTGGCGGCCCTGGAGCGCTCCAGCCTGCGGACCGAGGCTGAAGACCTGCTGGCGCACGTGCGGGACGTGGCGGGCGTCAAGGTGGTGGCAGGCCGCGCCTCCGCGGGCAGCGCCGACGCCCTGCGGGAGATGGGGGACTTCCTCAAGGCCAAGCTCCCCAGCGTGGTGGTGGTGCTGGGCGCAGTGGTGGAGGGCAACCCCATTCTCATCAGCATGGTCACCTCGGACCTGGTGGCGCGCGGCCTTCATGCCGGCAATCTGGCCCGGGACACCGCCAAGGTCATGGGCGGCGGCGGCGGCGGCCGGCCGGAGCTGGCCCAGGCGGGCGGCAAGCAGGCGGGCAAACTGGAGGAGGCCCTCCAGGGGGTGCCGGAGCTGGTGCGCCGAGGGCTGCAGCGCCCCCCGACAGGTCGGGGCTCAGGCCTGCCCTGAGCCAGCCGAAGGGATGAGCGGGCCTGGCCATTAGTGCGGGTGTTGGGGTAAATCCCCCCAACCCCCCTTTGCCAAAGGGGGGCGAGGGGGGATTTGGTGCTGGTTCGCCATGAAGCTGTTGGGGCTGGACCTGGGCCAGCGCCGCATCGGCCTGGCGGTGGGCGACTCCGAGGCTCGCCTGGCCCTTGCCATCGGCCACCTGGTCCGAACGCGCCTGGCCCAGGATATTGACCGCCTGCTGGAGCTGGCCCGGCAACGCCAGGTGGAGGGCTTTGTGGTGGGCGTGCCCTACGCCGGCACCGATGCGGCGGGGGCGGGCTTGATCGGCGCCCAGGCCAAGCAGGCGCTGGGGTTCATCCGGGCGCTGAAGAAGCGCACCGACCTGCCGGTCTACCCCATGGATGAGGGCTTCACTTCCATGGAGGCGGAGGAGCTGCTGCGGCAGGCGGGCCGGCAGCCTTCCCGGGAGCGCAGCGCGGTGGATGAGGCGGCGGCGGCCTTGATCCTGCAGCGGTTTCTGGACCAGCGGCAGCCCCCCCAGTCGTAGGGGCAGACCTGCGTGTCTGCCCAGGGCGCACACCCAGGTGCCCGCCTACAAGTACGTCCGGTGAAACTCCCCCGACAGCAGGCGCATCGCCTCCAGGTCCCAGTCAAAGGTCAGCACCACCGAGCGGTCGGAGCAGCCCGACAGCAGGCGCTCTCCCGCCTGGGCCACCACGCTCTCCGCGGTAGAGTAGTCCATCTCTTCCGGCTCCACCCCGGAGCGGTTGCAGACCATGATGGGCAGCCCGGTGTCCAAGGTGCGCTGCTCCCACTCGCCCCGGGGCTGGCAGCCGCCCAGTCCCCAGGAGGCGGGGGACACCAGCACCTGGGCGCCCTTGTCCTTGAGCACCTGGGCCACCTCATTCTTGTAGGCGTCGGCGCAGATCAGCACGCCCACCTGCACCTCGCCGCACTGGATGGGCTCAATCTCCAGCCCAGCCGTGGACCAGCCCTCCGGCCCCCGCAGCGCCCGCACCTTGCTGTGCTTGCCAATAATCTCCCCCTGGGGGTTGATGACAAACACCGTGTTGTACAGGTTGCTGGTGTGGGGGTCGCGGTCCGGGTGGGAGAGAAACACGGTCAGGCCCAGCTCCCGCACCAGCCTGCAGAACCCCTGCATCCAGGGGTCCGGCTGGGGCAGGATCCAGTCGGTGCCGATGCGCGCGGCGAAAACATAGCCGGGGATGCACAGCTCCGGGGTGACGGCCCACTGGGCGCCCGCGCGGGCGGCCACCCGCACCGCCTGCTCCACCAGCCGGCGGTTATGGTCCACCTGGGCGGTCAGGGGCGCCAGGTGCAGCAGGGCGACGCGTAGTCTTTGCATAGGGCCTCCGCCGGTCGCGGGTTTGCGGGATGGGTCTTACTTGGGGGCCGTCGGGGGCTGATGGCCCATTATAGCATTCTCAACGACCGGCCCCTTGACGCCGGCGGGATGGGCTGGGCACAATAAGGGCAGCGGCCCAATGCCGCCAGCCCCTTCCCTCCTCGCCGTTGCCCGGTTGTGTAATGGTAGCACGTCAGCCTTTGGAGCTGATTGTCCTGGTTCGAGCCCAGGCCGGGCAGCCAACACTGAACCACTCAGCCCCTTGATGTGCAACTGTGGTATACTTAGTGTGACTTTTTCATGCAGGTATAACAAATGGCGCATTTGGTCGGCCCCAAAGGCCAGGTAGTCATAGCTAAGGAGTTTCGCAGCCGGCTGGGTGTGCAGCCCGGGTGGCTGGCGTTGCAGCGGCTGGTCGGTGACCACGTGGAGGTCTATTTCCTGCCCCCGGAGCACCGGGATTCGCTGAAGGGCAGCCTGGCCAAGCATCTCCAGGCCCAGGTTGCTCCCGGCGAGGAATGGGACCTGGCGCGGGAGGCGGCCTGGGGTGCGGCGACTGTCCACCAGACCGGACAGGCGGAGCCTGGGGCTTGAGCGGTTTCCTGGATACCAGCATGGTCGTGCGCTACCTCACTGGCGACCCACCGGAGCTGGCGGAGTTGGCCGCCCAGGTCATTGACCGGGAGGAGGGACTCCGCGTGACTGACGTGGTCCTGGTGGAAACTGGGTACGTGCTAACCTCAGTCTATAAGGTGCCCCGAAGTTTGGTGGTGGATCACCTGATCGCCTTTCTTCAGAAGGGGAATATATCCCCCTTCATTCTGGACAAAGGCCTGGTGCTGCAAGCCCTGCTTTTATGCCGCCCATCGGGGCGGGTTTCCTTTGCCGACGCCATGCTCTGGGCCGCGGCCCGCTCTTCCGGAGAGGGGGTCGTTTACTCCCTGGACCAACGTTTTCCTGAGGATGGGTTGGAAATCCGCCGCGGGTAAGGGGGTGGCGACGGTTGAACGCCAGACTGGGCCGGGCCGCCAACAATCTATCTAAAAAGCAAGGGGCGGGATTTGTGGCCCCCTGCTTCGCCCCGACTCGGCCCTTCACCACCCAAAGGTCGCCTTCATCTTATCCCAGTACTCCGTGTGCCACCCGCTCTTGATGCCGTCAACGTGGGCCTCCGGCACTCCGCGATGGGTCATGCGCAGCTGGGTGCCTTTGGGGACCTCCCGCAAAGTGATGGTGAGCCGGGAGTATTGGTCCGGGGGCCAGTCGTCCTCCTGACAGTGCCAGTCCTGGACGATCTTGGTGTCCGCCACCAGCTCCAGGTTCCGTCCGTGGAGCGCGCCGTCGTAGGCGGTGAACTCCCCGCCGGCCCGGCGGCTGATGCTGGCCGCCGCGCCGGTGAACCGGGCGTGCTGCCGGGAGTCCATCAGGGCCTCATAGACCTGGTGGGGCGTGGCCTTGAAGGTGATGATCTGCCTGATGGTCCTGGGCATACTCCCGCCTCCGCTCCCCGGCTAGCTAGGGCTTCCGTCCGGTCCATGCCAGGAGCTTGTCCTGGGGGGGGCGACTGGCCTGGGAAGGGGTTGCGCCCCGGGTTGCGCGCTGCCTGGTTAACGCCAGGTTCAGCGTCGCGGCTTTTGCGGAGTCCGCTGGAACGAAGTGTTAGCTTTTTCGTGCATAAACTGCGGCAATTAGAGGGCTAACGATTGCATACTGAACCAGCACAAAGGCCGTTTCAATAAGCACATACCCACCAACGGAAGACATTTGGTGTTTTGCACTGACGGCAATGACCATGAAGCTCCATGCCAAAGGGCACGCCAACAAAGCAAACTTCAGTGCGCCTTTTAGGATTGATTCACCAGAAAAAAGGCGCTCATAAACGACCGACCATACGATTCCTTGTATGAGCATGGATAGGATTCCAAACGGAATGATGACTCCTTCTCGGTACACGTTCAGAGACTTGTAGTAGTCGGCAAAGATCGTGAGATGCCAAAAGAAACCGAGTGGAAACGTCGGAAGCATATATGCCAAGACGGCCAAGACCCGCTTTTTCATATGGGCGATACCTCCTGAGTAAAAGCTAGCAGTGCGATTGCTTGTTAGCTTCGTATCACCTAATACAGCCCTAGATAATGCGGAGATTGATGCGTAGCCGCTTCCACAATTTTTTGAAGAGCGTGGGCCCGCCGCCGGGAGACTCACACTATCGCGACCTTCACGCAGTGGATCGGCGGGAGCGAGTCGAACAGGCAGCTCCACTCCTCGCCACCGTCTCGCCCGATCCAGAGCTGTCCTGTGGTGGTCCCGAAGTAAAGCGCGGGCGACTCGAGCTCGTCGATGTCCA
>JBGPJN010000056.1:0-13615 GCA_041485445.1 Dehalococcoidia bacterium
AGATGCTGCGGCAGAAGCCGTTGATGATCATGGAGTGGGCGTCCTCCATGGACAGGCCCCGCGACTGGCAGTAAAAGAGTTGGTCGTCGCTGACCTTGGAGGTGGAGGCCTCGTGCTCCATCTGGGCCGTGGGGTTGCGCACCTCAATGTAGGGCGTGGTGTGGGCGCCGCACTGGTCGCCGATGAGCAGGGAGTCGCACTGGCTGAAGTTCCGGGCGCCGTCCGCGGAGGGCATCATCTTGACCAGGCCGCGGTAGGTGTTGTTGCCGTGGCCCGCGGAGATGCCCTTGGCCACGATGGTGCTGCGGGTGTTCTTGCCGATGTGGATCATCTTGGTGCCGGTGTCGGCCTGCTGGTAGTTGTTGACCAGGGCCACCGAGTAGAACTCGCCCACGGAGTTGTCCCCCTGCAGGATCACCGAGGGGTACTTCCAGGTGATGGCCGAGCCCGTCTCCACCTGGGTCCAGGAGATCTTGGAGTTGCGGCCGGCGGCCTTGCCCCGCTTGGTCACAAAGTTGTAGACGCCGCCGTTGCCCTGCTTGTCGCCGGGATACCAGTTCTGCAGGGTGGAGTACTTGATCTCCGCATTGTCCAGGGCAATCAGCTCCACCACCGCGGCGTGCAGCTGGCTCTCTTTGCGGATGGGCGCGGTGCAGCCCTCCAGGTAGCTGACGTAGCTGCCTTCATCGGCCACGATGAGGGTGCGCTCAAACTGGCCCGAGTTCGCCGTGTTGATGCGGAAGTAGGTCATCAGCTCAATGGGACAGCGGACGCCCGGCGGGATATAGGCAAAGGAGCCGTCGCTGAACACCGCCGAGTTCAGGCTGGCGTAGAAGTTGTCGGTGTAGGGCACCACCGAGCCCAGGTACTTGCGCACCAGGTCCGGGTGGTTGCGGACGGCCTCGCTCATGGAGCAGAAGATGATGCCGGCTTTTTCCAGCATCCCCTGGTAGGTGGTGGCCACGGAGACGCTGTCCAGGACCGCGTCCACCGCTACGCCGGCCAGCTTGGCCTGCTCGTTCAGGGGGATGCCCAGCTTGTCAAAAGCGGCGCGGACTTCGGGGTCCACGTCCTCCAGGCTCTGGGGGCCGTCCTTCTTGGACGCAGGCGCAGAGTAGTAGGTCATGTCCTGGAAGTCGATGGGCGGGTGGTGAATGTTGGCCCAGGCAGGCTCCCCCTGCTTCTGCCGCATCCAGAAGCGGTAGGCCTTCAGGCGCCACTCGGTCATCCATTCCGGCTCACCCTTCTTGGCGGAGATAAAGCGGACAATGTCCTCGTTCAGGCCCTTGGGGGCCGTGTCCGAGGCGATATCCATGCTGAAACCCCACTTGTAGCCCTGATCCAGGGCTTCCGAAGTGGTGGTGCGGGAGATTACCTTGGGAGTGACCATTGTCTACCTTCTGCAACCGTTGCCCGTCCCTATCTGGGAAGGGCGGCCGGGGGATTGTCGAGTCCCTGAGTCAACAATCATGCTATCATCCAGGCCGGGGGCTGTCAACGGGGCGGGGCCAGCTTGACAGGGCCGTTTCACTCTCTGCCAGCTCGTAGGGGCGCACCTGCGTGTGCGCCCCCGGGACAGACCTGCCACCCAAAGGGCAGACACACAGGTCTGCCCCTACATTCGGTGACAAAGAAACGACCCTGGCCCCAGCTTGATGGTCAAGCCCGGTGGGAGCAGGGCTGCTCGCCCTAGCTGGCGGCAAGCACCGCCAGGCCGTACTGGGCAAAATGCCGGTCGAAGGTGAAGGCGTAGGGAATGCGGACTCGTTCCATCACAGCGAAGCTGGTGGCGTCGGTGAGGGAGAAGTCCTTATCCTCGTACTGAAACACGGTGGCGCGGGCTTGCTCCTCATCCCACGGATCTACTGGCAGTATAATGGTGCTACCCTAGACAATTCCGCGTAAGAAATCCGTGGCGCTCCTGTGCCCCAAGCGTATCAGGAAAAGCGCATGAGTCTCTGCGACTACGAAGTTGGTAGTGAAGGTTCGCCACCTTTCGCCAGTCAAGCGGGTCCAGATGGCTATGGCCTCTTGGTGGTGCACGTCATGGGGACTGATCAGAGAGAGGAAACCTGAGGAATCTAGAAACGCCCGGTGTGCTTGGATGGTCGAGGTGGATAGACTCATTCCCGCTGCCGCTGGAGCAAACCCTCGGCTAAGTATTCATACTTCCTAGACGAGTCCGTTGGCTCTGCCGATGTCGCCGATCCTACCAGCTTCCACAGAGGGTCTTCCCTGGTAAGCGCCCGGCCGGCGGGCGCCCTTTTGGTAGGTTTAGCTGGTTCTGGCCGAACTGGAGCGATGAATTCATCCAATGCTTCTGTGCTCACCCGTATCGTCCGGCCAACGCGTACCGCGGCCAGGCGTCCCTGGGCAATGAAGCGCCGCACGGTTATGGGGTTAACTTTGAGCATCGTTGCAGTTTCCTGGACGGTCAACGGTTGCGTTGTAGTCGTTATTTTCATATATAGCAGTATACTTCAGTATACTTTGCTTATCAACCATGGGGTGGTCCAAGCTGTGGGGCCATCCCATTTGACGCCCCCCGCCGCCTGATAGTATAAAGTGAAGCATGGAAGCTAGCCAAGTGCCAACACCACACCTGCTGGGCGACGCCCACACCCACCTGGACCAGTACGCCCCGGCGGAGTTGCCGGGGGTGCTGACCCGCGCCAGGGAGGCCGGGGTGGGCTTCATCGTGTGCGCCGGCACCACCGTGGACTCCACTCGCGCCTGCCTCAAGCTGGCCCAGGAGCAGGACCTGCTCTATGCCGGCGTGGGCATCCACCCCATGGAGGCCCGGCAGCGGGTGAACGACGCCACCTGCCAGGAGCTGGAGTCCCTGGCCCGCAGCAGCCCCAGGGTGGTGTGCATCAGCGAGATTGGCCTGGACTTCCTCCCCGCATCGCCGGACCATGACATCCAGGACCAGGTGTTCCGGGCGCAGATCCGCCTGGCCAAGTCCCTGAAGCTGCCCATCATCTTCCACTCCCGAGAGTCCCATCCCGAGGTGTTCCGCACCCTGCGGGAGGAGCAGGCCGGCGACGTGGGCGGGGCCATGCACTACTTCCAGGGCGACGAGGCAACGGCACGTCAAGCTATTGACGGCGGCTTCTACATCTCCCTGGCCCGGCCCTTGCTGCGGCTGCCGGAGCTGCAAGAGACGGCCCGGGCCATCCCCCTGGACAACATCGTGCTGGAGACTGATGCCGCGCCTCAGCCCTTCAAGAAGTACCGCCACAGCTGGACCGAGCCCAGGCACGTGCTGACGGTGGCGGAGAAGCTGGCGGAGCTCAAGGGCCTGAGCCTGGACGAGGTTACCCAGGTGACCACCCGCAATCTGGCGGGGCTGTTAAAGCTGTCGGCTTTCAGCCCCGACTCGTCGGGGCGATCAGCTCCCCCCACCCCCGGAGCAACGCGGGGCGGGGGCTGATAGCTGACGGGCTGAGAGCTATCGAATGCCAGACACTCCCACGGCCCCGCCGCGACCTTTGGGCAGCGCCGCCGCCGGCAGCCCCATCAACTTCCACCAACTGCATATCTTCTACACCGTCGCGTCCCACGGCAGCTTCTCCCGGGCGGCGGAAGCCCTGGACATCACCCAGCCCGCCGTATCCATTCAGGTGCAGGAGCTGGAGAAGTCCCTGGGGACCACACTGTTCCATCGCCGCGCCCGCATCCTGCGGCTAACCCAGGCCGGCGAGACAGTCCTGGCCTACGCCCAACAGATCTTCTCCCTGTCCCACCGGCTGGTGGACAGTGTCCAGGAGCTGCAGGGACTGAAGGCTGGACACCTCACCCTGAGCGCCAGCACCACCCCCGGCGAGTTCGTGCTGCCCCTGGCCGTGGGCCAGTTCCGCCGGATCTACCCCGGCATCCGGGTGGAGCTGTCCATCGCCAACACCCGCACCATCATCCAGCGCATCCTCAGCGGGGAGGTGGACCTGGGCATGGTGGGGGAACGCCCCCAGGAGCGCGCCGGCGAGCTGGAAATGCTGGATTATGTCAATGACGAGATCGTGCTGGTGGCGGCCCCCGAGCACCCGGTGGCGGCGCGCCAGCCCCTGACCCCGGCCCAGGCGTCGGAGGCCGGCCTCATCGTGCGCGAGGCGGGGTCGGCCACCCGGCAGACCGCCGAACGGCACTTTGCGGCCCTGGGGGTGCGACCGGAGATCGCCCTGGTCCTGGGCAGCAACCACGCGGTGAAGCAGGCGGCGGTGGGGGGCGGCGGCGTGGGCGTCATCTCCCGCCTGGGGGTCCAGACGGAAGTGAAGGCCGGGATGCTCACCATCCTGGACGTGACGGGATGGGACTGCCGTCGGCCCCTGACCCTGGTCTACCACAAGGGCCGGCACCTTTCCCCCGCCCAGCGCGCCTTTCTCGCCTTCCTGGAGGAACAGCGTGGGGCGGCGGCGCCCGGTTGAGCCAAAGCCCGCCAGGTGCTACCATTAGGCTCATCAAGACTGTCAACCGTAGGGGCGGGTTTCAAACCCGCCCCTGCCACAGAGGGGGATGTTATGTTGCCTAACCGCTGCCAGACGGCCCTCAAGGAATGGGCGGTCACCGTGGGCGCCCTGGCCCAGGGAACCCAGATACTGCTGATGCGCAAAGGTGGTATCCACGAAGAGGGCAAGAACTTCCGGGTGCTCTACCCGGAGTTCCTGCTCTACCCCACCTATGAGCACCAGAAGCTGGACCTGCTCAAGCCCGGCTACCAGCCGGCGCTGACCCGGATTCTGGCGGAGCCGGCCCCCAAGGAGACCATCACCTTCTCGTGCTGGGCCAAGCTGGCCGAGGTCATTGAAATCTCCCAGCAGGAGCAGGTGGACCGGCTGTCTACCCACTTCATCTGGACCAACGCCTATGCCCAGTCCCGGCTCTACTGGAAGCCCATGCTGGCGCTGTCGGTGATGCTGCTGCGGGTGTACCGCATGGAGCAGCCGGTCACGGTGCCCCTCCTGCCGGAGTACCCAGGCTGCCGCTCCTGGGTTGACATAAACACCGACGTGCCCCTGGGCCGCCTGACGCCGGTGCTAGGCGAGGGGGAGTTCCAGCGCCGGGTGGACGAGGTCAAGGGCAGCCTGGGGATGACGGTGGGCGCTCGGTGACGTTGGGCGATCTAGGATCAGAATGACCCGAACGGGCCATTATCCACACGGTCCCAGCTGGATCGCGGAGTGTGACTATCCATGTCAATGGGGGACAGTACACCAGGCAAGTCCTTGGAAGCGATAATACAGGCGCTGCCGCCGGAACTCCAGAGAGAGGTCAAGGACTTCGCTGAGTTTCTCTTGGAGAGGAGAGTCCGCAGCGGCGCCAAGTTCCTGAGCCAGAACTGGGCTGGGTCGCTGCGAGGCTTTAGAGACCAGTACACGTCCCTGAACCTCCAGAGGAAGGCCCTGGAGTGGCGAGGGGACTAGCCTTGTATTTGGTCGACACCAACGTGTGGTTGGAGCGCATTCTCGAACAAGAACGCACCGAGGAAGTGAATCGCTTTCTCGCCCAAACCCCTTCGTACCAACTGTGTATTACTGACTTTGCACTGCACTCCGTCGGGGTGGTCCTCACACGGCTGGGTCAGTTGGAGGCATTCGGCGAGTTCGTTCGCGACCTCTTCATCCTAGGCGCCGTAAGGTTGATCCAACTAGACGCAGAAGACCTGATGAGGTTGGTTAGAGTGAGCGAAAGGTTTTCCATCGACTTTGATGACGCGTACCAGTACGTGGCGGCAACAACATACAACCTTACCCTGGTCAGCTTTGACACCGACTTCGACCGCACAGACTTAGGCCGGAAAACACCCGGCCAAGTAACATAGCGAGGAATTCAGAGCCATGAAATACCGCGCCATGCCCCGCACCGACCTGGAGCTTTCCGAGGTGGGTTTCGGCGTCTGGACCGTGGCCACCACCTGGTGGGGGAAGATCCCCGAGGAGGACCGGGCCAAGCTGCTGGAGCAGGCCCTGGAGGCCGGGATCAACTTCTTCGACACCGCCGACACCTACGGCGAGGGGTACGGCGAGGATATCCTGGCCAAGGTCCTGGGCCACCGGCGCCACGAGATGGTCATCGCCACCAAGTTCGGCTACGACTTCTACGACACCCTGACCCCCCGGGTGGGACACAAAGAGCGCCCCCAGAAGTTCGACCCTGACTTTGTCCGCTTTGCCTGCGAGCAGAGCCTGCGCCGTCTGCGCACCGACTACATTGACCTGTACCAGGTGCACAACCCCCGCATTGCCGCCCTGGAGCGGGACGAGCTGTTCGAGACCCTGGAGCAGCTCAAGCTGGAGGGCAAGATCCGCTACTACGGCGTGGCGCTGGGGCCGGACATCGGCTGGAAGGACGAGGGCATGCTGTCCATGCAGGAGCGCCACGTCCAGAGCCTGCAGATTATCTACAGCATTTTGGAGATGGAGCCTGCCTTGGACTTCTTCCCCGTGGCCCAGAAGGAGAAGGTGGGACTGCTGTCCCGGGTGCCCCACGCCTCGGAGGTGCTCACCGGCCGGTACATCCAGCCGCCCACCTTCCAGGAGGGTGACCACCGCGCCCACCGGCGCACCCAGTGGCTCCAGGACGCGCTAAAGAAGGTGCAGCAGGTCAAGTTTCTGGCGGGGGAGCAGACCGGGCGCACCCTGAGCCAGGCGGCCATCCAGTTCTGCCTGGCCCAGCCGGCCATTGTGTCCGTGCTGCCCAACTTCACCAACCTGGAGGAGCTGGCGACGTACACCGCCGCGGTGGACACGCCGCCCCTGACCCGGGACGAGCAGGACCGGCTCCTGGACCTATGGCGCGACAACTTCGGCCTGAAGGAGCCGGCCCAGTTGCGTGAGGTCTAGCCGGTCCTACCATCGTTTGAAAGCCATGGCTGCGAAACTGCCTCCATCTCCCTCGATGGGAGAGGTTTGCACAGTGAGGGTGATGCCCAACTGGTGGCCCTCAACCCCCTGGCCTCCATCTCCCCCGAGGGAGAAGGGGGAGCCGTTGGCGCTGCCCCCTCTCCCCTTGGGACAGGGCCGGGGTGAGGGCGTTGCTCCCTCACCTTAATCCTGTCCCACCTGGCGAGAGGAAACGAGTTCGCATCTCCGGTGGCGCCCTCTGCTTTGTGGCCACCTTCCGCCGGGTGCGGAGCCTGGCCTAGCTGGTGCGGCGCCCGGGGCCGGGCCTTCTTGCTCTCACGGCGCCGGCGGAACCAGGGCTAGCCCGCGGCGCGCCGCGGACGGCGCCGGCAAAGGCCACCAGGGTGTCCCGGGAGCTGTGCCAGGGCCGGTAACCGGTGGCGTGCTCCAGCCGGTCGGTGTTGAGCAGGATGGGATTCCTCACCAGCTCCAGCCAGGAGGCCGTGGAGTTCCGCCGCATGCCCAGCCAGCGGCCCAGCCGGACCGCCCGCTGGGCCACCAGGGCCGGCGGGGCTTGGCCCTGGACGATCTCTGACATCTCACGGTAGCTCACCACGCCTTCACCGGCCACGTTGAAGACGCCGGGCAGGCCCAGACGGATGATGCTGGCCATGACCCGCACCAGGTCGTCCTCGTGCAGGAACTGGAGCGAAGGGTCATGGCCCTTGACCACGGGAAGCCAGGCGCGGAACAGGGCCCGGGCGAAGTCGTTGTCCGCCGAGGGGCCCAGGACCACACAGGGCCGCAGCACGGTAACCCGGACGTTGGGGTGCTGCTCCGTGAAGGTCTGCAGCACCTGGTCGGCCAGGAACTTATCGTACCCGTAGGGGAAGTTCATCGAGGGGTGCAGAGTTGCATCCTCGGTGAGGGGGTCCGGGTTGTCCGGGTGGGCGCCGTAGACCGCGTGGGAGCTGAGGTAGATGAAGTGGCCCACGTTGACCCGCACGCAGGAGTTGAGCACCGAGTGCAGGGCCTTGAGGTTGGCCTGGCGGATGGCCCGCACCTCCTGGCGGGTGCGGCCCTGCCGGCTGGTGAAGGCCAGGTGTACCAGGCTGGTCACCTGATGGTGGCCCAGGGCATCGTCGATGGGGGCGGTGACGTCCCGGTCGTAGACGGTGGCGTCATGCACCGCCAGGGGCAGGGGCCGCGTGTCCATGGCCACCAGCTTCCCAACGTCCCCCTCCTCCCCCAAGTGCCGGAGCAGGCGGGCGCCAATGTAGCCGGACGCGCCGGTGATGGCCACCACTTTAGTTGCTTCGGTCATACAGTTCCGCGCCCCGCCGCCCCTGGCATGGCTATATCTACCGACGTATTATACCCGGCGGCGGCGAACCGGCCCCACCTGGGCCGGAGTCTTGAACCGGCAAAAATGGGCCAACCTATGCCTCCGTCTGACCACGTCCCGCCGGCCCTGAGATCCGCCTGCCCATCCCCGGTGCCCACTGTCCAGCCACCGTCCACCCTGCGTCTACCATCTAAGGACCAGGACGCTCCAGGATCTCTGATCTGGCAATTATCCCTTGCCGTCAAGGAGTGCCGCTGGCATTCATCGGCGCAAGCCCTTCCCAATATGGCTCGCAAATTCTTACACCGGCAATGACATCAACGCCTAGCAGGTTTCTTAATGGTTTGTCCCACACAAGGAAGACATCGCATTCATACCAGATAGCCGTTGCAAGATGGACGCTATCTATAACGGGTAAGTTGTACTGAGCACCCAATGTTTGCGCCGACTCGGCAATTTCTCGGTTAACTTCAATTGGCACAATCCATTCATGCTCGAATAGTTCTCTGACGACTTTTATTTCATTCGTGTCTAGTGGTTGACCACTCATTTTCAGTCGGCGCACCTCAGCAATTGCGAGCGTAGAAGTATATATTGCGTATCTCCCATTTTCCCCATCCTTCAGAATCCTGCTTGCGATTTCCCATCGTGGTCTGCCATCTGGACAAACGTTTAGTTCCTTCTTCACGTGGGCGATGAAAACTGACGAGTCTAAATATGGCTTCGCAATAGGTGGTGGGAGCGACGCCAGAAAGTTCTGTTGTGGTGATGTCTCAGGCATTCCTTATGCTCTGGAGAAATTGTTCTGTGCTGAGGTCTCCAGTCAAGTCCGGTGCTATACCCAACGTCTCATCAAGTGTAGGCAGCTCTTCCTCTGTACCTAGCAGCCGAAATTTACGCTCGACTTGCACACTGAGCGGCTCGCCCTTGATATTGTAGGCGATGGTTCCCGAAACAATCACACGCCGACGATCCTTCATTGCCTGAATAACATCGGCTTCTAGGAGTTCCGGCAAGCTACAGCGAATAGCCTTTTGAGTGCGGGCATGGTATATGTTGAAGCGTCGGTAAGGTCTATGAAGGGATACGAGTTCAATCTTGCCCTCAATGGAACCCACCGACTTGTGATGAACACCCACTAACGCCCTGGTGTTACCTTCAGCTTTGGTGGAAAGTTCGGCCTCTATGTCTGTATCCTTTACCGCGACACCCAGACCACTGGCACCATCCCGCTGGAATGCCTGCATAATCTTCAGAAGGGAGTTCATGTTTTCGATCGTAAAAAGAGGTGGCGTTTTCCCCTCTGACATAATAATATTGATGCCTTGAGTAAATCTTTGCGCTACATCTCTACCAAAGTCTTTTTGGCCACGTACGACTACGCTCTCCACCTCCAAACCAGCACTGCCTTCTCGCACTCCAGTTATCACCCAATGAAGCGTGCCGGTTCGGGTTTCAGAGATGGCTTTATCAAGGCTACGGAGAATGCCCAACGATTCACGAAGAGAAATGAGGTAGGAGTCCCAAGACATCCGCCCCAATGCGCCTCTGACGATTAATTCTACTCTAGCCATTTTTCTCCTGCGGCCCCCCTAAAAGGCTTGCAGAAAAGCCTCTACGGGTGCTGCACTAGTTTGTAGGATGGCTAGCGACACACCCCGATTACCAAAGAGCGGCAAAGCTGAGAAACCGGCCAAGTCAAATGTGGTTCCAGTACCTTTGACTAAGGCAGGATTCGAGCATTTATTACGTGTCGTTACTCGCCCCCTCGAACAACCTAAGCAAGAAAAGCCCCAAACACAGGTTGTTCTTCGTCTCGCCGATTATACCGGAAGGCGTACTCGTTGTCCTGGACCGGCAAAAAGTGCCCGCACCCTTACCTGCCTCCGGCCACGAGCCGCCGGCACTGGACGTCAGCCTGCCCATCCCCGGCGCCCACTGTCCAGCCACCGTCCACCCTGCGTCTACCATCACAGGGCGGGGCAGGGTTCAGGAGCCTCCAGGGCTTCCGATATCGCCTGGGCCACATTGTACCCGCTGCGCACCGCACTCTCCATAGTGGAGGGCCAGCCGGTATCGGTCCATTCTCCCGCCAGAAACAGATTGGGAATGGGAGTCCGGCTGCCGGGACGCAACTGGCTCGCTCCCGGCAGGCAGCGGAAAGTGGCGTGGCGCTGCTTGACCACCACCACCCGGTCCACCTTGGCCTCCCGGGCCCGAGGAAACGCCTCGGCCACCGCCGCGATGAACCGCCGGGACAGCTCATCGCGGTCCTGGTCAATGTACTGCCAGGCCGCGCTGAGGGAGATGCAGAGGTGCTGCCCCTGGCCGGCCCCCGCCGCGGTCGCCGCCGTGCCCGCCAACCGGGCTTGGACTCGGGTGCGGTTGAACACCCACTGCAGCGGGCCGTCCACAAAGGCGCAGAACTCCTCGTCCATCACCGGGCGGTCGTACCACAGATTGATGTTGACGATGGGCGAGAACTCCAACCCCCATAGCCGGTTGAAGAAGGGATCACCCGCCACGGTGTCCGGCAGCGCCGCCAGCAGGGCGTCGAAGGGCAGGGCGCTGACGTAGGCCTGGCCGGTGACGACTTCCCCTCCCGCCAGCTCCACTCCCCGCACCCGGCCCGACGCCACCACCAGCCGCCGCGCCGGACAGCCCAGCCGCAGGGTGGCGCCCAGGGCCTGCAGCCGGGCCTGCGCGGGGGCGCCGACGCAGGCAGTCAGGTGGTCCACGGGGTAGCCCAGGTCCGCGTGGTGCCGGCCCGCCAGCACCCCTTCCTGGAAGATCATCAGGCCCATGCGGGCGCTGACGTCCTGGACATGATCGTTAAGCGTGGGCGCCACCAGGAAGTCCCACCACCGCTCCACCGCCCGCTGGGAGTGGCCCCGCGCCCGGAGCCACTGGTAGAAGCTCATCCCTTCCAGAGACGACCGGTCGCGGCGCATGAACTTGATGCGGACCAGGGTAGACAACACCCGCCACTTGTCCAGGAGGCTCAGGTGGGGATAGGAGAGCAGCGCCGGCAGCAGGTGGAGCGGCGCGGGCAAGGGGGAGGCGGCGAGCATTGCCACCCCGCCGGCCTGGTCCCGCACCGGCACCCGCAGCCGGGGTTGGAGATGCCACTGGTGGAGCAGGTCCAGCCCACGGAGCAACCGCAGCAGGTTGGTGCAGCAGCCCAGGAAGATGTGCTGTCCGTTGTCTACCCGGTGTCCGGTGGCCCGGTCGGTGAAGGAGTAGACCCGCCCACCCAGGGACCGCCTCGCCTCCACCAGGGTGACGGCATAGCCCAGCTCCAGCAGGGCCAGGGCGGCGGTGATGCCGGCCAGGCCGCCGCCCAGCACCACTATCCGTGGCGACGGGGTAGCATTACGCCGGTCCATGTCCGGGCCATGACCCACAGCTTCTCCGTGGTGCTCAGGCTAACCCGCCGGTGGAGGACGTCGTATCCGGAGGCCTCGATGCGGTCCAGCACCCGGCAATAAAGCCGGCCCAGCACCGCCGGACAGGCCCGGCTGCGCAAGGACAGGTAGGGCAGCAGCAGAAACCCCGACCGGAAGTACTCCCTGGCCCGCTGGGCCTGGAAGCGCATGAGGTCCACAAACGCCTGGTTCACCACACCCGCGGCCAGCTCCGCTTCCGAGTAGCCGAAGCGGGCCATTTCGTCCTGGGGCAGGTACACGCGGCCCAGGCCCCAGTCCTCGGCCACGTCCCGGGCGATGTTGGTCAGCTGCATGGCCAGGCCCAGGTCCACCGCGTGGGCCTTGGCCTTGGGGTCGGTGTACCCAAAGATCTGCAGGCAGATTAGCCCCACGGCCGAGGCCACCTGGTAGCAGTAGGTGCGCAGCTCGCCAAAGTTCTGGTAGCGGTCCTTGACCAGGTCGGCCCGCACCCCGGACAGCACGTCCAGGAAGTGCTCCTGGGGTATCTGGTGGCGCTGGGTCACGTCGGCCAGGGCCAGGAAAACCCCCGCCCGCCCGGACCGGCCCTGGTTGGCGCCCGCCGAGGGGGGACGGCCCTGGTAGGACTGCTCCAGCATCTCGCCCAGCTCGTCCAGCATGACCAGCTTGTCGGGCACGGTGCCCTGGGCATCCACCGAGTCGTCGCAGTGGCGGCAGAAGGCGTAGGCGACACAGATGGCGCGGCGCTGGGCCGGGGGCAGCGTCAGGAAGGCATAGTAGAAGTTCCTGGCCTCCCGCCGGGTGATGGCGCGGCATTGGGCGTAGGCAAACTCCAGGTCGGTCGAAGCGGCGCTCATATTAGGGGTGTGAGAGAAATCGACTTCTCCCCCTTCGTAAGGGGGAGACAGAGAGGGGGTAGTCTCCGCCCAGCAACGGAGAACGACCCCTCCTAACCTCCCCTTGGTAAGGGGAGGGACTTGTCACACACCCTCTATGGGTGTGGGCGTGAAATCCCCGCTCGTGGTTCGACTGGCTCACCATGAGCGGGGATAAAGTCCGCTCATCCTGAGCTAGTCGAAGGATGATCAGCAGCATTGACACCATTCTCCACATAGCCGGTCAGGAGTACCCTCCCCGGCCCAGCCCCCGGCCCAGCTTGGATGCCGCCCAGCTGGACATGAAGAGAGCGGCTTTCTTCCGCCGGGACAGGGCGGGCCGGGCACTGAGTACATCGTAGCCCCGCCGCTGGATGGCGTCCAGCACCGCGGAGCCGCCCCGGGTGAACAGGTCCACGTCCAGCCTGGCCGGGCGGGCCACCAGCTTGACCAGAGGCTGGCCCGCCCGGAACAGCTCCCTGGTTCGCTCCACCTGAAAGGCCATCATCCGGCGGAAGGCGTCGTTGACCACGCCCTGGGCCAACTCCGGCTCCGAGTAGCCAAAGCGCGCCAGGTCCTCCTGGGGCAAGTAGATGCGGCCCTTCACGTAATCGCGGGCCAGGTCCTGCCAGAAGTTGGTCAGCTGCAAGGCGGTGCAGGTGAAATCGGCCAGCCGTTGCCGCGGGGCGTCACGGTAGCCGAAGAGGTAGAGGAACAGGTGGCCCACCGGGTTGGCCGAATGGTCGCAGTAGTGAAGCAGGTCCTGGTAGGTGGGATGCCGCTGGACCCGCTGGTCCATGCGGTTGGCCTCAATCAGCTTGAGAAAGGGCGTTGGGGGGATGTCAAAGGCGCGGATGGTGTGCTGAAGGGCGATCATCACCGGATGGGACGGCGCGCCCCCGTAGCAGGCCGCCAACTCCTGCTGCCAGCGGTCCAGGAGGACCAGGCGCGACGGGGGCGATGGCGGGTCCTCGTCGCCCAGGTCGTCCACAAAGCGGCAGAAGGCGTAGATTGCGTACACGTGGCGGCGCTTGTCCCGGGGCAGCAGCGGCGAGGCCACGGTGAAGTTCTCGTAGTGGGTGCGCGCCAGCTTTTCGCAGTGCCGGTAGGCCATGTCGGGGGTCCAGGCCCCGCCGGCGACGTCGAAGCGGC
>JBGPJN010000057.1:0-13604 GCA_041485445.1 Dehalococcoidia bacterium
ATGGCGAACTTGATGCCGCTGTACTCGGTGTGGTACCCGGCCACGATCTCCGACTCGCCCTCGGCCACGTCGAAGGGGGTGCGGTTCAGCTCGGCGGATACGCCCGCAAAGAAAACGAAGAAGGCCAGGGGCTGCACCAAGAGGAAGGGCACCGCCTGGGCCGCCGCAATGTCGTTCAGGGACATGGAGCCCGCCACCATCACCACGCCCAGCAGCGACAGCACCACCGGCACCTCGTAGCTAATCAGCACGGCCACGCCTCGGGCGGCGCCGAACAACGCGAACCGGTTCTGGGAGGCCCAGCCGGCCATAAAGATGGCCAGGATGGTGAGGGAGCTGACCGCCAGCACGTACAGCACCCCGATGCTGAGGTCGGCCAGGGAGGTGTTGCGGGCGAAGGGCACCACCGCCACCACCAGCAGGGTGGGCATGAGCATCAGGATGGGCACCAGGTTAAACACGATGCGGTCTGCGCTTCTGGGGGTGAGGTTCTCCTTGGTGAGCAGCTTGATCAGGTCGGCGATGGGCTGGAGCAGCCCGAAGGGCCCCCACCGGTTGGGGCCGATGCGGTTGGCGAACCGCGCCAGGATGCGGCGCTCGGCCCAAGTGAGGACCGCAGTGCCCATCAGCACGCCGTTGACCAGGAGGAACATGAAGACTAGGCCCGCCGTCAGGTACGCGGCCCAGCATGGGGCCACTGTCCCGGCGGCGTCGTAGACCCAGCGGAACAACGGGTTTTCGTAGAGGATGTTGCCGGCGGCCAGTTGGCAGCTCAACGGTCAACCTCGCCCATGTTGATGTCCACGCTGCCCAGGGACACGATCATGTCGGCCAGCCTCCAGCCCACCAGCAGGTGCTCGGTCACCGTCAGGTTGAGGAGGGAGGGAGACCGGATCTTGCAGCGGTAGGGGGAGATGCCACCGTCGCTGACCAGGTAGAAGCCCAGCTCGCCCCGCGGGGCCTCGATGCGGCCGTAGGCCTCGGCGCCCGCCGCGGCCCGCAACACCAGGGGCAGGTCCAGGCGCACCGGCCCCGGCTCAATCTGGGCCACGCACTGGCGGACGATGCCCAGGCTCTGGTGGACCTCCTGCATCCGCACCCACAGGCGGTCGTAGTTGTCGCCGTTGGACCCCACCGGCACGTTGAACTGCACCTGGTCGTAGGCGTCGTATGGGTCCTCTTTGCGCCAGTCCCAGGCCAGGCCGCTGGCCCTCAGCACCGGCCCGCTGACCGAGCAGTTCACCGCCACGTCCAACGGCAGCGGGCTGACCCCCCGGGTGCGCACCATGAGGATCTCGTTCTCCAAGACAAGCTGCTCCAGCTCCGCCAGCTCGCCGGGGAAGACCTGCATGAAGGCCTCCAGGGCGGGCCAGAAGTCTGCCGGGGCGTCGGCGAACACCCCGCCGGGCCGCAGGTAGCTGACGGTGATGCGCGCGCCGCACAGCATCTCAAACAGGTCCAGGATGCGCTCCCGGCTGCGGAAGCAGTACATCAGGGGCGTGCCGCCGAAGGTGCCCAATTCTTGCAAAAAGAAGCCCACGCCGATGAGGTGGCTGGCGATGCGTTGCAGCTCGGCGGTCAGGGTGCGCAGGTACCTGGCCCGGGGCGGCGGCGTCACCCCCAGCAGCTTCTCCACGGCGATGCAGTAGGCCTGGTTGTTGGTCATGGAGGAGACGTAGTCCAGGCGATCGGTGAGGGTCACCACCTGCACGTAGTTGCGCTCCTCCGCCAGCTTCTCGGTTCCCCGGTGCAGGTAGCCGAAGACCGGCTCCACCTCCACGATGACCTCGCCATCGAAGGTGACGCGCAGCCGGAACACCCCGTGAGTGCTGGGGTGCTGCGGCCCGATATTTACGGTCATGGGCTCGGTGCGGATGGGCATGGCGCCCTCATCCCCCTAACCCCCTTCTCCCATCGGGAGAAGGGGGAACAAAGAACAATTTGGAGACACCCCAAACCCCGGCAGAGGGGCTAGCCCCTCTGCGCTCCCCAGCAACAATTGGGTAGCGGTTCAGTTAGGCCCTCGCCATTCCTTACGCTCGCCGCTAAGACAAGCCGGCGAAGGCCGGAATCCATCGGCACATGTCAACCACGTTGCCTCTGGACACCGGCCTTCGCCGGTGTGACGGATAGTCGTTTGATTCCCCACCACTGGAAACCGAACCACTGCCAACCATTCCCAGTACTCTATAAAAAATCCTTGCGCAGGGGGTGGCCCTCAAAGCCCTCCCACAGCATGATGCGTTTCAGGTTGGGGTGGCCCTCAAACCGCACCCCCATGAGGTCCCACACCTCCCGCTCCTGAAAGTCGGCGCCCCGCCATACGGGATACACGGAGGGCAGGGACGGCGCCTCCCGCCCGTACAGGCGGGCCTTGACCACCGCGGTGTGCCGGCGGTTCAGGGAGGTCAGGTGGTATACGACGTCGAAGTGCTCGATGAAGTCCACGGCGCTGAGGGAGCTGAGGAACCGGAAGTCCAGGCCGGGGTCGTCCCGCAGGAACCGGCACGCCGCCGCGATCTGCTGCGGGCGGACCCACACCACCTCCTGCTCCCACCGCTCCACCGCGCCGGGCAGCGCCGCGTCCAATCGCTGGGCCAGCTCCTGGCCGGTTAAGGCGCGGACTGCCATGGCCAATCCCAGTCTCCCTTGCATGGCGCATTTGCCGTTGCCTGATGGAATCCCCCCAACCCCCCTTTGCAAAGGGGGGCGAGGGGGGATTTACCCGCAATGCTTTCCCACTGACGTAAGAGCTTACGCAACTGTCAGTGGCTCCCCTTTTTCGGCGGCGATGACGCGGATCTGCGCAGGTGGTGGTACTTCTTGATCTTCTCGTGGAGCATCATGATGCCGTAGAGCAGCGCGTCGGGCCGGGGCGGGCAGCCGGGCACGTACACGTCCACCGGCACAATGTGGTCCACGCCGGGCACCACGCTGTAGGAGCCGTAGTAGGGGCCGCCGCTGGTGGCGCACACCCCCATGGCGATAACCCACTTGGGCTCCGCCATCTGGTCGTAGATGCGGCGGATGGCCGGGGCCATCTTCCAGGTGACGGTGCCCGCCACGATCATCAGGTCGGCCTGGCGCGGCGAGGAGCGGAAGGCCTCCATGCCGAACCGGGCGATGTCGAAGCGGCCCATGGCGGTGGCCATCATCTCAAAGGCGCAGCAAGCCAGGCCAAAGGACACCGGCCACAAGGCGGACTTGCGGCCCCAGTTGACCAGGGCGTCCACGGAGGTCACCACCAGGTTGCCCCGCAGGTCGTCGGGCACGTGGATGGCGGGAGCCTCCATTGGTTGCGCCGAGGCGGCCATCAGGTCATGCACCTCCTGGCCCTCGGCCCGGTCCAGGCCCCAGGTGCGGGCCGGCAACGGCCCTTCTTCCATTGGTGGGAGACCCGCCGAGGAAACCGCCATACTGTGGGTGTTTACCTCCACTCCAGATCGCCCTTGCGCCAGGCGTAGGCCCAGGCCACCACCAGCACCAGCACGAACACCAACACCTCGATGAGGGCGAACAGCTCCATCTCGATGAACTTGACCGCCCAGGGGTAGAGGAACACCACCTCCACGTCGAAGATGACGAACAGGATGGCGTACATGTAGTAGCGGAAGTTGAACCGGTTCCAGGCGCCGCCGATGGGCTGCATGCCGCACTCGTAGGTGTCCAGCTTCACCGGCGTGGGGTTATTGGGGCGGATGCCCAGCCGGGACGTGAGCCAGGACATGAGCAGCATACCGGCGGGCACGGCGAAGGCCACCGCCACAAAGACGGCCACCAGGCCATACTGCCGGAAGTAGTTCTCTAACATGGCCGCCCCACTGTGATGATCCTTTGGGGAAGGACGGTGCCCCTGCCAGGGCGGTGGCATTATAACATGGGCATCCCGGCTTCCGGTAGTGAAATATTGCACAAGTGGCGGCCGGCCGGCAGCCCGCTTAACTGGACCAATCCTGCCTGGTAGTATGTTGCGCACACGGCTGGCGCACGGGCATAATTCCGCCTGGAGCGGCATCAAGAGCACACCGCTAACCAGACGGTAGGAGAATGCGTGAGGGTCAGATTTCTCCCCCTTAGTAAGGGGGAGATTAAAGAGGGGGTGGTCCCCGCGCAGCAAGGGGGCACGACCCCTCCTAACCTCCCCTTATTAAGGGGAGGAATAGGTCACGCCTGTAACACGGTATGGAAGCCATGACCACCACCGGACCGCTGACGGGCCTGCGGGTCCTGGACCTGTCCATCCTGGTAGCCGGCGGCACCGCCAGCAGCCTGCTGGCCGACTTCGGCGCCGAGGTGGTGAAGGTGGAGCGCCCCGGCAGCGGCGACCCCCTCCGCCACTGGGAGCCCATGTCCAAAGGCGTGTCCCTGTGGTGGAAGGTGCATGCCCGCAACAAGAAGTCCATCACCCTGAACCTGGCCCACTCCCAGGGGCAGGAGCTGCTGAAACGGCTGGCCGGGCAGGCGGACCTGCTCATCGAGGGGTTCCGGCCCGGCGCCCTGGAGGCCTGGGGCCTGGGCCCCGACGTCCTGCTGGCGGCCAACCCGCGCCTGGTGGTGATGCGCTACTCGGGCTTCGGCCAGACGGGGCCGTACAAGGACCGGCCCGGCTTCGGCACCATCGCCGAGTGCATGAGCGGGTACATCGGCATGACCGGGTTCCCCGACACGCCGCCGGTGCTGCCGCCCGTACCCCTGGCGGACGAGATCGCCGGGGTCTTTGGGGCCATGGCGGCCATGATGGCCCTGTACTATCGAGACGCCGGGCGAGACGCACCTGGCGCGGTGTCGCCAGGCGGGCCAACAGCGGGTCGCGGGCAGGTGATTGACGTGAGCCTGTTTGAGCCGCTGTTCCGCCTGTGCATCCCCCACGTGACCATGTACGACCAGCTGGGCATTGTGCGGGAGCGGGTGGGCAACGACTTCCCCGACGCCGCGCCCCGCAGTTTGTACCGCACCGCCGACGACCGCTGGCTGGGGCTGTCCGCCACCTCCCAGAGCACATACGAGGCCCTGGTCGGCGCTATGGGTATGCCCGAGCTGGCTCAGGACCCCCGCTTCCCCGACAACGTGGCGCGGGTGGAGCACAAGGACGCCCTCAACGCCATCCTCCAGGGCTGGCTGGGCCGGCGCTCCCTGGCGGAGATCATGGCCCAGCTGGTGCCCGCCGGCGGCGTGGTGGGGCCGGTGTACACCGCCGACCAGATTGTAACGGACCCCCACTACCAGGCGCGGGAGGACATCCTGCCGGTGGACGATCCGGACCTGGGCCGGACCAAGGTGCTGGGCGTGGTGCCCAAGTTCAGCCAGACCCCCGGCGCGGTGGAGCACCTGGGGCCGGCCCTGGGGGAGCACAACCGGCAGGTCTACGGCGGCTGGCTGGGGCTAAGCGAGAGCGCGGTAGAGGAGTTCAAGCTTCGCGGGATCATTTGAAACCTGGGGACTTCTGGGGACTTAGGGAGAGGCCATGACTTCCCACGATTTTGCAATTGGTGATAAACAGCCCCTAATGCGAGGCTTCCGACTCTTTTACTCGGTTTCCGGCGAACCACTGGAACAGGTCGAGACTATCCAAGTGGTCGTCCGCCTCCCTTTTTGCCTCTACATTCCCTCTTCTAGGTATTTATTCCCGCACCCGGAGACTAGAGAACTTATAGGACTCGTGCCGGAGAAAGTATGGACCGATAGGGCGGAGGGATCAACGGTCGTAAGTTCGGAACTCGTAGTTGCAGGTGAAGCAGTGTATCTCGCGGACACAGAGGTCATCACGGATTGGATTGGGACCCCAACACCACTGACTGGCGGTCTAAAAGCACGGAACATGGAGTTCGACAAAGATCCCACGGGCCATTTCAGATATACGCGATTGACAATCGAGACCGACTGGGAGGTACCATCGGGCTTCGATCCCTACAATAAAGGTGATGCGGACAAGAATGTTATCGGTGATGACTTTGCCGTTGGAACGCTCGAAATTGTCAATCTCATCATTGACTCATATAGGGTTGTCACCAAAGACGCGTATATAGAACGGGTCCCCTCTCTCGTCGTGGATGATATACGCATCGGGGTGGCTGACCATTGCAGTATCAGAAAGCATGCTGTGTTTTCTGGGGGCAAGTTCATCTACAAGTGTGGGTACCATCCCAATATGTTCTCCATGCACGGCATCAGGCCAGCTATGGTCAGCAAGTCAAAGGAGGTCGTTAGCGCTTTCCGGCAGTCCCTCAGCAGCGGACTTCCCCCGGACACTCACCAATTGCTTCGCTTGAGTGCGCAGGCGGCACTAGAACGCCACGACAGCAAGTTAGCCGTGATTGAAAGCTTCCTGAGCCTAGAAGTGTACGTTGAGCAGTTCTATCACCAAAAGCTGCACGGCAAAATGAGTGTCCCAGAGATCGAGACTCTTCTAACCAGCGACAGAAACTGGCAATTGAGAACTCGCCTATCGGAATTGCTTCGCAATCATTGTTTGCACTCGATCTCGGACAAAGACAACAAGCTTTGGGAGGCGTGGCTCAAAGTAAACGCAGAGCGAAACAGTCTTGTCCATCGCAACATAGTGCCCACTCTCGAAGAGGCCGCAACGGTTTTGAGGCTCAACGATTCTATTGCGCGACTCATGGAGACACTCTAAATTAGTTTGCATGGAGCAATTCAGCTTGCCCCAACCCCAACTGCTCATCGCCACCCGCAACCACGGCAAGATGCGGGAGTTCCGCCACCTGCTGGCCGGCGTGCCTTACCAGCTGGTTTCCCTGGACGACCTGGGCATCACCCTGGAGGTGGCGGAGACCGGCGCCAGCTTTGAGGACAACGCCCGGCTCAAGGCCCGCAGCTACGCCCAGGCCGCCGGCCCCGGCTGGCCGGGGCTGACCCTGGCCGACGACTCGGGCCTGGAGGTGGATGCCCTGGGCGGCGCGCCGGGCATTCACTCGGCCCGCTACGGCGGCGACTCCAGCTTCACCGACCAGGACCGGGTAGCCCTGCTGCTGAGCAAGCTGGAGGGTGTGCCCTGGGAACGCCGCACCGCCCGGTTCCGCAGCGTCATCGCCATCGCGCCCAGCGGCGGGGCACTGGCCGTCGTGGTGGGTTCGGTGGCCGGGATGATACAATATGAGCCGGCAGGAGACGAGGGATTCGGCTACGATCCCGTCTTCTATCTGCCCTCCTATGGCCTCACCATGGCGCAACTGCCCCTGGAGGAGAAGAACCGCATTAGCCACCGGGCCGACGCCGCCCGCAAAGCGGTGGCGCTCCTGAAGGCGCTGGCGGCGGGACGCTGAACTGGCCGGGATTTGGGGATCAGGGGTGCTGTGAAAATAGCCCTCACCCCAGCCCTCTCCCGGAGGGAGAGGGTGACCGAAGGTCATGATGAGGGTCTGAGGCTCTCATTTTCAGTTCTCAGCGGCGCCCCTGTGGGGCATGAGGAAGTCATTAGAATTCGTATCCCCAAATCTCCTAATCCCGGCAACTCAGGTAACTCAATGGGAAACATCAGCACATGATTAAAGACAAGTTTGGCCGCCCCCTGCGGGACCTGCGCATATCGGTCACCGACCGGTGCAACTTTCGCTGCACTTACTGCATGCCCGCGGAGATCTTCGGGGAGAGCTACAAGTTCCTGCCCAAGGCGGAGGTCCTGACCTTTGAGGAGATCGCTCGGCTGGCCGGCATCTTCGTCTCGCTGGGGGTCAACAAGCTGCGGCTCACCGGCGGCGAACCCACCCTGCGCCAGGACCTGCCCGGCCTGGTGGCCATGCTGGCGGAGATTCCGGGAGTGGACGACCTGACCCTCACCACCAACGGCTACCTGCTGGCTCAGATGGCCCAGCCCCTGAAGGATGCCGGGCTGCAGCGCATCACTGTGAGCCTGGATACCCTGGACGACGAGCTCTTCAAGAAGATGAACGGGCGCGGCTTCGGCGCCCAGCGGGTGCTGGAGGGCATCGCCGCCGCGGAGGCCGCGGGGCTGGCCCCCATCAAGATCAACTCGGTGGTGCAGAAGGGGGTCAACGACCACACCCTGGTGGACGTGGCCCGGCACTTCAAGGGCACCGGCCACATCGTCCGGTTCATCGAGTACATGGACGTGGGTAACCTGAACGGCTGGAAGTGGGACCAGGTGGTGCCCGCCGCCGAGATCGTCCGCCGCATCGACGCCGAGCTGCCCTTAGAAGCCATGGAACCCAACTACCGGGGCGAGGTGGCGCTGCGCTACCGCTACCGCGACGGCCAGGGCGAGATGGGCGTCATCGCCTCGGTGACCCAGCCCTTTTGCGGCGGCTGCACCCGCGCCCGCCTGTCCACCGACGGCCAGATCTTCACCTGCCTGTTTGCATCCAAAGGGGTGAGCCTGCGGGACCACCTGCGCGCCGGGGCCAGCGACGACGACCTGCGGGACCTGCTCACCGGCGTCTGGGGCCAGCGGGTGGACCGCTACTCCGAGGAGCGCACGGAGCAGGCGCCGGACCAGAACCGCCGCCGCAAGATTGAAATGTACCAGATTGGCGGGTGACCTGATGGCCGGAGACCGCATCACCATCTTCACCGACGGGGCCTGCAAGGGCAACCCCGGCCGCGGCGGCTGGGCCGCGGTGCTGTACCAGGGCGGCGCTGAGCGGGTGGTGTCGGGCCATGACCCGTGGACCACCAACAACCGCATGGAGATGCTGGCGGCCATCCGCGGGCTGGAGGCGGCGGGCGAGGCCGCGGAGGTGGTGCTCTGCTCCGACAGCTCGCTGCTGATCAGCACCATGACCAGGGGCTGGAAGCGCAACAAGAACCAGGACCTGTGGGAGCATCTGGACCGGCTGGTCCAGGGCAAGCGCATCACCTGGCAGTGGGTGCGCGGCCACAACGGCACCCCCGGCAACGAGCTGGCCGACCGCATCGCCAGCCGGGAGGCGGGCCTGCCCCTGCTGCACGCCGGCGACTCCGCCCCAGAAACCGGTGCGGCGCCCCGCCGAGCGGCGGCACGGACCAGGAGGAGTACGCCATGACCAGCGCCGCCGGCCCATCGTCAGGGCGAGACCGGGCCCTGACCCACCTGGACGACCAGGGCCGGGTGCGTATGGTGGACGTGGGGGACAAGCCCACCACCGACCGGGAAGCGGTGGCCCGGGGTTATGTCACCCTGCTGCCCGAGACTCTACAGCTGGTCCAGCAGGGGCTGATGAAGAAGGGCGACGTGCTCACCGTGGCCCAGCTGGCGGGCATCATGGGCGCCAAGCGCACCGCCGAGCTGATCCCCCTGTGCCATCCCCTGCCGCTGGACCGGGTCAGCGTGGAGCTGGCGGTGGACGGAGAGCGCGGCCGCATCAACATCACCGCCACCGCCCGCACCTCCGGCAAGACCGGGGTGGAGATGGAGGCCCTCACCGCGGTGTCGGTGGCCGCCCTCACGGTGTACGACATGTGCAAGGCAGTGGACCGGGGGATGCGCATCGAGGGCATCCGGCTGGTGCGCAAGCGGGGCGGCCAGAGCGGCGACGTGGACGCGGAGGACGAGTGACGGAGTGCCTCCCCTTACCAAGGGGAGGTTAGAGCCTGCTCTGAGCCTGTCGTAGGAAGGATGGACCACCCCCTCTGTGTCTCCCCCTTGGTAAGGGGGAGAAGGACGCTCATCAGAAGCCACGTCCGATAGCTGGCGCCTTGGCCCCTCCAGGCAGACAGCCCCTTGGTAAGGTAGGGGCAGACCTATGTGTCTGCCCTGTGTCTGCCCCTCGGCAGGAGAGTCAGTCCGGGGCGCGCACGCAGGTGCGCCCCTACGGGCAGGCCGATGGTGAAAGGGCGCACCCCCGCCCCACGGCTTTGGGGATTGAATTACCGAAGGTTTTGTGGGAAGATGTCACCATGCTAATCGGGGCTTTCCAAATCCAAGAACCGGTGCCGGAGCTGCGCAACCCCCACGTCTTCGGCATGGTGCGGCCCTGGGTGGACGTGGGCAGCGTGGGCAGCCTGACCCTCAGCCGGCTGGAACGGTATCTGGGCTCCAAGGACCTGGGACAGTTGGAGCGGCCGGGCCGTTTCTTCGACTTCACCCGTTACCGGCCCACCGCCAAGCTGGTGCAGGGGAACCGGGAGGTCACCATCCCCAACAGCTTCATCCGGTACGCCACTACGGAAAACGGGCCGGACTACCTGTTCTTCCACCTGCTGGAACCCCACGCCAACAGCGAGGAGTACACCGAGTCCATCCTGGAGATCATCAAGCACTTCAAGGTGCAGCGGTACTGCCGGCTGGGCGCCATGTACGACGCCGTGCCTCACACCCGGCCCTTGCTGGTGACCGGCACCCTGGGCGCCGTCACCCAGCACAAGCCGGTGGCCAACTTCAAGACGCGCCGCAGCACCTACCAGGGACCCACCACCATCATGAACCTGGTGTCCGAGGGCATTGAGCGGCTCAACATCGAGTCCATCAACTTCATGGTGCACCTGCCCCAGTACCTTCAGCTGGAGGAGGACTACAACGGCACCTCCCGCATGATCGAGGTCCTGTCCTCCATCTACCAGAACATCCCCGGCGACCTGGCGCCAGTGCGCCGCGGCCAGCGCCAGTACCGGGAGTTGAACACCGCCGTGGAGCGCAACCCGGAGCTCAAGGCCCTGATCCAGCAGATGGAAGCCTACTACGACGCCCAGGCCGACTCCGAGGAACCCAAGGCGCAGCCCGCGGGGCCGGCTCCCTCCCTCTCCCCCGAGATCGAGCAGTTCCTCAGTGAGCTCGGCCAGCAGTTCGACAAGGGGCCGTAACCTCCCCTGGACCGGCGGGGCCGCCCATCCGTTAGCGACCCAGCCGCGTCCCTGCTCCAGCCCCGGCACACCCTCAGCTCTGCACCCACGCCCCAAACCCAAACCGCTGGAACCGCCACGCCGCCCGCCTTGCGGCGCCTGCGCCCTGGGCGGATAATCTTACTGCCGCGGGCAGTCTCCCGGCGGCGTTAACGCGACGAGGAGGCGGAGTCCCATGCGTAGCCAAAGTTTGCCGGCGGACACGGTCAAAGCGGAAGCGGTGCTGGGCCCCATCGACGCGGATGTCAACCTGCTGCAGCAGTTGCTCAGCCAGCTGTCGGCGGGCGGCCAGCCCGGAGCGCCCCCCAGGGACGAGCTGCTGCGCCGGGTGGAGGCCCAGCTGGAAGAGATGCCCGGGCGCATTCAGGCGCTGCAGGGGTTGCAGCAGGAGTATGGCGACCTGGCCCGGGAGCTGGAGCAGGTGCGCAACCTGCTGAGCCACCTGGAGCGGGAGCTCCGGCGCTGGCTGCCCGGCGGGGATGCCGACGGCATCGCGGGACTGAAGCGGCTGTGCCAGGAGCTCCTGGAGCAGGTGCGCCTCCTGTGGATTCCCTGGACCATCAACCAGCGCGACCTGGCCCCGCTGCGGGTGGGAACGCCCTTTGACTTCCTGCAGGAGTACCAGCAGGAGCTCAGCACCGAGCTGGAGCGGGACATTCGCCCCGGCGTGCTGCACCGACTGAAGCGGGACCGCAACCTGTGGGGCTGGGTGGATGAGGAGGGCGGGATCATCTACCGGGCGGCGCCGGGCGCCCGGCGGAAACTGGCCAGCCTGGCGCTGGTCTTCGGCCTGCCGCTGCTGGGCCTCATCGCCTACATCACCCTGGCCCCGGCCTTCCAACCCCCCGGCGCCGGGTGGAACAGCTGGGCCGTGGGCGTTAACTACCTGATCTTCTTCTCCGGATACGTGGTCCACATCGTCAAGAAGTCCCTGGAGGGCGCCAAGGACCCGTTGATGGGGGACATCCTCATCTGGATCCACGTGCGGGAGACCCCTCTGGCCTGGCTAGGCGTGAGCGCGTGGGTGGTCTGGGCGGGCATGGGGATGTTCGGGTTCTTCCCCGATCTGGGCCTGTTCCGGCAGGTCAGCACCAGCACGGCCATCACCGCCTTCACCGCCGGGATATCGGTGGACAGCCTGGCGGCCACGGCCTTGAAGCAGTACCAGCGCAAGATATCCGCCCAGGCCCAGGTGCTGCAGGGGAGGATTGCCGGCGGGACCGGGGTGTAAGCAGGCCGGATTCGGGGCCCAGGGAACTGGTGGCGACGGGTGGATTCGAACCGCCGACCTAGCGCTTATGAAGCGCCCGCTCTAACCGCTGAGCTACGTCGCCACCTGGGGGCGCACCGACCAGCCGCCGGGTGCCGCCCCGAGCAAGTATACTACCGCCCGACTTGGGACGGTGTCAACGCGGCCCACGCCTTGACCCTGCCTGTGACGGATTCTATAATGGCCTAGCTGCCTTTCTGGCGGCGCTTCTGTTGTCACCTGCCGCACCGAGGGTATCCCCACGGTCACCGACGCAACGCCCCAGTCCATTCAACAGCTCGTCCAGCAGGCCCTTTCGGCGCTGTCCCAGGCGGACCAGCCGGAGGCCCTGGGGCAGTGGCGCGTGGCGTATCTGGGCCGGCGCGGCCACCTGACCCTGGTGCTGCGGAACCTGGCCCAGTTGGACCTGGAGCAGCGCCGCGCCGCCGGCGCCCTGGCCAACCAGGCCAAGGGCACTCTGGAGGAGGCCCTGGCCCGGCGCACCCAGGAGCTGGAGGGCGCCCGGCTGGCCCGGTCCGCCACCCTGGAGCGCCTGGACGTCACCCTGCCGGGCTTCCCGGTCACCGGGGGACGGCTCCATCCGGCCACCCGGATCATCCGGGAGGTCTGCGACGCCTTCGTGGCCATGGGCTTCAGCGTGGTGGAGGGCCCGGAGGTGGAGTGGGACCGCTACAACTTTGAGCTGCTGAACATCCCCCGGGGCCACCCGGCCCGGGATATGTGGAACACACTGTGGGTGGACTACCAGGACCCGGCGGGTGAACGCCCCATGCTGCTGCGCACCCACACGTCGCCCATGCAGGCGCGGGTTATGGAATCCCAGCAGCCGCCGGTGCGCGTGGTGGTGCCCGGCAAAGTGTACCGCTACGAGGCCACCGACGCCACCCACGAGTGGCACTTCCACCAGGTGGAGGGGCTGGCGGTGGACGACGGCATCACCTTCGCCGACCTGAAGGGCACGCTGTACGAGTTCGCCCGGCGGATGTTCGGCAGCGAGCGCAAGGTGCGCTTCCGCTGCGACTACTTCCCCTTCGTGGAGCCGGGCGTGGATATGTCCATTGACTGCTTCGCCTGCCGGGGCCAGGGGAGCGGCTGCCGCATCTGCCGGGACAGCGGCTGGATTGAGATTATGGGCGCGGGCATGGTGCATCCCCAAGTGCTGGCCGGGGTGGGCTACGACACGGAGAAATACACCGGCTTTGCCTTTGGCCTGGGACCGGAGCGCATTGCCATGCTCAAGTACGGCATTGACGACATCCGCCACTTCTACGCCAACGACCTGCGGTTCCTGAGGCAGTTTTAGGAGGATGCCATGCTATTAAAGTTTGAGGTATATGGCGATGGCCGGTGGTGGGGTGCCCGCGCCATGGGCCACTCTATCTTCACCCAGGCCAGAACCCTGGACAAACTTTACGAGAACATCAAAGAGGCGTCCCACTTGCATTTTGAGGAAGCCGTAGACGCGGGAGAGAAGCTGGAAATTCTCATCCTAGCCGACGCCGAGGTCTCTGGTGCCAGAAAGGTTGCCACCGGCTAGCGG
>JBGPJN010000058.1:0-13548 GCA_041485445.1 Dehalococcoidia bacterium
CAGAACAAGAACAGCGTGAGGCCGAACAACGTAAGAACCAAGAACTCGAACGGCAACTTAAGGAACAAGAAGCTCGGGCCAGAGTTTTGAGAAGCGTCACGCTGTAAGGATCAGTGCCCGTCAGCATACCGACTTGACCTCTTTCGGAAGTTTACCGATCCTCAGCCCCCGTCTCCCGCCGGGGGCTTTGTTTTGGCTGGAGGGGAACGAAATCCCCCCCCACCCCCCTTTGCGAAAGGGGGGCCAATGGGGATTTCTTTGCGCCACGGGGGCTGTGCTTCGGCTTGGGGTTAAGCCCGCTCCCTGTGCTAGAATCTTAGCCAGGAGAGTGTCCCCATGAACACTGGTCTTGTCCGGTTGCTAGAGAAACTGACCCCTGGAGAACAGGCAGAGGTGGAGACTTTCACCTTGTTTGTGCTGGCACGCCGCAGGTTACGGATAGTGCGAACCCTGACGGAGGAAATCTCCTCAGAGGAGTTGGCGCAACTGGTGGTGGCCTCTGGCAGCTTTGATTGGCTGGATGCGACGGAAGAAGACGTGTACTCCATTGAAGACGGCGAAGCGGTCCAGTGGCCCACTCCGTCATAAAGAGGGGTAGTGTTGTCCTGGTGCGCTACCCATTCACCGACCTGACTGGGGTGAAAGTCCGTCCAGCGGTGGTCATCACGCCAGACCACCTGCTGCCAATACTGGATGATGTCCTCTGTCTCTTTGTCTCCTCGTCGGTGCCATCAGAATTGCTGCCCACCGATCTGGTCCTGGAACAAGGGCACCCAGGCTTCCCAAGAACAGGCCTGAGATTTCGCTCAGTCTTCCGATGCCACAAGTTGGCGCTGCTTCACAAAACCCTGGTGCTGCGGACACTTGGGGAGATGGATAACGCGATAATGGGGGAGCTAAACCTGAGACTACAGCTTGCGTTGGGGCTGGCATGAGAGAAACCTGGTACGACACCGCCCAAATCTGCCAGGGCGGCCACGTCATCAACCCCATGTCCGTGGGCAGCCCGGCCCACAACCAGCGCTTCTGCCACATGTGCGGCAAGGCGGCCATCACCGCCTGCCCTGCCTGCACCGCGCCCATCCGCGGCGTGTTCCACGACGGCGGCACGGCGCCCGCCCGCGGCGAGTACGCCCGGCCCAGCTACTGCCACAACTGCGGCAAGGCCTACCCCTGGACGCGGTGACTAACAACTGACCCATGCTATAATCCAAGGACTTCGCGCTGGGAGGCGTGTCTATGACCAACACCAGGAAACCGGCCATCGCCATCACCATGGGCGACCCCTGCGGCATCGGGCCGGAGGTGGTGGTCAAGGCCCTCGCCGACCCGCGGGTCTACGCCTCCTGCCGCCCCATCGTGGTGGGCAACACCTACGCCATGCGCCAGGCGGTGAAGCTCACCGGCCTGCCCCTGCGCATCCATGAGGTCAAGGACCCCTCCGCCGCGGGGCAGGACCCCAAGGTGGTGGACGTGGTGGACATCCACAACCTGAACCCGGAAGACATCACCGTGGGCCAGATCAGCCCCGCCTGCGGCAAGGCCGCCATGGAGTGGGTGACCAAGGCCGGGGAGCTGGCCTTGGCCGGCGTGGTGGACGGCCTGGCCACCGCGCCCCTGAACAAGGAGGCCGCCAGCCTGGCGGGGTACACGTCCATCGGCCACATGGAGCTTTTACAAGAGATGTGCGGGGCCAAGACCGTGGCCACCATGCTCCTGGCCAAGAACTTGCGGGTGGTCCACCTCACCACCCACCGCTCCCTGCGGGTGGCCTGCGATTATGTGAAGAAGGGCCGCATCCTGGACTATTTGGCCCTGACCCACGAGAGCTTTGTCCGCTGGGGCTTTCCCCAGCCGCGCATCGGCGTGGCGGCCCTGAACCCCCACGGCAGCGACGGCGGCCTGCTGGGCCACGAGGAGGCCCAGGAGATCGCCCCGGCGGTGGCGGCGGCCCGGGTGCAGGGCATCCAGGCCGTGGGGCCGGTGCCCGCCGATATCGTGTTCCACCACGCCATCCAGGGCCGCTACGACGTGGTGCTGGCCATGTTCCACGACCAGGGCCACATCCCGGTGAAGGTGTACGGCTTCGAGGAGAGCATCACGGCCAACTTGGGGCTGCCCTTCGTGCGGACCTCGGTGGACCACGGCACCGCCTTCGACATCGCCGGCAAGGGCGTGGCCGATCAGACCAGCATGCTGGAGGCCATCCGCTTGGCGGTGGCCCTGGCCCAGGGCAACGGCCTGGCGGAGTTCTAGGGCCCGGCCCACGATTCACCGCCGAGGGCCCTTCGGCAAGCTCAGGGCAGGCTCCGAGGCCGCTGAGACAATAGACAACAAGAGACATCCATTGTAAACCCTCTGCGTCCTCAGCGCTCTCTGCAGTTATCGGATCGGCGCTGAGCAGGAGACAAATCTTATGAAGCTGGCCTTTATCGGCGGCGGCGTCATGGCGGAGGCGATTCTGGGCGGCGTGCTGGCCGCCAAGCTTGCCGAGCCGGGCGCCATCCACATGGGCGAGCCCCGGCCCGAGCGACGCCAGGCCCTGACCCGCCAGTACGGCGTGAAAGCGACCCAGGACAACCTGGAGGCCGCCCAGGGCGCCGACTTGGTGATCCTGGCCATCAAGCCCCAGGACCTGCCGACGGTGTTCCGCCAGCTCAAGGGGCACCTGGGCCCCCAGCAGGCGGCGCTGTCCATCATCGCTGGGGCCAAGCTGTCCACCCTCAGCCAGGGGCTGGGCCACCCAGCAATAATACGGGTCATGCCCAACACCCCGGCGCAGATCCGCTGCGGCATGAGCCTGTGGACCTGCGCCAAAGAGGTGGACCAGGCCCGCCGCGACGCCACTAAATCCATTCTGGCCACCGTGGGCCAGGAGATTTACGTGGAGGACGAGAAGTACCTGGACATGGCCACCGCCCTCAGCGCCAGCGGCCCGGCCTACGTGTTCCTGTTCATTGAGGCGCTCATTGACGCCGGCGTCTACGTGGGCCTGCCCCGGGACCTGGCCCGCACCCTGGCCTTGCAGACGGTGCTGGGGAGCACCCGGCTGGTGCTGGAAACCGGCAAGCACCCCGGCGAGCTGAAGGACATGGTGGTCTCCCCCGGCGGCACCACCGCCGAGGCCCTGCAGGTGCTGGAGCACCGGGGGGTGCCCGGCGCGGTGGTGGAGGCGGTCAACGCCGCCTTCCAGAAGTCCATCAAACTGGGCCAGGGGTAAGGGGAGAAACTTGGAGGCCTTGCGCAACCCGGCAACCCTGGTCAACGCCCTGTTCTGGGTCTTCTACCTCGCCATCCTGGCCCGCATCATTCTCTCCTTCCTGTTGCCCATGACCGGCCCGCGCCCCAACCCGCTGCTGGCCGGCCTCTTCGCCGTGGCCAACCAGCTTACCGAGCCTATCCTGGGGCCCATCCGGCGGGTGATGCCCAACCTGGGGCTCCTGGACCTCAGCCCCATGATCGCCATCATCCTCCTGGAGATTATTCGGTACGTACTGGTAAAGGTGCTGTTGGGCGGAGGCTAGCTCAGGGTAGGTAACTGTTCAGACTTGATGAGGTAGGAAGTGGAGCCGCCGTCCGTCATCCTTCAGCTGAAGGGCGAAGGCCGGTGTCCAGATACACGCGCGGTTGAGACGCGCCGATGGATTCCGGCTTGTGCCGGAATGACGAAGACCAGTCTGAACAGTTACCAGGGCAGAACCTGCCTTGACCCACCCTGGCGCCGCCCATAGAATTGGGCCACTCTACCCAAGGGGCCAGGCCACCCATGACCGCACCCAACGGCGACCCTGGGCAACTGCCGGCGGACCTGGCCACCCTGCGCCAGACCCTGGCCTGCGACCTGGAGGCGGTGCCCGCCGGCCGCCGCAGCCAGGCCTTCCTGGTGGCGCTGTGCGGGCTGCCCGGCGCCGGCAAGTCCCACTTCGCCCGGGAGCTGGTGCACCGCGTGCCCATGGCCGTGCTGAGCAGCGACCGCCTGCGCAAAGCCCTGGTGGGCCAGCCCAAATACACCGCCGGCGAAAGCACTCGCCTGTTCTCCGCCTGCCACCGGCTCATCGAGGAGTTGCTGCAGGAGGGACGCAAGGTGCTCTTCGACGCCACCAACCTGAACGAGGCATTTCGCCAGCCCCTGTACGACATCACCGACCGCCTGGACGTTCCTCTGGTCCTGGTGCACCTGACCGCGCCCAACGGGGTCATCCGCCGCCGGCTCACCGGCCGCGCCAACGGCGAGACCAACAGCAGCTTCTCCGACGCCGATTGGCTCATTTACTGCCGTCTGCGGCCCATGGAGCAGCCCATCGCCCGCTCCCACTACGCGGTGGACACCTCCCAGGACATCACGCCGGTGGTGGAGGAGGTCGCCCGGCGGGTGCAGGCGGGCAGCAAGGGCAGGGCCGGCGGCAGCCTGGAGGTAGCCCCGCAGGTATAGTCTTGGAGGTGGATATGCTTGGCACCGTAGTTGCCCCTGATGGCGTCCCCATTCGCTTCGAGACCCATCCTTCCGCTGAAGGACCCGCCCTGGTGCTGGTCCACGGCTGGTGCTGTGACCGCACCTACTGGGCCAAGCAAATCGGCCCCCTGAGCCAGCGGCACCAGGTGGTGGCTGTGGACCTGGCCGGGCACGGCCAGTCGGGCCTGGCGCGCCGGGAGTGGACTATGCCCGCCTTCGGCGCCGACGTGGCGGCCGTGGTGCAGCACCTGGGGCTGGCGCAGGTAGTGCTGGTGGGCCACTCCATGGGCGGGCCGGTGGTGGCGGAGGCGGCGCGCCAGTTGATTCAAGACCAGGGGATGGCGGGGCGGGTCATCGGCGTGGTGGGCGCAGACACCTACCGCGACCTGGGAGTCACCTTCACCGCCGCGGAGATAGACCGGATCATGGCCCCCTTCCGGCAGGACTTCCCTGAGGCGGCCCGGAAGTACGTCCCGGACATGTTCATCGCCGCCTCCGAGGCGGCGCAGCGGGACTGGATCATCCAGGACATGGCGGCGGCCCCGCCGGCGGTGGGCATCGGCGCCAGAGAAGGCAGCCGGCGCTACCACGAGACGCTGAAGCAGACCTTGCGGGGGCTCAATGTCCCGGTGGTGGCCATCAACTCGGACTACCGCCCCAACGATCTGGAGGCGGCCCATGGCTGCGGCGTGGAGATACGGCTCATGTCCGGCACGGGGCACTTCGTGATGATGGAGGACCCCGCCACCTTCAACCGCCTGCTGGAGGCCGCGGTTAGGGAGTTTGTGGGGGCGCGGGCGCCTGCTTAACCAGCTGCAAAAACCACGTAGGGGCAGGTTTGAAACCTGCCCCTACTCGTGTTCCTCGAACCACTGTTGGGAAAGCCTTACAGCAGGTTCCACCGGGGGTGGCCCGCCGCCTCGGCCATGAGGTGGTCCACCAGCCAGTCCCGCACCGCCGGCTCAATGTAGAAAGTGGGGCGGATTAGCTCGCTTTCGTCCTGCACCAGCCCCTCCTCCACCGCCCGCTTGGCCACGCCGGTGCCCGGCAGGATGCTGACCCCGATGCGCAGGTTGGCCATGGCCGGGTTCAGCCCCCGCAGGAAGGCCAGCTTCTTCTCCACCGTCTGCCGGGTTTCCCCCGGCTCCCCAAACATCATGGTGATGGAGTAGTGCAGGTCCCCGCCCTCGCACAGGCGGCAGGTCTCCGCCACCGGCTCCAGGCGCTCGTCCAGGGAGCCGCCCTCGTGGGAATCGCCCCGCAGGCCGCCCATCAGGGTGAGGGCACAGCCGGACTGCTTCATCAGCCCGACGAGCTCGGCGTCGCAGCCGTAGGGGGCCAGCGGCGTGTTCCAGCGCAGGTCCATCTCCGTGTCCAGGAGGGCGCGGCACAGGTCTTTGGCGTGAGCCAGCGGGATGTTGAACCCGTTGTCGATAAAGAACACCTTGCGCAGCCCCAGGCGCTGGTACAGGTCCTTTACCTCCCGCACTACCTCCGGGATGGGCCGGATCACCCGCCAGGCCGCCGCCTCCTTCTGGGCCTCCGAGGCCGACGAGGGATAGTTGAAGCTGCCCAGCTTGGTCAGCACCCCCACGCCAAAGCCCGCCTGGGCGTACTTTTTCAGATCCAGGTCCTCCAGTCGCGGCGGCTTGCCAAAGGAGGAGGCGCAACGGGCCCCGTCAAACACCACCCGGTCGCCCTCGCGGTACACCATCCCTTGCAAGTCCCGATAGCTGGCGTCCCCCGTCTCCAGCCGGTCGGCCAGGGTGGCGAAGGTCTCACCCGCGTCGCCGGCGATGCCCAGGTCCGGCTCCAGGTAGCTGAAGCACTCCTTGGGCAGCAGGCTGAAGGCCGGGCCGCCACAGACGATGGTGGCGTCGCACAGGCTGCGCACGCGGTCAATCACCTCCCGGGTGGTGGGCAGCGCCCACTGGGGGTCCAGGTAGCTATGGTTGCTCAGGTTGCGCAGGGAGATACCCACCATCTGGGGCTGGAACTCCCGCACCGTGGCCTCCACATCGGCCAGGTAGTCCTCGGAGAACATCAGGTCCAGGGCCTTTACCTGGTGCCGCTCCCGGTCCAGGTAGCCGGCCACGTAGGCCAGCCCAATGGGCAGGGGACGTGCCTCCATGCGGCTCATGAGGCGGTGGTGACGGTTGGTGGCGATCAGCAGGACGCGCATTGCTGCCTCCAGTAGAGGTGCCTTGGATTGGCGCTATTATCGCCCACCGGAAGGCATCTGGCAATGAGGTATAATGTAGCCCACTTACTCTTACCATTGAGATTCCCTATGGATGGAGACCTATGACGGAGCAGCGTACCCTCCTTACCGCCGAGGAGTTCTTCCGCCTTTACAGCCACCAGGAGGGGGACTTTGAGCTGGTGAAGGGGGAAATAGTCGAGATGGCGCCACCAGGTTGGGACCATGGTGAGACTGCGGTCAACATCGCCAGTGCGCTGGGATCCTTCGCGCGCCGGCATAACCTGGGACGCGTGGTGGTGGAAACGGGCTTCCGGCTGGAATCGCAGCCCGACACGGTGAGGGGCCCCGATATCGCCTTCGTGAGGAAGGAGCGCGTACCTGTGGGTGGCCTGCGGGGATTCTTCACGGGCGCGCCGGACCTGGCGGTGGAGGTCGTCTCTCCATCGGATACCGCCAGCGAAATAGAGCAGAAGGTGCAGGACTACCTCAGGAGCGGCACCCAGAGGGTGTGGGTGGTCTATCCCGATAGCCGCCGGGTTCAAGTCTACTCCCCCGACGGCACCTCCCGGGGGTACCGCGAGGATGCCGCCATTGAGGATCAAGACCTCTTGCCCGGATTCTCGCTTTCGCTTGGGGAAATCTTCAGCTAGGAGGCGCCGCCATGACCACGTCTTACCAGAGCATCGGCCAGCCCGTGGGCCGGGCGGAAGGCCCGGAGAAGGTCACCGGCGCCGCCCGCTACACCGCCGACCTGGACCTGCCCGGCCTGCTGGTGGGCAAGTGCCTGCGCAGCCCCTACCCTCACGCCCGCATCAGGTCCATTGACCCCGACTCGGTCGGGGCCGCCCGCCGGTTGCCGGGCGTGCACGCCGTGCTCACCGGTCGGGACATCCCCACCCACCTGGTGGGCCGCATGCTGCGGGATTTGCCCATGCTGGCCCAGGACGTGGTGCGCTTTGTGGGCCAGAAGGTGGCGGCGGTGGCCGCCGAGGACAACGACATCGCTCAGGAGGCGCTGAACCTCATTGAGGTGGAGTACGAGGAGCTGCCGGCGGTGCTGGACCCGGTGGAGGCCATGGCCCCCGATGCGCCGGTGCTGCACCCCAACTTCATGAAGTATTCCGGGCGCGCCGACGGCCCCCAGGAGCACCCCAACGTGATGGCCCACGCCACCTGGGGCCGGGGCCGAGTTGAAGACGGGTTCGCCCAGGCCGACCACATCTTTGAGCACACATTCCGCACCCAGCACCAGCACCAGGGGTACATCGAGCCCCACGCCGCGGTGGTGTACCTGGACCCCCAGGGGCGTGTGCAGGTGTGGGCCAACAGCAAGACGCCCTTCCTGCTGCGCCGCCAGCTATCCGAGGGAATCGAGGTCCCCCAGGACCACATCCGGGTCAACCCCATCAACATCGGCGGCGACTTTGGCGGCAAGGGCTCTTTCATGGACACCCACGTGGCCTACTGGCTGTCCAAGGCCACGGGACGCCCGGTGCGCATGGTGATGACCTACGTGGAGGAGCTGATGGCCGCCAACCCCCGCCACCCGGCGGTGATGACCTTCAAGACCGGGGTGAAGCGGGATGGCACCATCACCGCCCGCCAGGCCCGGCTGATCTTTGACAGCGGCGGCTCCGGCGGCTTCCGGCCCCAGAAGGGCACAGCCTTCGGCGTAGGCTGCATCGGGCCCTATCGCATGGAGCACTGCCAGATCGACACCTACGTGGTCTACACCAACCGCACCCCCTGTGGCAACATGCGCGCCCCCGGAGGGCCCCAGTCCGTCTTCGCCTCGGAGGCCCAGATAGACCTCATCGCCCGGGACCTGGGCATTGACCCCTACCAGTTCCGGCGGCATAACCTGGTGCGGGACGGAGAAGAGTCGCCCCTGGGCCACCACTGGCGCCACTTCATTGGCCTGCCCACCCTGGAGGCGGCCATCCAGGAGTCAGGCTACCACTCACCCAAGACCGTGCCAGCCGGCCTGGTCCGGGACGGCGGCGACTGGCGGGTGGGCCGGGGCATCGCCGTGTGCGAGCGCCACGTGGGGGCGGGCACCTCCACCGCCAAGGTATCGGTGGACACTGACGGGACGGTTACCCTGTACACGCCCCTGCAGGACACCGGCTCCGGCTTCTACACCGTGCTGCGGCAGGTGGTGAGCGAGGAGCTGGGCGTCCCCTACGATGAGGTCCGCCTGGTGCCCTGGAGCACCGACGACGCCCCCTTCGACTCCGGCGTGGGCGGCAGCCGGGTGACTCACGTGGGCGGCCAGGCGGTGTACGGCGCGGCGCGGGAGGTCCGGTCCCGGCTGACGGCCCTGGCCGCCGACCTCTACGGCTGGCCGGAAGACCAGATCACCTTCAAGGACCGGCAGATTAGCGCTCCGCGCCACCGGCCCGTGGCGCTGGCGGAGCTGGTGGCCCGGTCCGGCGGCGCCGTGGAGGGCGAGTCCACCTATAACTCCGAGCGCGACGAGGACCTGACCTGCTTCACCGCCCAGGTGGCCGAGGTGGCGGTGGACCGGGAGACCGGCCAGGTGAAGCTGCTAACTTTCACCACCGCCCAGGACGTGGGCACGGTGCTCAACCCCCAAGCCCACCAGGGACAGATTGAGGGCGGGATCATGCAGGGCATCGGGTATACCCTGATGGAGGAGATCAGGTACGAGGACGGGAAGGCCTCCACTCTGACCTTCGGCGAGTACAAGATGCCCACCATGGCGGATATCCCGGAGCTGCGCACGGTGCTGGTGCAGAGCCGGGGCGGCGGGCCCACCCCCTATGGCGGCAAGGCCATCGGGGAGCAGCCCATCAGCTCGGTGGCCCCGGCCATCGCCAATGCGGTGCTGGACGCCGTGGGGGTGAGCATCACCGAGTTGCCCATCACCGCCGAGAAAGTGCACCAGGCGCTGCGGGCAGGGACGATCTAAGCTTTGGAAGCACCAAGACACCGCACGCTTCGGGGCAAGATTGCCGGCCACTTCACCGGGACCCTGGGCACCGGCCTCCTGCTGCTGGTGCCGGTAGCCATCACCTATCTGGTGCTGAAGTTTCTTTTCGACGCCATCGACGGCATTCTCCAGCCCGCCATTCAGCCCCTGTTGGGCCGGCACATCCCCGGACTGGGGGCGGTCATCATCATCATCATGGTCTACCTGGCGGGCCTGCTGGGCACCGTAGTAGTGGGCAAGCAACTCATCCGCCTCGGCCAGTCCATCCTCCTGCGGGTGCCGGTGTTTAACACCGTCTACTCGGCAGCCAAGCAGCTCATTGAATCCTTCTCTGGCAGCTCCACCACCGGGTTCAAGCGGGTGGTGCTGATCGAGTATCCCCGGCCCGGCCTTTGGACCATCGGGTTCCTAACTGCCCTCACCAAGGACGAGAACGATGCCCCTCTGGCCATCGTCTACATCCCCACCGCCCCCACTCCCCAGTCAGGCTGGGTAGCCATCCTGCCGGTGCGGGAGGTCTACGACACCGGCATGCCGGTGCAGGAAGCGGTGCGGCTGGTGCTTTCCGGCGGCATCGTGGCGCCCGCCCAGATCAGCAAAAAGCCGCTGACCATCTGATTGCCGCCGGATGCCCCGCCCGGAATGCTATAATGGCCCCAGCCAGGGAGGCTTGCCAGGGATATTTGCGAGGAGGGTAGCCGCCATGCCACGAATTGACGGTCTGGGCCACGTGGGGGTTTACGCCACCGACCTGATGAAGATGCGGGACTTCTACACCCGGGTGATGGGGCTGAAGATCGCCGACGAGGACCTGGAGGGCCGGGGCATGACCTTCCTCAGCGCCAACCCGCAGTATGAGCACCACGAGTTTGTGCTGATGAAGGGCCGCGCCGCGCCCCCCGACGCCAAGGTAATCCAGCAGATCTCCTTCAAGGTGCCCAGCGTGGACGACCTGCGGGACTACTACCGCCGGCTGCTGAAGGAGAAGGTGCGCATTGACCGGGTGGTAAGCCACGGCAACGCCCTGGGCCTGTACTTCTTTGACCCCGAGGGCAACCGCATCGAGCTTTACTACAAGACCGGCTTCCCGGTGCCCCAGCCCCACGGCGACCCCATTAACCTGGAGGACTCCACGGAGGAGCTGTTGGCCCAGGCCCGGGCGGCTATTCCGTCTTAGGGCCCCCAGTCCGCACCTCGGGGATTCCGCATGATGAAGCAGGGGCGCCCCAACGTTCGGGGCGCCCCTGCTTCATGTCCCAGTCCGGCGACTGCCGCATGGCGCCGGTCACGTCCCCCGCCGGGCCTCCTCCAGCTTGTCGATGGTGCCCGGCACCTTCCAGTCGATGTAAAGCACCACGTGGTCCTTGATGGCCTGCTCCTGGGCCCGGCACACGATGCACTCCCGCTGGATGCACAGCCCGTGCCGCTGCCGGAGTTGACTGACCATGGCGTTCAGGGTGTCCAGCACCCGTTCACCGCCTGCGGAGCCTGCCTGCACCGCTTCCCTCAGCGCCGCCAACTGTGCCGCCAGCCGGTCCATGGCCTCAGCGTACTCCCGCAGGCGGCGGTCCCCCTCCTCCCTGCGGGCATCGTAGGGCAGGCGGGTGGCCGGCGGCGCGGACCAATTCTGTCCGGCGACCAAGTCCCGGCCGCAACTCTCACATCGGTGGTGGTGTTCCTCGGGCATACCCGCACCTCAGCGCATGACTGATTGACTCAGCTCCGCTTCCCCCGAGTCCCGGTGGCGGACTGGCTGGTCACGGCCTTCCCGATGCCATCGGGACGCGCCGGGAAGCTGGGCTGGTACTGTTGGCCCGCGTCCGCCGCCATGGCGGCCTGCATGGCGCAGATGGCCACTTCCACCTGTCCGTCGTCGGGCTGGCGGGTGGTCAAGCGCTGGAGCAACAGCCCTGGATACGCCAGGGTGTTGCCCAGCCAGCCGTGCTGATGGGCGCCGCTGAACCGGATAATCTCGTAGCTGATGCCGGCAATGACCGGCAGGAGCAAAATGCGGGAGAGGATGCGCCACTCTATGCCGGGCCGGCCCATAAGCGCGAACACGATGATAGAGACCAGCACCACCGCCAGCAGGAAGGCGGTGCCGCAGCGCGGATGGGGGGTGCCGAATTTCCGGGCGTTGGCCACGGTCAAGCTCAGCCCCGCTTCCTGGGTGTGGACCACCATGTGTTCCGCGCCATGGTAGGCAAACACCCGCCGGATGTCCGTCATATGGCCGACGCCCCAGATATAGCCCAGCAACATGGCCAGCCGCACCGCGCCCTCGATAAGGTTGCTGGCCAGGGCCGAGGGGGCCAGGGGGTCCAGTGCTCGGGCTACCAGCAGAGGCGCCAGGAAGAAAATGGCGATGCCCAGGACCAGAGACACCGCCAAGGTTATGGCCAAGGCCCCGGCGGGCATCTCCCCGTCCTGGGCCTGGCCCACGGGGCCATCGGATATGGCCATCTGCGCGGAGCGGTGCAATGCCTTGATGCCGAGGATGAGGGTCTCCAGCAGGGCCAGCATGCCCCGGAGGAGGGGCCAGCGGCGGACCCGCCCGGTGTAGAGGGGGTTGAGGGACTCCTGGCGGGCGGTGATGCTGCCGTCCCGGCGACGCACCGCCAGGCTGAAGTTGGTCCGGCCCCGGATTAGCACTCCCTCAATGACGGCCTGGCCGCCGTAGGAGAACTTGGCTGGTTGAGCCAACACCACCTCCGGCAAAAAGGAATCGAGGGCATGGCGCCCTCGATTCGGTGAAGGTTCCGACCGGGTGACCTACTTGATGCTGTAGCGGCGGCGGAAGCGCTCCACCCGGCCCTGGGTGTCCACAATGCGCTGCTCACCCGTGTAAAAGGGGTGGCACTTGCTGCAGATCTCCACCCGCAGGGCCTGCTTGGTGGCGCCGGTCTGGAACACGTTGCCACAGGAACAGGTCACCGTCGCGGTGTAGAACTTGGGATGAATGTCTGCCTTCATAGTTGAACCAGCTTATCTTCTTTAGACTTCCACGCCTGCGCCCACCGGATAAACACTCACCCGGCGCTTGGCGCCCGGCGCCCACTCGAATGTCACGTTGCCATCCACCAGGGCGAAAAGAGTGTAGTCCCGGCCCATGCCCACATTGTGGCCGGGATGGAACTTGGTGCCCTTCTGCCGCACGATGATGTTGCCGCAGATTACCGCCTCGCCCCCGTAGTGCTTCACCCCCAGACGCTTGGCGACACTGTCGCGCCCGTTGGTGGTGCTGCCCCCCGCCTTCTTATGCGCCATCTCTGCCTAACTCCTGCCACGGGCGTGGGCCGGGGCGCTCACCTGGATGTCTTGGATCAACAGGCGGGTGAGATTCTGCCGGTGTCCCCGCATCCTGCGATATCGCGTCTTGGACTTGTACTTGAACACGATGAGCTTCCGGTCTCGGTGCTGGTCCTGGACCTGGGCGACCACCCGGGCGCCGGCCACCTGGGGCGTGCCGAAGGTCACCTGGCCGCCGTCGGATACCGCCAGCACCTCGCCGAACTCCGCCACCGAGCCCACATCCAGCGGCAGCTTCTCCACGTCCAGCACGTCGCCGGGCTTTACGCGGTATTGCTTGCCGCCGGTACAAAAAATTGCGTAAACGGACGATTCCCCACGCAATCGAAGATCAAGTCGTATCGCTCAGCGCTCCGGGTGAAATCGTCCCGGGAGTAATCGATGACATGGTCTGCGCCGATTGATCGGACGAGGTCGACATTCCTGGTGCTGCACACGCCCGTTACATCCGCGCCGAACGATTTGGCGATTTGCACGGCGAACGTGCCAACACCGCCCGCCGCACCGTTGATCAAAACCTTTTGCCCCGGCGGAATCCGGGCTTTGTCGCGAAGTCCCTGCAGAGCGGTGAACCCCGGCCCCGGTATGGCCGCCGCCTGCTCGATGGTGAGATTGGCCGGGTTCATGGCC